>JAHEMQ010000105.1 GCA_024643555.1 Crocinitomicaceae bacterium | reverse complement strand
ACTCATTTAGAAACGGTCATGAATGCAACCATTCACGGAACCAGCCTAAATGAATTGACCGGGCTTATAAATGCGAGTCAATTGAGTTATGAGGAAGCAGGGAATAAAGTTTCATTGGATCACTCTAATTTGATCTTTGATCGTAAGTTAGATTCGGATTTCATCAACCTTCAAAGTGGACTACTCGGCGCACGCATTCAAGGAAAAATAGACTATAAAACCGTTTTTAATGATTTCTTACAAAGTTTATCGATGGTTTTCCCTTCACTCGCTGTGACAGAAAAGTTAAAGAAAAACGAACGAGCACATAGTGATTTTACCTATCAATTTCAAGTAAATGACATCAATGACCTTTTAACCATCTTCGTGCCCGGACTTAAAATTTCAAGTGGAACAATGTTAAGTGGTTCTTTTAAATCGATGGAAGACTTATTAATTGCGCGTGTGAAAAGCAAGGAAATCTCCTTCAATGATATCGCAATGAAGTCAATTGACATGAACCAAACGATTACGTCTGAAGGAATTGATGGCAACTTAAACATCTTGAAATTTCAATACGGAGATTCCATCGCTTTCAATGGTGTTTCATTCCTGAATCATGGGATAAATGGTGTCTTGGAATCCTCTTTAACTTGGGACGTACAATCCAACGATTATTCATCCATTAAATGGACTACCAGTATTTTGGATGACGATCAAATGAATTTTGTTTTACAGCCATCTTTCTTCTCTATAAACGGATATAAATGGGAAATCGAAAATCAATCGGATATCACCTTGGCGAACAATGATTTGAGCATTCAAGATTTTAGATTGTCTAGGGGGCAACAATTGATTAAAGTTTCCGGTTGTTTGACGAATAACGACCACGATAAAATGCATTACCAAGTTGCTCAGTTGAAATTAGAGGAATTGAGTCGTATGTTTGGACTGGAGCAGCAATTTGCAGGATCCTTTTCAGGTTGGGGTGACATTTCAAATCCTTACACAAATTTCAACTTTAGTTGTGATGCCCGTTTAGAGAACTTCTTTATCGATGGGGAGGAAGTGGGGACTGTTTCTGTTTTGACTGACTGGAATGAGAAACGCGAAAGTATTTTCATGCAAGGAGAATTGAAATACCGCGGAATGCGCACCTTTGATTTTAATGGATTATATGCCGTTAAAAAGAATGAACTTGATTTACGCTTGAAGTTTGATCAAGCAGATATTAAATTCGCAAATGCCTTTGTAGATCCCGAAGTTGTTCGTGATATCCAAGGTAAAATCAACGGAAACATTGAAGTCAAAGGTAGTCCGGATAAACCATTACTGAGCGGTAAATTACGCCTGGCGAATGGTGGAGCGATCGTTGAATTATTGGGTGTGAAATACCGAACGGAAGGAATCATCGATGTGAAAGAAGAATCCTTTGAGTTAACAAATATTCCATTGTATGATGAGGTAGGAAACGTGTCATATGTGATTGGAACAATCAATCACGATAATTTTAGCGATTGGAACTTTGACCTTCAATTCAACATGGAGGATGACATCCGAAAAATCAATCCAATGACGAAGCGGAATGCCGCAATCGACCAATTTATGGTACTGAACACAAAATACAAAGATGGTGACATCTATTACGGAAAGGCATTTGCACGTGGCACCGTCAATATTTCAGGAACAGAAAGCGACTTAGAAGTTTTTGTTGATTTGGAAACCAAGAAAAATACGGAAATTGTTTTTCCGATGTATGGCGTTTCTGAGATTGAAAAAGAAGATGACTTCATTCATTTTATCAATAAGTCTGCGCTGCAAGAACAAATTCAACAACAATTGGATTTTACAGGGATTGATCTTGACTTAAATTTCAAAATCACCCAAGATGCGCAAATGAAATTAATTTTCAACGAGCAAATTGGGGATGAAATCATTGCTCGAGGCGATGGAAAAATGAACATTAAATTGGACCAGTTGGATCAATTGTCCATGATCGGGAAATATAGCATTGCCAATGGATCGAAATACAACTTCGCGATGGGATCCATTAAACAGTTGTTTATGATTGAAAGTGGTTCCATGATTGAGTGGACCGGGGATCCGTATGATGCCTTAATTGAAGTCAATACGGTTGCAACAAAAAAAGCATCCATCCTCGAATTGAGTCCAGAATTGGCAGACAAATCTTTGGTCAATCAAGACATTTATTGTTATCTACGTTTGACGGATAAACTTCTTTCACCTCAAATTTCATTCGACATCAAAGCACCGCGTGCACCGGAAACAGGTCGAGCGCTCATTGATCGTGTATTAGCGGACTCCGACGAGAAAAATCGACAATTCTTTTCGCTTTTATTGGTGAGTAAATTCCAACCATTGAAAGGAAATATTTCAGCCGGTGGTTCTGCAGCCTTGGACTTAATTGAGTCACAAATCAATGCTGCCTTGAGTAATTTGTCTGAAAACTACAAATTGAACTTGGATGTTGGATCCGATGCCACACAAGGCGAAACCAGTGTTGCCATTGGTATGAACAAAGGAGTATTAAATGATCGTCTGGTGATCTCCGGAAGTTTTGGTGTGGAAAACCGTTCGTCAACAAGCGACATTAGTGGGACAAAAAGTGTTCAAAATTCTGTGATTGGTGACGTTTCGGTAGAATACAAAATCAAAGATAATTTCCGCGTTCGTGCGTTCAATCAATCCAACAATGCGACCGTAAAACAAAATGCCGGACCATTCACGCAAGGAATCGGAATCTCCTATCGAGAAGAATTTAACCACTGGAATGAATTGCAATTCATTCAGAAGGCAGCTTACCTATTAAACGGTAAAAAAGAGGGGAAAGCACCCATTGATAAACGCAAAAGACAAGCCGTTACAGTTCCGAATAATGAAATGACGACTCCGGAATCTGTCGATAAAACAAAAGAGAAAATATGAAAAAAGTACTCGTAGCAAACCGTGGCGAAATTGCCAGAAGAGTCCTGCGCACTTTGAAGAAAATGAACATTCAAAGCGTAGCAATTTATTCAGATGCAGATGCAAATGCACCACATGTCCTGGAGGCAGATGAGGCCGTTTACGTCGGTAAAAGTCCTTCCGCAGAAAGTTATTTGCAGCAAGACTTAATCCTTAAAATCTGTAAAGATTTAGGAGTGGATGGCATTCATCCTGGCTATGGATTTTTATCGGAAAATGCAGGATTCGCTCGTAAAGTGAAGGATGCAGGCATGAAATTAATTGGTCCTTCTCCTGAATCCATGGAACTAATGGGGGATAAACTGAGCGCGAAACAAGCTGTGAAAGATTATCATGTTCCTTTGGTTCCGGGAGTAGATGAAGCGATTTCCGATATTCCTGCCGCAAAACGCATTGCTGCGGAAGTGGGATATCCGATCCTTATCAAAGCCTCTGCTGGAGGTGGTGGAAAGGGAATGCGATTGGTGTACGAAGAAAGTGAATTCGAGGAGCAAATGATCTTGGCGCAAAACGAGGCGCGTTCTTCCTTTGGTGATGATGCCGTGTTTATCGAAAAATTCGTGAATCAACCGCGTCACATTGAAATCCAGGTGTTCGCTGATCAACATGGAAATGTCGTTCATTTATTTGAACGTGAGTGTTCGGTTCAACGCCGCCATCAAAAAGTTGTTGAAGAAGCACCAAGCGCGGTCTTGACACCTGAAATCCGTGAGAAAATGGGAGCAGCCGCTGTACAAGTATGTAAGGCGTGTAACTACGAAGGCGCTGGAACAGTTGAATTCCTGATCGATGCAGACTTGAACTTTTATTTCTTGGAAATGAATACGCGTTTGCAAGTGGAGCATCCCGTTACGGAGGAAATTACAGGACTAGACTTAGTAGAATGGCAAATTCGCGTGGCGAGAGGAGAACGCTTGCCGAAATTACAAGATGAATTAGCGATTCATGGACATGCGGTTGAAATCCGTGTGTATGCGGAGGATAGTTTGAATGGATTTACTCCGGACATCGGAACCTTGAATCGTTACCGCATTCCAACAGGCAAAAGTGTGCGGGTGGATGATGCCTTTGAAGAAGGAATGGAAATTCCAATTTACTATGATCCGATGATTGCAAAATTGGTTGTTTGGGGAAAAACACGTACCGAAGCCATTGATCGCGCCATCAAGGCAATTGATTCTTATCAAATATCTGGGGTGAAGACAACCTTGGATTTCGGTAAATTCGTTTTAAAACACGAAGCATTTAGAAGTGGAAACTTTGACACGAATTTCGTGAAAGAGCACTTCTCATCTCCAACCTTAATAACGGATGCGATGGAAGAAGAAAGCGTTGCTTTACAACATGCCATCGATTCAATTTGGAGCCATGTGAGTGAATTTAAAAACCACGCATATGCCTCTCGGGAAATTTCTTCTTCCTGGAAAAATCGAATGGAGTAAAATAATTTAATTTTTCAAATCGAATTGATAGAAAAAACGTACTTTTACCACGCAAAATTTCAAGAATGAATTTACACGAATATCAAGGAAAATCTATCTT
>JAHEMQ010000030.1 GCA_024643555.1 Crocinitomicaceae bacterium | reverse complement strand
GTGTGACGTGTGCGCTGTTGCACCAATATTTCTTTTCCTTCCGTCACCTGTTGAATGGTTGCATCATCGTAATGACGAATGGTTACCAACGAAAGGTCTTCATTGTATTTCACTTCGTATTCATTTTGAAATAAAGCCAATAACTGCTCTCGTTTCACTTTCTTTTGGTCTACTAAGATCGAAAAACTCAAGGCTGAATTCTGCATTAAGTTGATCTTTACATTCAGGTCTGATAACTTCCCGAAAATGACACTTAAATTCTCCTCCACAATAAAGGAGAAGTCCTTCGGGGTGAAAGAATACAAGGCTTGATCAAATTTAAAAATGTACGAAGGAATCAAATGGTCTCTACTAGAAGAAGACTGTATGATTGTACCGTCGGCTTTTGGATCTAAAAACGATTTCACGTACAATGGAATGTTCCTATTTTGAAGCGGTTGAATGGTTTTCGGATGAATGACACTGGCTCCGTAATAGGATAATTCGATGGCTTCTTTGAACGAAATGGCTTCCAATTTTTTCGTATTCTCAAAGTACTTTGGATCAGCGTTTAACATACCCGGTACATCTTTCCAAATCGTGACACTTTCTGCGTGACCACAGTAGGCTAAGATCCCAGCGGTGTAATCCGAACCTTCTCGTCCGAGTGTAGTGGTAAATCCTTCAGCTGTATGTCCAATGAATCCCTGTGTTACAATCATTTGTACCTCATGAAATGCCGGCACCATAAATGCTTGAACCAGTTGCTCCGTTTTGACCCAGTCTACCTTACCTTCTTGGTATTGATGGTTAGTACGAATGATTTTTCGAGCATCCATCCATTGAACCGAAAAGTCTTGCTCAATTAAATAAGCACTCACAATTTGGGAGGACAAAACTTCGCCAAGCGATACAATTTGATCGTATTCGAAACGGGTATTTTCTGAAAATGTTCCCTCAAATCGGTTTCGTAAGGATTCAAAAAGTTCATCGACCGTTTGGTATATTTTGAAATGTTTTTCTGGAAACAAAGCGGCCAAAATATCCAAATGAAAGGATTCTAATTCATCCACAAGTCCGGTGAACAAGGTGTGGTTTTTGGATTCCAATGCTTGAACAATTTCCTCCAATTTGTTGGTCGATTTCCCCATAGCGGAAACGACAACAGTCAATTTTGATGTTGGGTAAAGTGAAAGTATGGAAGCAACATTTTTAATGGCTTCCGCATCTCGAACAGAAGCACCTCCAAATTTAAAGACAAGCATGTTTCGTCAATTTAAGATAATTTTTCAGCAAGTTGTTTCATTTCAATGACGGGGGAGATTCCACCATATAGAACGCGATATACAGCGGTTAAAATGGGCATGTCTACCTCGAATTTTTTATTGATTTCCATTAAACTATTCGTTGCATAATAACCTTCTGCAATCATGTTCATTTCTAATTGTGCGGATTTAACAGAATAACCTTTCCCAATCATGAATCCAAAAGTTCGGTTACGCGAAAAATTCGAATAGGCTGTAACGAGTAAGTCCCCTAAATACGCACTCGTTTTTGTATCTCGGTGCACCGGACTCACTACATCTATAAAGCGCTCAATTTCTTGTATGGCATTGGAAATCAGTACCGCTTGAAAATTATCTCCGTAACCGATGCCATGACAAATCCCGGCGGCGAGCGCATATACATTTTTCAAAACAGCTGAAATTTCTGTTCCGAATAAGTCGTCGGATGTTGTTGTTTTGATATAGCGACATGCCAAAGCCAAAGCCATATCACTTGCGATTTGCACATCACTGCAAGCAATGGTCAGATATGATAAACGTTCCAACGCGACTTCCTCTGCATGACAAGGTCCGCAAATAATACCAATTCGTTCGTATGGTGTGCCTAGTGTTTTGTGAATGAATCGAGCAGGAATCGCATTAAATTCGGGGATGATCCCTTTTACGGCTGAAAAGACGATTTTACCTTCAAACAATGCTGTTTCCATACCATCAAATGTTTCCGTCAAAAAGGCAGAGGGAGTAGCAATGATGAGTACATCTGAGTCTTTTACCAGTTGAGCCAAGTCATTTGTAATCGATAATTTACTCAAATCGAATTCAACGGATTGCAAGTATTTTGGATTGTGCTTAAATTGAAGAACGTGTTCGACTGACTCTTGACTTCGCATCCACCAGTAGACTTTTTCTTGTGTGTTACACAATAATTTCACAATGGCAGTTGCCCAGCTTCCACCTCCAATAACGGCTATTCGTTGATTCGTTTTCATTGGTGCAAAAATAGAAAAGTTTGATGGAACGTATGGGAATTCAGAAGACTAGTTCAAATTGATGATTTCACCTGCTTGCAAAGCTTCAGAGAAGGCATCACGCATTTTCTCCATTTTTAAACGCGAATGTGGGTCGCCATCAATCGCTTTGAGTTTTAATTTATAATAAGTGTCCAAGGATTTTCCAAATAAATGTTGCTCCAATTGGCCTTTGATTTCCATAATTTTAGAATTCACACCAAGTAAATAATGCTCAATTTCGCCCAATCGGACCAATTCTCCTTTGTCCAATTGTTCTTTTTTCAATAAGCTGTGATACTTCGGAAGGAGTTGATTCAATAATTCAATGAATCGTTCCAATTCCTTATCTAATTCACCCTGATTTCCTTGAAAGTCGTCCATCGTCTATAGCTTATGTGATAAAAGTAGGTATAAATCTTATCCGAAAAACATTTCGATTGGTCAATTTGTTGCCGGATTTACGATTAATTTTGAAAAAAAAAGATCATGAAAACGAATCACGAAATCGATTATTATATTCACGGCGAGGAAATGCAATACGTGGAAATCGAATTAGATCCACAAGAAACAGCGATTGCGGAAGCAGGAGCTTTTATGTTCATGGATGAAGGCATCCAAATGGAAACGATTTTTGGCGATGGCTCTGCCCAACAATCTGGATTCATGGGAAAACTATTTAGTGCCGGAAAACGCTTGATTACGGGTGAAAGCTTGTTCATGACGGCCTTTACTCATCAAGGATTTGGAAAAGCAAAAGTGGCGTTCGCATCTCCGTATCCCGGAAAAATCATTCCCTTGGATTTGTCGGCATATCACGGGAAAATCATTTGTCAAAAGGATGCTTTTTTGTGCGCAGCAAAGGGTGTCTCGATTGGCATAGAATTCCAGAAAAAATTGGGGACAGGACTATTTGGTGGCGAAGGATTCATCATGCAAAAATTGGAAGGCGATGGAATGGCTTTTTGTCATGCCGGTGGACATGTGATGAAACGCGCTTTAAATCCAGGTGAGGTATTGCGTGTCGATACGGGTTGTATTGTGGCATATACTCAGGAAGTGGATTACGATATCCAATTCATTGGTGGGGTGAAGAATACGCTTTTCGGAGGGGAGGGAATGTTCTTCGCAACCTTAAAAGGACCGGGTGAAGTCTGGTTACAAACCTTGCCAATTTCTCGTTTGGCTTCTCGCATCCTCGCATACGGTGTGGGACCTCGAAAAGAGGAGGGAAGTATCTTAGGAGGAATCGGGAATCTATTTGATGGAGACGGTGTTTAATTCGATGCAGTCATCATTAATGATGATTTTCTTCCAACGGTAAAGTTTGCCAATGGCTTGTTTGAAGGTCTTTTTGCTCATTCCCAATTGTTCACGAATCTCTTCTGGTGAAGAATGGTCGCTGAGCGGAAGGACTTTCACTTTCAAGAGCTCATCTAAAATGAACTGAGAAGCTTCATCGTATTTTTCAAAGGTAATTGGTTCTAAGCGAATGTCTAGTTTTCCGTCGGGACGTACCACACTCACAAATCCTTTCATTTCTTGTCCTCGCTCGAGCACTTTTGTTTGCTGATTTTTGAAAATCAATCCTTCATAGCGATTGTTAACAATGACATTGCGTCCAAGTTTTCCTTCTTCACAGATGAGCAATTCAACGGCTTGTCCGACCAAACTTTGATCTTCACATAAATCGAGTACTTTGCGCACTTTCATGCTTCCAAAGAGTCGGTCTGTTTCAAAATCGTAACGCAAGGTAAACAAGTACTTTTCACCTTCTTCTAGTCGGTGAAGTTGTTCGCCAAATGGCACCAATAAATCTTTGTCTAAGCCCCAATCAACAAAAGCTCCGTACGGATTGACGTGAATCACTTCCAAGTATCGACAATCGCCTAATAAAATGAGTGGTACTTCCGTCGTACAAACAATGCGATTTTCTGAATCTTTCATGACGAAAACATCCACGACACTTCCTTCCTCATGCTCGGGGAGGATGTATTTATTGGGCAATAATACTTCGTTGTCTTGTAAGTCGATCAGGTAAGCGCCAGGAGGTGCGAAACGTTTGATGGTGAGTTGATTGATTCTTCCTAATTGCATTAGTTCGTGGTGATTTTCTTGTTTTTTCTACCGCGACCAACTGGCATCATTTCTGGATTTTTGTGACGTCTCCAATGAAAACGCTGTTTGGGAAATTGAAGGTCTTTTTCGTTTTCCTCGTCTACTTGTGGATTTCCAGTTCTGGCCACATGTGTCCCATTGTTCTCAACTCCGTCATCTTGCGGACTGATCCAATCGGCATTCATTTTATTTTTTTCTACTTTCCCTGTCTTTGTATTCAGTGAATAAAAGGATTTATCGCCGTTTTTATCGTCGGGATTGGTCATGATCACATCTTCCTGAAGCACCCAAATTTCTGCATCGTAATCGTATTTGTAGGCGTCATAGGTCATATCTGGAATGTAGTAAGAAAAGACGCCTTCTAGCATTGGAGATTCAGGAGATAAATGGTCGAAAACGATGCGTCCATTTTTTTCATCGAAGCGCATGCTCATGTTGGACATATTCGAATATTCGTACACGACGCGCTTCAAAGTCGTGCGGTTTGCTTTAAAGACAGGACTCCCAAATCGAGGGGTGTTACCAGCAAAAGTGAGCACATCCATTAATTTGAAATTACTTCCAGTTGTACCTCCGTCCCAACCAATCAGTAAATATTCTGTTTTCCCGTGATGACCAAAAGGAATGATCTTGTAATACAAGGCCCCATACCAATTTTTCGCATCCACGATTCCTTCTGGTTTCGGTGTATAAGGATCGGTTTTATCCACCATTTCTGTCACCCCAACCTTTTCTTTCCCTTCTTCCTTGCGTAAAATGAATCCGGCATAAGTGTAAGAGTAATCGGTGTATTCGATGTTCCAATTGATCATTCGAACCAAACCGTCTTCACTATCTAAGACTGCGATGGTTTTTAAGAGGGTAAAGGGATAATCGAAAGCACCGTCCGATTTTAAAAAAGACTCCATTTCCTTTTTGAATGACACATTCAAGCGGTCCATTTCCTCATCCGTTTTTGCGCTTCTCAGTTTTAATAAACTTTCATTGAGACGCGCTTCTTTTTGTTGTAATTCACTTTGCGTGAAGGACAAGTTGGCAAGCGCTAAAAAAAAGAAGAAGGAAACGAATTTCATACCGAGTCAGTTAACGTAGAAAACCGTTTAATGTTACGCTTTAAAGCGATTTCAAATGTGAAATGGTTTCCTGTGGATTTGCTGAATTGAACACAAAACTTCCAGCTACCAATGCTTCTGCTCCGGCCTCTGCTAATAATTTTCCAGTTTCCATGTTGACTCCACCATCCACTTCAATGATAAAAGATGCGTTTTTCTGTGTACGTAAAGCTGCGAGGGCACGTACTTTCTCCACACTGCTTTGAATGAATTTTTGTCCGCCAAAACCGGGATTTACAGACATGATCAATACAAGGTCTAAATCCGCTGCGATTTCTTCTAAAACACTCACTGGCGTATGTGGGTTTAAGGCAACACCTGCTTTCATTCCCAATTCTTTGATCCGTGCTACCGTTCTATGCAGGTGACGACATGCTTCGTAATGAACCGTTAAAATGTCCGTCCCTGATTTTTGAAATTGTTCTAAAAAATCATCCGGATTTTCAATCATGATATGTACGTCCAGGGTTTTTTTCGTGTGTTTGCGAATGGCCTCTAAAACGGGAAAGCCAAACGAAATATTTGGCACAAAAACACCATCCATCACATCGATGTGCAACCAATCCGCTTGAGATTGATCGAGCATCTCAGTGTCGCGTTGAATGTTGCCAAAATCACAGGATAATACAGAGGGAGAAACAATCATAACTTTTTTTGACAAAGTTAGGAATTATTTACCGTTCAATAAGATTTTCACGAGTGCTGTTTCGCGGCCATAAAGGTCGTGATGGAAATAAATTCCGAAGCGATCGGCAACCACCGTTTGATATTCCACAAATATGGGAACCTGACTAAGCAAACGAATGGGGTAGTTGTGTTGCAAAGTGAGCAAACTGTCCAAAGAATCTGCAGTCAAAGGGTTCGCCTTTTTTCCTAAGCTATCGTATTGGAGCATCACTTTGGCCAATGCCACCGGATCTTCGCAGCGCATGCATCCATGGGAGTAACTACGGTAACTTTGCTGAAATAAACTTTTTGTGGGCGTGTCGTGCACGTAAACACTGTAAGGATTCGGAAATTCGAACTTAATGACTCCAAGACTATTGTCGATGCCGGGTTGTTGAATAACCGTGTAGGGAAAGGTGTTTGCTTTGATCTTTTTCCAATTGACTTTATTAGGATTCACTTCTTTGTCCTTTCCACGCATGATTTTCATGTGATTCTTTGCCAAATAATTTTTGTTCGACTTCAATGCTGGCAAGACTTCTTTTTGAGCGATGGAGGACGGAACCTTCCAAAACGGAAAACATACGATTCGATTGATGTTGGAAACTAAAGTTGGCGTTTGATTGGTCACTTTTCCTACGATTATTCGGTGATGACTCTTTAAACTGTCTTTCGCAAAGAAAAACAATTCAAAGGAAGGGATGTTAATGCGGACATATTTTTCCAAGGTGTCCGTTTTCTGACGCATGCGGTCCAAGGAAATTACACCCCGAAGCGCTTTTGCCAAGGTGCTTTCTGAAAGTGCTTTGGCGGTCGCCTCACCAATTTGTCCATCAGAACGCAGTCCATTGTCCTTTTGAAATTGTTTGATGGCATTGCGAACCGACAGACTATCCACTTGCTTAGGTAAATAATGTTTCGATTGGAGGGAAGCAGTTGCTTTTTCAAATGCGCTTGCTTTCGGCTCTTTCTCTTCAGGTACAAGGATGATTTTGGTGTCCAAATATGCCGTGTCGCAATAATGGAAAAAGTGCTGAGCTAAAAATCGATAATTCGTATCAAGAGGTCCTTGTGCCAATAAAACGGTGTCAAATGGTGCCGTCTTGCTTCGGTGCCAAGCGCGTGATAGTTGCAAACGATCAATGGATTTCTTGCGTAATTTTTGCTGTTCGAAATCGATGAATCCATGTCGAATGTCGGTGCTCGCCGTGGCGAAATTACTGAGCAAAAGCACTTCTTTTTCCAAGGGATGAAGCTGTATTGGTATGGAAATTAAACGTGTGTCGGGAATTCCAAAACGAATGGATTTTTCAAGACTGCGGCTTAAATCCAATCCCCTTTCGGTTAAGCAAGAATCATTCGCTAAAACAGGAAAGAAGTGTCGTGCTGAATAAAAGGCAATGATTTCCTTGTGTAATGATGAATCGATGTGAAGGTGGTTTAAGTAACTGGGAGTAAGAATGCGCAACATTTTCTGATTTACTTGAAGACGCGTGTCCACTAAAAAATCCTTTTTGACCGGTCTTTGATCGGGTTCACAGGAAAAAAGAAGAAAGAAAATGAAAATTGGAGCGAATACTTTCATGGCTGTTTGGATTATCCTTAACTTCGATAACTAGTTGAAAGGTAAAACAATTCATCGAATTTAGCTTATGTTATTGATTATTCTTGTCGCAACAATTATTGTTTCGCTTTGGGCGGATAGAAATCCGGACATCAAAGAGCGCTTGTTGTTTATTCCCTATCGTGTTAAACACCAACAAGAGTATGCGCGATTGCTGACCCATGGATTCATTCATGCTGATTTGCCGCATTTGGCATTCAACATGATGACGCTTTATTTCATGGGTGAATATTTGTACAATGAATGGATGCAATTGTATGGAAATGCGGGTATTGCCTACTTCGTTGTCCTTTACTTTTTCGGGATGATGGTTGCCACCTTATTCCCCATGATGAGACACCAAGACGATCCAAATTACCGAAGTTTAGGCGCTTCCGGTGCGGTTTCTGCTGTGTTGTTTGCTGTTATCTTATGGAATCCAACACTTTCCCTTTCCTTAATGTTTATCCCAATTCCCATTCCAGCTTATCTTTTTGGACCCTTGTATTTGTTGTTTGAATATTATTCCATGAAAAAAGGGAACACCGGAATTGCACACGATGCACACATCGGTGGTGCCATCTTTGGACTCTTATTTGTGCTCATGTTGGATGTGCAAAAAGGAATGCAATTTGTACATTTGTTTTACTAATCAGTTATTGATTCGCTATGGCTTTGCTTTACATAAATAACAATGGAACGATTCTTTCCAATGATGCGCCAACCATTCATCCGGGGAATCGCGGACATTTGTACGGTGACGGTGTTTTTGAAAGCATCCGCTTGATCAATGGAAAACCGTTGAACATGGACAATCATGTGAAACGAATGTTGGATGGGGCGAAAGTGATTAAAATGCGTACGCCATCCTATTTCACCACTGAATTTTTTGAAGCAAAGGTGTTGGAATTGTGTCAGCGATCTGGAATTACCGAAGGTGGACGTTGTCGCTTGTCGCTTGACCGAGTTTCTGGAGGTGCCTATTTACCTGAATCAAACGAATGTACTTTTTACATCGAGGTTTATCCCTATGATGTGAATCATTTTGAGTTAAATGCAAAAGGACTTGAGGTAGACATTTACCAAGACATTAAATTACAAAAGAACTTTCTGTCTAATTACAAGACGAAATCGGGATTGACGTATGTCATGGCGGCTTTGGCGGCAAAAGACAAAGGACTAGATGATTTATTTTTGGTCAATGAACGTGGAAATATTCTCGAAACATCTTGTTGTAATGTTTTTATTGTGAGCAATGGCGTTTTGTATACACCGGGATTAGACGAAGGGTGTTTGGCAGGAACCATGCGCATGCAAATTATCAATATTGCTTTGGCGAATGGAATCAAGGTGTACGAATGTGCAATTCTACCTCAGAACGTTTTGGCAGCAGACGAAATTCTTGTGACCAATGCCATTCGTGGAATCAATTGGATTGGTGGGTATCGAACGAAGCGCTTTCAAAACAATATGGCTCGTAAACTCGTTGTTCTACTTAATGATTATTGGGAAAAACAATTGGGACTTTAATCCATAAACTTCAAGCGACTCAAATCGGTTTGGTCGAATTGAAATTCCTGAAAACATTTTTGATTGACGCAATCGTTGTTGATGAGGTCATAAGCTCGAACGAATTCACTCGAAACTTTTAATTCGTACCAGGATTCATTTTTTATGGAATACTCCCACAATGCAGCTCCTGCTGGAAAACGCAACATCCGGATGCGTAAAAGGGCCTCTTCACCATATAAATCGAGGCTTAAGTGAAGTTCATGAGGACTGACTAATGCCTGTCTTTTAATCGGAAAGTAGGTAAAATCGGAGGCAATTTCGATAAGAAAAGAGTCCGAAATAAATTCGGGCCTGTTGGACATCCAATCACTTGGACCATAAACATAATAATTGCCTTTGTATTCGTATAGGGAATTCCAATATCGAGGAATGTTTCCATGGAAGATTTTGGGTGAAAAAGCGTTCGCTAACTCAGGGAAATTATCGATGATTTTTCGTTCGTTTATCCAATCCTTTGTATTGGGACAAAACCAATCATATAATGGACAATCATGGTCCTTGGTAATGTAGACACTTCCAAAACTTGTATTCGAAATAATGGAATCACGGCGACAATGAAAGTCCGATTCTTTGAATTGTGCATGGCTGCTAAACTGCCAAAAAAAGAGAGTCAAAAAGATCAGAAGACGCATGCATCAATTTTAAGTAAAGGTAATTAAAAACGTGCAAGAATAGTTTTCAACAATAGCAGAAACTTGACGGACAAATCCCTAACTTTAAAGTTCCTTTTTTAGACAGCACATGTACCTGATTTTTGACACCGAAACCACTGGATTACCAAGAGATTACAACGCTCCAATTACGGACACGTCGAATTGGCCACGTGTGGTTCAATTGGCTTGGCAATTGCATGAAGCAGATGGAACCTTGGTGGAACAAAAGGACTTTTTAATTCGTCCAGACGGGTTTAATATTCCGTTTCAATCGGAACAAATTCATGGTATATCAACAGAGCTTGCCAGTTTGGCTGGTGAGGATTTGGGGGATGTTTTGTATTTGTTTAAAAAGGCTTTAGAGAAAGCGGACTTCATCGTTGGACATAACGTTCGCTTCGATGTAAATGTCATGGGATGTGAGTATGTCCGTATGAACGAGGAAACGCCACTGACCCTGCCGATTTTGGATACTTGTACCGAGCGTACGGCGGAATTGTGTCGATTGCCTGGTGGACGCGGAGGAAAATTCAAGTTGCCAACCTTAACGGAGTTACACGATTTTCTATTCCATGTTGGATTCAATGAAGCGCACAATGCCACTGCCGATGTCGAATCTACCACGCGTTGTTTCTTGGAATTAATTCGAAAAGAACATTACACCCTCGAAGAACTTCTTCAGGAACCAGGATATTTCGAGTCGTACAAAATTGCCAATCCTGCGGAGATTTCGACCATCGGATTACAACACGTTAATCTAAAAGCGGAAAGTGCGAAACTTCGGGAAGCACAAAAAGAAAAAGAGGTGGTTCAAACGCCCGTTTCGCCTGCTTCAACAGAAAAATTATCCGGAGTTAAATTCGCTCATTTACATAACCATACCCAGTATTCCATTTTACAGTCCACGGCAGAAGTTGGACAATTAATACAAATGGCGGCGAAGCACGGACAACAAGCCGTTGCGTTGACTGATACAGGTAACATGATGGCGGCCTTTCACTTTGAAAAAGCGGCAAGTGGCTATAATGCGAAAGTACGAGAAGAACGTAAATTAGCTGAAGAAAACGGTGAACCATACGATAAGGAAGAAATTATTCCAATCATTGGTTGTGAATTCAATGTTTGTCGAAACTTGGCGGATAAAACCATAAAGGATAATGGGTACCAAGTGGTGTTGTTGGCAAAAAATAAGAATGGTTATCAGAACATTATCAAGTTAGCGTCCATCGCGTACACCAAAGGAATGTATTATGTTCCACGCATTGACAAGGCTGCGATAGAACAGCACAAAGAAGACATCATCGTTCTTTCCGGAAATTTATACGGTGAAATCCCCAATTTAATTCTAAATGTTGGAGAAAATCAGGCGGAAGAAGCCTTGTTGTGGTGGAAGGAACAATTCAAAGACGATTTTTACATCGAATTAAGCCGTCATCAACTGGAAACAGAGGAAAGGGTTAATCCAATTCTCGTTCAATTGGCGCACAAGCATGAAGTGAAAATTGTCGCGACGAATAACACCTACTACTTAAACCAATCGGATTCCCAAGCACATGATGTGTTGTTGTGTGTGAAGGACAATGAGCTAGTTGAAACGCCGAAAGGAAAAGGTCGTGGCTTTCGATATGGATTGGAAAATGATCAATATTATTTTAAGTCCACCGAGGAAATGGTGGCGCTCTTCGCAGATTTACCGGAGGCCATTTTAAATGTGGGGGAAATCATTGAAAAATGTGAACCTTATCCACTAGCGCGTGAAGTGCTTTTGCCTGCCTTTGATATCCCGGAGGAATTTATTTCTCCCGAGGATGCATTGGATGGTGGAAAACGCGGCGAAAATGCGTACTTGCGTCATTTAACTTACGAAGGGGCAAAAAAACGATACAAGGAAATAACACCGGAAATTCAAGAACGAATTGATTTTGAATTGACGACCATTGAGAAAACGGGATATCCAGGTTACTTCTTAATCGTGCAGGACTTTTGTCATGCCGCACGAAAAATGAACGTTTCCGTTGGACCTGGGCGTGGTTCCGCCGCCGGATCAGTTGTGGCATATTGCATTTACATTACGAATGTGGACCCCATCAAGTACGACCTCCTCTTTGAGCGTTTCTTGAATCCAGATCGCGTTTCCATGCCGGATATTGATATTGACTTCGATGATGAAGGACGTGGGCGTGTGATTGACTACGTGATTAACAAATACGGAGCCAATCAGGTTGCTCAAATCATCACTTATGGAACAATGGCAGCAAAATCGGCCATCCGAGACACCGCAAGGGTCATGAACTTACCTTTGCCGGAGGCAGATCGGTTGGCGAAGTTGATTCCTGATCTTTCATTGAAAAAATTGTTTTCTTTCTCTGAAACGGAGTTAGTTGATAAATTGAAAAACCAAGAAGCGGTAGCGAATGCCAAAGAATTACGTCGCATTGCCGCTGGTTCCGATTTACAGGGACGTGTACTGCAAAAAGCAACAGAGATTGAGGGTTCCGTCCGAAACACGGGAATTCACGCGTGCGGGGTGATTATCACACCTGATGACTTGACAAACTTCGTTCCGGTGGCAACTGCTAAGGATTCGGACATGGTTTGTACGCAGTACGACAACTCAGTGGCTGAATCTGCAGGCTTATTGAAAATGGACTTCTTGGGTTTAAAAACTTTGACCCTGATTAAAGATGCTGTGCGTTTGGTGAAAGAAAACAAAGGAATTGATTTGGATCCAGATGAATTCCCGATTGATGATGAATTGACCTACGCCTTATTTCAACGCGGCGAAACAGTTGGTATTTTCCAATATGAGTCCCCTGGAATGCAAAAACACTTGAAGGAATTAAAACCGACGGCTTTTGCGGATTTAATTGCGATGAATGCTTTGTATCGTCCGGGTCCAATGGAATACATTCCATCTTACTGCAAACGAAAGCACGGAGAAGAAGAAATCATTTATGACCTCGCTGATTGCGAAGAATACTTGAAAGAGACATATGGAATTACCGTTTATCAGGAGCAAGTTATGCTCTTGTCGCAAAAATTAGCTGATTTTACGAAAGGTGAAGCGGATACGTTGCGCAAAGCGATGGGAAAAAAAGACCGCAAGGTCCTAGATAAAATGAAGCCAACCTTCATTGAACGCGCAAGCGCCAAAGGTCACAAGCCTGACACGCTAGAGAAAATTTGGAAGGACTGGGAAGCATTTGCTTCCTATGCCTTTAACAAATCACACTCGACATGTTATGCTTGGGTGGCCTATCAAACGGCTTATCTGAAAGCGAATTATCCAGCGGAATACATGGCTTCAGTTTTAAGTAACAACATGAGCGACATCAAGCAAGTGTCCTTCTTCATGGAAGAATGTCGTCGCATGGGAGTTCCTGTTTTAGGTCCAGATGTGAATGAATCTAATTTTACATTCTCAGTGAATCAAGCAGGCGCGATTCGGTTTGGACTAGGCGCCATTAAAGGACTTGGGTCAGCACCGGTGGAAGCAATTGTGGAAGAACGAAAAAATGGTCCTTTCACGTCCATTTTTGATATGACCAAACGCATCAGTCTGCGGGTATGTAACAAGCGTGCATTTGAAAGTTTGGCATACGCAGGTGGTTTGGATTCATTTCCAGGAGTTCACCGAGCGCAATATTTCGCCAATGATGCTAGTGGAAAGAGTTTCTTGGAAAATGCAGTTCGCTATGGTGCTAGTTTTCAAGAACAAGAAAACTCTGCACAAGCATCGATGTTTGGCGACGCTACTGGAACCAGTATGCCAGAGCCACAAGTTCCGAAATGTGAAGAATGGCCGGCGATTTACAAGTTGAATCGCGAAAAAGAAGTGGTAGGCATTTTCATTTCAGGACATCCTTTGGATGATTTTAAAATTGAAATCGATTCGTTTTGCACGGGAAATATCGCGATGTTGAATGACCTAGAACAATACCGTGGACGCGATTTATTAATTGCTGCGATCGTCACAAATGGTGAACATCGTTTTACCAAACACGGCGACGGTTTCGGGACCTTGACGGTGGAAGATTACCAAGATGCCTTTCGCTTGAATTTATTTAAAGAAAATTATTTGAAGTACAAACATTTCATGGAACCCGGAACCTTCATCACTATGAAGGGAAGAATTGAAATTCCACGTTTCCGTCAACAAGCGGAATTTGTGGTACATAGTATTGACTTACTTCAAGATCTACGAGAAAAACGCACGAAAAGTTTGCATCTGAAATTTTCATCAAAGGAAGTCGATCATTTAATGATTGATAAATTAAATGAGTTGTTCAACCAAAATCAAGGCAATTGTCAATTGCATTTCACGGTGTACGACCCGATTGAAGGGTATGAAGTGAATCTTCCTTCACGAAGTGTCAAGGTTCAACCTTCCACTTCTTTGTTCAAAGAATTAGCGAAACTTGATGTCGATTTCAGACTGAATTAATAGGCAAAAAAAAAGCTTCCATTTGGAAGCTTTTTTTCACATTGAATCTATTTATTCTTCTGTACCTTCAACTGGAACCAAAATACGTCCGCAGTGTTCACATACGATGATTTTCTTTTTCGTAACAATGTCTAATTGACGTTGAGGTGGGATTTTATTGAAGCATCCACCACAAGATCCACGCATCACTTGCACGACTGCTAATCCGTTTTTTGCATTTTCACGAAGACGGTCATAAGCAAATACCAAGCGTGATTCAATTTTCTTTTTCGCGTCGTCAGAAGCTTTCATCAAACGGTCTTCATCTTTTTGAGTCTCGCTAACGATCGCGTCTAATTCAGATTGTTTCAATGCCAAATCTCCTTGTTTTGAAGTTAAACGATCGGTAGCTTCCGTTAACGTTTCTTTTTTCAAGTCAATTTTGTACTTCGCTTCTTTTGTTTTTTTCTCGTGCAATTTAATTTCCAACTCTTGGAATTCGATTTCTTTGGATAGTGATTCGAATTCACGGTTGTTACGCACGTTGTTTTGTTGTTCTTTGTACTTTAGGATTGCCGCCTCTGCATCTTTCGTAGCGATTTTTCGGTCTGCAATCTCTGTATCCAATTCATTGATCTCATCGTTGATTTTACCAACGCGTGTCGTCAATCCGCTGATTTCATCTTCCAAATCTTGAACTTCTAATGGAAGCTCACCACGGATCGTGCGAATGCGATCGATTTCAGAATCAATTTTTTGAAGCTCAAAAAGCGCGTCCAGTTTTTGTGCGATGGTCACCTCTTTTTTTGTTGCCGTTGCTGCCATGTTCTATAGATAGTTAATAGGATTCGTATTTAAATCAGTTAAATGGACTGCAAATTTAGTAAATTTTTCTTTAAGTTTCTCAGCTAATAATTGCGGAGTGAATTGTTCACTTTCAAAATGACCGATATCGGCAATAATTAGATGGTTTTCTGCATCAAAAAACTCATGATACTTGAAGTCCCCGGTAATGAAAATGTCTGCGTTTGCCCGAATGGCATCCGATAGTAAAAAACTACCAGATCCACCACACAAGGCGACTTTTCGAATAGGTTTGTTTTGAAGTTTCGTGTGTCGAATGACTGCGCATCCAAACGTTTCTTTCAAGGATTTTAAAAAGCTGAATTCATCCACTTCATGGTTCAGTTCACCGATGATTCCAGCCCCAAGTCTTTGGTCTATGTTTTCTATCGCAATGATTTCGTGTGCGACTTCCTCATATGGATGTGCTTCTGTCATAGCACGAAGTACTTTGCTTACATAAGCTTTAGGCACAAGGTATTCCACTCGGTATTCTTGAACTTCTTCTCGATTTCCAGCAATACCAATTGTCGGATTCGCGTCCTGATTGGGTTTGAAAGTTCCTGTACCTTCTACACGAAAATGACAGTCCGAATAATTGCCGATGGATCCAGCGCCAGCATGGAACATAGCTTGATCTAATGTGTCAATGGCGTCGATTGGGACATATACCACCAATTTATATAATTGGTTCGACATTGGTCTTAAGATGCGGGTATTTGCTAATCCAATTCGCTTGGCAATTTCGGCATTCACTCCATCAATGTGATTGTCAAGATTCGTGTGAATTGCGTACAGTGAAATGCGGTGTTGAATGCACTTTTCAATGACGCGTTCCACATATGTAGTGCCCGTTATTTTTTTCAGTCCCTTGAATACAATGGGGTGGTGCGCGATAATCAGTTCACATTTTTTAGCAATCGCTTCGTCTACTGTCGCTTCAATACTGTCCAAGCAGAGTAAAACTCCCGTCACTTCTTGCTCCATTCTTCCACAAATCAAACCTGAGTTGTCGTATGACTCCTGTAGGGAAAGAGGAAAAGATGCTTCAAGGAAGTTTACGATATCGGCTACTTTCATGATTAAAGTTTTCTTGTTAATGCAATTCCACCACCAAAACCAGTGCTAAAATGGGTATAATCCTGATACGGACCGTAGGTATTCGTGAGTTGGTAGCGGTAATAGACACTGAATCGAAGTCCATATCCCCCGTTAAAATGTACTTGAATTCCTGTGCTGCCGGTTGCAGATAATACAAACGATTGACACATTGATTCATCTTTAATGCTTAAGTTACTATTGTTTTTCAACGAATCTGTCCAATGAATTTTTTGCTCGTAAGATTGAAATAATTGTGGGGTGAATCCCGCTCCGATAAAGAAAACAACTTGCTTACCAGTTTGGTATTTCACTTGAATGGGCATGCCAAAATAACGGTATTTAGTGGTGTAATCGTAACTAGAATCCGTGACCGTTGAATTCCATTGGTATTGTTCTCCATTCTGAATCAAGGCAAGACCACCATCAAAGGACAAATGTGGTGTAATGGGAGCGACAATGCCAAATTGATAAGACCATAATTTTAAAGATATCTCATTGGCGCGTTCACCTAATGGTTTCATTAAAAAATCTGAATTTTGTCCTAAATGTGGGCTTGTTGAGAACTTCTGAAAGTCCATGTAAAGAACTGAAGCACTATCCTTTGTTGGTTTTTTTTTCTCACTTTTCTGTTCACTACTAGTGACAATTTGTGCGGAAAGAGTCATGTGAAAAAAAAGAAAAAACAAGATTAGGTTTGTTTTCATATTTCAAAAATACAAAAATTTCGACTCTTCTCGGAAGTCTTAACACAGGTCAATGATTCCTGAGGAACGACAGCCTTAACTTTGTCAAAAAAAACAATAAGTATGGATACTAAATGGACAATTGACGGAATGCACAGTGAAATCGGTTTCAAGGTGCGTCACATGATGATTTCTAACGTAAGTGGAAACTTCGGACAATTTACAGCGGAGGCTGCAACGAATGGAGATGATTTCTCCACAGCCAACTTTAATTTTAATGCAGCGATTGATAGCATTAATACTGGTGTAGCGGATAGAGATGGTCACTTGAAATCAGCGGATTTCTTTGATGCAGCAGCGCACCCTGAGTTGAGTTTTCAATCCACTTCTGTAAAGAAAATCAATGATAACGAATTGGAAATTTCTGGTGACATGAGCATCAAAGGAGTGGTAAAACCAGTTACCTTGAAAGCAGATTTCGCAGGAATCGCGGTTGATCCTTACGGGCAAACGAAAGCAGGGATGTCAATCACTGGAAAAATTAAACGCAGCGAATTTGGTTTAACTTGGAGCGCGGTTACTGAGGCAGGAAACATCGTTGTAGGTGACGATATTCACTTAAATTGTGAAGTTCAGTTGATCAAACAATAAACGATCATAAAAGTCATAATGAAAAGCCGCTTCTTGCGGCTTTTTTTTATTGAATTAATTTCAATGCAGCGTCAATGTGACCAATTGGATCTAATTGCGAATTGAAAATGCCAATGACGCTTCCCTGTTCATCAATGATGTAGGTTACTCTTCCTGGGATTAATCCGAAAAGGTTTCCTGGTACGCCGAAAAGTTTACGAACTGTCTTGTTGGAATCAGAAAGTAAATCGTAGGGTAATGCGTGTTTTTCAATGAATCCAACATGGCTTTCTTCACTGTCCGAGGATATGCCAAAAACAACACAGCCTTTCGCCAGAAAATCGGTGTATCGGTCTCTGAATTCACAAGCCTCTTTCGTACAACCCGGTGTGTCGTCTTTTGGATAAAAAAACAACACGACTTTCGATTTTCCAATATATTCAGAAAGATTAACGATTTTCCCAGCTTGATTCGGCAAGGCGAAAATTGGACATTTGTCCCCAATTTGAATGGATCTAGTCATTTAATGCTTGTTTAAAACGTGTCAGTACGCGGTCACGCGCAAAGGCGTGGTCAATGATTGGAGCGGGATAGGCACTAGTCCCAAATTCAGGCACCCATTTTTGTATGTACTGTTTTTGCTTATCGAATTTTTCTTGCTGTGCGGTTGGATTAAATACACGGAAATAAGGCGCTGCATCACATCCACAACCCGCAGCCCATTGCCAACCTCCAATATTGCTCGCCAATTCAAAGTCCATTAATTTTTGCGCGAAGTATCCTTCGCCCCAACGCCAATCGATCAAAAGGTGTTTTGTTAAAAAACTAGCTACAACCATTCGAACACGATTGTGCATGAATCCTGTCTCGTTGAGTTCGCGCATGCCCGCATCCACGAGTGGATAACCAGTTTTACCTTCGCACCAAGCTTGGAAATGCGCCTCATTGTGCTCCCACACGATTTTGTCGTATTGTTTTTTAAAGGATCCGGAAACGGAATGTGGAAAATGATACACGATCATTTGGTAAAAATCACGCCAAATCAATTCGTTCAAAAAAGTTTCGTTGTACGCTCGAGCTTCTCGAGCAAGTTGACGAATACTAATCGTCCCAAAGCGTAAATGAACACTCAATTTACTCGTGCCATTTTTGATTGGAAAATCCCTGTTTTCGTGGTATGATCGAATGAGGTCCTTTGAACTTGAACGTGCAGGGAAAGGGTATTTTTGAAGATCTGTAAAACCCAGTTCTTTCAGTGAAAGAAGTGCTTGTGGAGCGGTACTTTTTCTGAGGTGATCAAGGTAAGAAACGGTCGGATACGACTCTAAGTAAAAGTCAGTCAGCTTCGCTTTCCATTTTCGAGAATAAGGTGTAAAGATGGTATACGGTAAACCATCGTCCTTCATGACTTCATTTTTCTCAAATACCACGTGGTCTTTAGAACCAATAAATCCGATTCCATCCTTCTCTAATTGTTGGAAAATGTGTTGGTCACGCGCTAATGCATAGGGCTCATAATCACGGTTCGTATACACTTTTTCACAGGAATATTCCTTTGCTAGACGTGGGATGAGCTCATTGGGATTCCCATGAAAAACCAAGAGGTCTGAACCAAGTTGTTGATATTCGGATTTTAACCGTTGGATTTCTTGGTGAATAAACAATACCCGTTGATCATCAGAAGGTAGATGTGATAGAATTTGATTATCAAAAATGAAGAGTGCTTGAACGGAAGAATTTTCTTTGAGTGCTTTGTATAATCCTGCATTGTCTTCGATGCGTAAATCCCTGCGATGCCAAAAAAGTACCATACTAGTTTCCTGCGTATTCGACACAATTATTTTCTGTTTCCCACAATTTAATCGTGAGAGCAAGGTGCATGGGTAGTTTCGCGCGCAAGAGATTCCAAGAAACCAAAGCGATGTTTTCAGCGGTTGGATTCAATTCCGCAAACTCGGGACAATCCAAGTTTAGATTTCGATGGTCAAATCGATCGGAGATTTCGCTGTTGATGACATCCTTCACGGTTTTTAAATCGATGACATATCCTGTTTCTGGGTTAATGTCACCCTCCAACCAAACTTCCAACACATAGTTGTGACCGTGGTAATTGGGGTTGCTGCATTTTCCAAAAACTTGGGAATTTTGTTCGTCAGTCCAATCGGAACGAAACAAGCGGTGCGCCGCATTAAACGTCGCTCTTCTACTAACTTTCATGAATCAAGGCTTGTTGAATGGAAGAATAATGATCTTCCATCAGTAATTTGAACCAAGCCGTGTATCGGTTTGGATTTTTCTGAATATCGGTTTGAATGTCTTCAAGGCTTATCCATTGAAAAGCCATGACTTCTGAGGTATTTATCTGTGGTGATTCCTCCGTATAACCAATGAATACATGATCAATTTCATGTTCAATGAGTCCATGTTCTAATGCTGCCCGATAGGTGAAATGGAAGGCTTCGTTGAATTCAGCTTTCATTCCCATTTCTTCGAATAAACGACGATGCGCTGCGTCCGCTGTAGTTTCATTGGGACGTGGATGACTGCAGCAGGTGTTTGTCCATAGTCCGGGAGAATGGTATTTCTCCAGTGCGCGTTGTTGCAACAAGAGTTCTCCTTTCGTATTAAAAAGTAAAATGGAGAATGCGCGGTGAAGTAAGCCTTTTTCATGGGCCTCCATTTTCTCCATCACCCCAATTTCTTGGTCATTCGCATCCACTAAAATAAGCTCTTCCATCAGATTATAGGATGTTCAAGTTATGGCGAACATAGGACGTCAATAAAATGCGCATTTTACGGTAATTCGGAATGCGTACGCGTTCAGTAAGTATGGTTTGGGCTGACTGCGACTTGATTTTTTTGAATAACTTGAAGTAATATTTGTATGCCATATATACGCCAAATCGTGCATTTTTTGGTAGTTGTAAAATACCTTCGTAGCCCGCGCGAAAATCCACTTCAATGTCGGCTTCAATTTCCTTTTTAACCGTGGCGTTGAATTCCTCCATGTTGATTCCTGGGAAATACGTTCTACCTAAGGTTTGGAAATCGTCCTTTAAATCTCTCAAAAAATTGATTTTTTGAAATGCAGAACCTAATTTCATTGCACTTGGCTTCAATCGTTCATATTCTGCATAATCACCAGCTACAAAAACTTTTAAACACATGAGTCCAACCACTTCCGCAGAACCCAAAATGTATAAATCATATTGTTCCTTGCTGTAAAACTGTTTTTGTAAGTCCATTTCCATGGAATTCAAAAAAGTATCAATCAACTCCATTGGAATACCATATTTGTTGACAGCCCATTGAAAACTATTCAAGATCGGATTCAATGAAATTCCTTCAGCAATGGCCTTGTAAGTTTGTACTTTGAAATCAGCTAACAATGCTTCTTTGTCAAACCCATGAAAGGAATCGACAATTTCGTCAGCGAAACGCACAAAACCATAAATGGAATAAATGGGTTTATGCAGTTCGGTTGCTAAAAAGCTAATTCCAAGTGAAAATGAGGTACTGTACCTTTTGGTCGTTAATTGACTCATTTCTTGACTTACGTCGTCGAATAGTTGTTTCATAGCCGTTTATTTAAGCGGGAATTCTTTCATAATTTGTTTTGCAACCACCTCTCCTGAGATGATCGATGGTGGAACTCCTGGGCCTGGGACGGTTAATTGACCAGTGTAGTAGAAGTTCTTCAGTTTTTTATTCTTCAAACGCGGTTTTAAAATGGCAGTTTGCAATAAGGTATTCGCCAGTCCATATGCATTTCCTTTGAACGCATGATAGTCATTTTTAAAATCATCAATGCAATAGCTTCGCTTATAAAGGATGTTCTCACGAATGTCATTGCCGGTGATTTCGTTCAAGCGATTTAGCAGAATGTCAAAATATTTCTCGCGCGTTTCTTCTTCATCTTTCAAATTTGGAGCAATGGGCACAAGAAAAAATAAATTTTCACAACCATCTGGTGCAACGGATGGATCCGTAATAGATGGTGCACTCATGTAAAATAGGGGCGCACTAGGCCAAGTTGGATCTTTGTAAATTTCTTTTCCGTGTACTTCCAAGGACTCATCGAAAAATAAATTGTGGTGCTGCACGTTGTTCAAGCGTTTGTTGATGCCAACATAAAAAATCAAACAGGAAGGTGCCATGGTTCGTTTGTCCCAATATTCCTTCGAATAATTCGCCTTGTCTTTTAACAATTTACTTTCCGTATGCTCGTAATCGGCACCGGAGACAATGACATCCGAAGCCACAAATTGAGTAGCTGTTTTTGCGCCGGTTGCTTGTTTGTTCTCTGTTTCAAATCCAAGGACTTCTTGATTCGTTTCAATTTTCACTCCTTGACTTTTCGCAATTTTCGCAAATGCTTCGATGAATTTGTGCATTCCACCCATCGGATACCATGTGCCTAAAGAAATATCTGCGTAGTTCATTAAGGAGTATAAGGCAGGAGTTTCATTGGGCATGGCTCCGAGGAACAAAACCGGAAATTCTAATAAAGAAAGAATTTTTGGATGTTTAAAGTACTTGCGAATGTAACTCGAGAAAGACGACAATAAATGCATGTTTAGGAGACCTCCGAGTACACGACGATCTGCAAATTCAAATAAACTCAAACTTGGTTTGTAAACTAAATCTTGCATTCCTACTTGGTATTTACAGGCCGCATCTTTTAAAAATTTACGCAATTGGATGGAACTACCTGGTTCTAAGGACTCAAACCACATTTCCAATTCATTCATGGAAGCAGGCACGTCGGTATACGTATGATCGGGCCAATAAACTCGGTAAGAAGGATCCAAACGCTTTAATTCGTAAAAATCGCTGGTCGTGTGTCCAAATTGATTATAAAATCGTTCGAAAACGTCAGGCATCCAATACCAACTTGGACCCATGTCGAAGACGAATCCTTCGGCTTCAAACTGACGTGCACGTCCGCCTATGTGACTATTTTTTTCAAGGATAGTGACATCGTAGCCAGCTTTACCTAGAAACGCAGCGGTGGACAAACTGGAAATACCAGCACCAAGAATGGTAACTTTTTTACTCATAAATTAATTTGCTGAAAAGGCAAAGTCAGGAAGACTATCCATCAATTTTTTTCGGGCGATGAAAATACGACTTTTCACTGTTCCGATTGGAATGTCTAATTTATCCGCAATCTCTTTGTACTTGAATCCTTGAAAGTGCATTTCAAAGGGTTCTTTATATTCTTCCCCTAAGTTATCAATTTTTTGTTGAATATCCTTCACCGAAATGATTTCGATGGCAGATTCCTCATGACTTGGTGTATTGGACACCAAAAAAGCTTCTTTCGAAGAATCGAAAATTGAACCAGATTTTACCTTGCGACGGTATTGGTTGATAAACAAATTACGCATGATGGTAAATACCCAGGCCTTAAAATTCGTCTGAGGAGTATAGTAATTGCGATACGTAATCGCTTTCAGCATGGTTTCTTGTGTTAAGTCCTTCGCATCCTCATGATTTCGAGTAAAACTCATGGCAAAGGATGTTAGATTATGCTCTAATCCAACTAATGCTTCATTAAATTCTAAGGTTGACATATTACTTTGTTTAACAATTACGGAATAAAGTTAAACAAAAATGTTTAAT
>JAHEMQ010000101.1 GCA_024643555.1 Crocinitomicaceae bacterium | reverse complement strand
GGAAAAAAAGTCGCCATCCATGGTCGCTTGGTACAGCGCACTTATTTAACAAAAAACGGTGTCCAGCGCAGTTTAAAAGAGGTGGAAGTCCGACAAATCATTGGCTTGTAAGTTCGACCAAATGTGCACAAGAAAAGAAGCGACTTTCGGGTCGCTTTTTTGTTTATTTTCGTTTTAGATTTTAATCATGAAAACCACACCAGAACACAACGAGAAATTTGTAAAGATGACTTTTGCTTCGGTTTATCCGCATTATGTCAATAAAGTGGAGCGAAAAGGAAAAACGAAAAAAGAGTTGTTTCAAGTCATTGAGTGGCTTACGGGATTTGATGAGGTTCAACTCAACCAACTTGTAGCAGAAAATGTGACCTTTGAAACCTTTTTCGAACGTGCAACGCTGCATCCAAATGCACACTTAATCACTGGTACCATTTGTGGCTATCGCGTAGAGGAATTGAAAAACCCCTTGACACAAAAAGTTCGATCTTTAGATAAACTCGTGGATGAGTTAGCGAATGGGAAGTCGATGGAAAAAATCTTAAGAAAGGCATAGAAGATGTATAAAACACTATTCCTTTTAAGTCTTATGTTTATGACTATTCGTTGTGAAACGGAACTGTTAAAAACGAAGAAAAAAGTTTCAATAGCTGAAAAACAAGACCTCAACTTTCAAACAATTGATGATTCAACCTTTAGTTATGAATTAGTCAATAATAAACGGATTAACGTTTCCATCATCAATTCGGCTAATCATTTTTCGATGCTTGTCAATCGATCCGGAGTGAAGGATTCTATTGATTTTGACAAGGAGAACATACAAGTCAAAACGCCAGAATTGAAGTCGATGAATGATGAATTTATTTGTTTAACAACCTGGTGGTCTGCTGATTTTTTCTCTAGTTTAATTATTCCTAGTCAAAAAAGGAATAAGCCATTTATGTATTTTGAAAATGGGATTCATGTGCATGATTTGAAGAATAATAGAATTGTGTACACTGATAAATTCATGGATAACAAAGTATGTTTTGCCGTCGAAAACCTTTTGACAAGAAAAAAGCAGAAAATCTATTGGAAAATTCCTTCCAATCAAATTTTTCATCCTTATTGTGATAGCATGGTTCTCTTGAAAAACAGTTTGATTATTTGGAATAAAGGAAAACCAAATCGCTATCCAGTGCGAATTTCCAATTAAGTTTTATGCTTTATTTGAAGTGCAATTTCTTTTAAAATTCTACCTTTACAAGAAATACAATTACGATGTCAGAAGAATTAAAAGAGTGTCCATCATGTGAATCTCCATATGGATACGCAACCGGAGAAAATCAATACACGTGTCCAGAATGTTCATTTGAATGGACGATTGAGCAGACTCCCGAAACTTCTGATGAGTTAGTGGTACTGGATTCCAATGGTGCGGTTTTACAAAATGGGGATGCTGTGGTGGTAATCAAAGATTTACCAGTGAAGGGGATGCCGAAACCAGTAAAGGCGGGCACGAAGGTTAAAAATATCCGTTTAACATTTGGCGACCATAACATTGATTGTAAAATCGATGGCTTCGGGGCCATGGGTTTAAAATCTGAATTCGTCAAAAAGGCTTAGTCGAGTTCATTTGGATTCAATTCAATAAATGTATAATTTAGACAAAGTTAGCGAGCGGCGTTTCCACAAGAGTAATGCTGCAAGCAGCTGAACCTAAACAAGCTACATGTCTTATTATCCTCGCCGAAAATTCCTTAAAAATGGAATTAAAGCTACTTTTTTGATTGCATTTAATCCATTTCAACGATTCTTAGCCGCTCCAAAACTGGCGAATGCAATTCCTACTTGGAGTCAATTGGTTGAAGTCGCACGTTGGTGTCCGACCATTCATAATCTTCAACCTCACCAACTTAAAATCATCTCCGAGACAGAAGCTGAGCTGTACTATGACCCCAAGCGTCTTTTACCAGTGGGAGATCCCAATGCAGTTTTCGTAACCATTGCCTTAGCTATGTTCGTGGAACATTTGTCAATTGCTGCCGGTTTAGACGGTTATCAAGTAGAAATTGAGGAGCTTTATCAACCAGTGTCTACGACCGTTTCCGAATCGACTCGTTTTGCCCGATTAAAGTTGAGTCCAACCGTCGATAAGGAGCCATTGCACGCCTCATTGATTTTAAAACGACGCACTTCACGTCTACATTACAATGGAATCCCACTTGCCGATGAAACCATTGATCGAATTCGACAAGAAGCCCTGGCTTTTGATCACGAATTTTTCCATTCTTCGGATCACGAATTTGTAGATTTTGTCATCGATTTGAATCAACAAACCTTGTTTGAAGACTTATCTTCTAAACTAGGAAGGGAAGAATTACATCGCTTATTTCGCTACACAGATGAAGATGCCGCGCGCTTGAAGGATGGTCTTTGGTACAAAGCCATGGCATTTCCCGGAAAACTAATGCGTTCCGTTTTCGAAAATCATCAACGTTGGGAAAAAGGTGCGAGAAAGAAGGTTCTTGGCAATTATTACCAACATTCATTTAAAGGAACTGCTTCCGTTTGTTGGTTTGGTGGCACATTTGACCATCCCAAAGATTGGATAAATGCCGGAAAGATGTTTGCTCGAACATGGTTAATCATGACAAAAGATCATGCCTACATTCATCCATTCGGGTCTTTAATCACCAATCAAGGGGCATATAATCAGATCAATGAAAAGCTAACGCAGGCATCTGGCTCAAAAAAAATATGGATGATTTTTCGAGCTGGGTATTCTAACCAACCTGTGCGAAGTTTTCGTTTGAGCACGGAAGAAATCATTCTAAAATAAAAACCTAAACCTTTGATATGCGACACCTTTTCGTACTTTTTTATGCGTGGATGTTAGAACTTTACCGTAAACCACTCATGCATTCCGATCGAGCAATGGCTTTGATCTTTTTACCTGGGTTTAATGGCTTGCGTTTGTATAATGCCAAAGCTCGTGCTTATGCGGAATTTGTCAAAGCGAAAAGACGAGTTCCAGCATATCGTTCTTTTTTAGAAGCGAATGGATTCCAAGGCATTCGTTTTAACGGAATCACTCCAAACATGCAGGATGTTCCCATCACGGATAAAGACAATTACGTAAAAATATACACCATGGATCAGCGATGTGTGGGAGGAAAAATGCCAACAAAAAACGTCATCATTGATGAATCTTCGGGAAGTAGTGGTACAGCAACCAATTGGGCAAGAGGGAAAAAAGAACGAAAACGAAATGCACGGATCATTCAATTCGGTGTGAAGAATTTACTGGGAAGAAAGCCTTTGTTCATTATCAATGCCTTCGCACTGGGTCCTTGGGCAACAGGAGTGAACATTACGATGGGATGTGTGACTTTTTCCAAATTAAAATCACTAGGTCCGGATGAAACAAAAATCGAGAATACCATCAAACAGTTCGGAAAAGATCACCATTACGTAGTAATGGGCTATCCCCCCTTTTTAAAGTTATTGGTGGATCATTCAGACATCCAATGGAAAGAATACAATGTCTCGTTCATTTTCGGAGGTGAATCGATGTCGGAAGGCATGCGTGATTACCTCATGAGTAAAGGAATTCGACGTATTTATAGTTCACTCGGAGCCTCCGATTTAGAATTGAACATTTCTGCAGAAAATGACTTTACCATTAGTTTGCGTCGCTTGCTGCGATCAAATGAGGCCTTTCGAAATCGAATCATTCGGCATACGGGTGCTTTACCCATGATTTTTCAATACAATCCGACCGATTTCTTAATCGAAACAACCGAAGAAGGCGAATTGGTCATTACGATTGGGCGACCAGATTATATCGCGCCAAAAATTCGTTATAACATTCACGATCGTGGACATGTCTTACCTATGAATGAATTAAAATCCATTCTGAAAGAGCTAGAAATCGATGAATCGCAATTGGTAAAACCACAAACGGATTTACCTTTGTTATTGCATTATGGTCGAGCGGATTCCACCGTATCTTTTTTTGGTGCAAATATTAGTCCGACGGATATACAAGAAACAATCTACAATTCAAGTATGTTCTCCGATCTTGTCAATTCCTTTTGCATTAGTATCCATGAAAACCAGGAAGGGGATAAGCAATTGGTCATTTCCTTAGAATTGCAGCAGAATCAGACCGAAGAGTCACTTGACATGGGATTGGCTCAAAACGAATTTTTTGGTCAATTGGCGAAAATAAATCAAGATTTCCGTGAGGCGAAAAAAATGGCATCAAGAGATGATCAAACGATTTTACGTTTTTATCCTTTTCATACAGGACCTTTTGAGGACCGAGACATACGAATTAAGGCAAAGTATTTTCAATAATTGTTTGCGATTAGATGGGGTTTCTGTAAACAAATGATCTTGTCTTTGTGTTATTCAATGGCATATGTTGGATACCATGGAACTCACACAAGTCGACGTCGATCGCATCATCGAAATGGCATGGGAAGATCGTACACCATTTGAAGCTATTTTTGCCCAATTCGGAAGAACGGAAACTCAGGTTATTGCCTTGATGCG
>JAHEMQ010000029.1 GCA_024643555.1 Crocinitomicaceae bacterium | reverse complement strand
CGTTTCTCAAACAGTAAAGGGCCGCAGCGCGGTACATCGCACCTGAATCAATAAACACATAGCCTAATTTTTTGGCAAGGTCTTTCGCAAGGGTACTTTTCCCACATGCTGAAAATCCGTCTATAGCAATGGTGATTCGTTTTTGATTCATGGTTCAAAAATAATTGTTTTGACTTGATTCCATTCTTGTTCCGTCCAATCTTTGACAAAAAGTCAAAAAAAAAGCCTCCCGAAGGAGGCTTTCAATTAATAGTACATCGCTCTTCGAACTTTCGAAATGTATTTCGCTAGTCGAATCACTTGTTTGGTATAACCGAATTCGTTGTCGTACCATGCGTACAAGACCACATTTTTTCCGTCCACAGATGCTATGGTTGCATTCGAGTCGAAAACGGAACAACACGTATTTCCAATGATGTCACTGGAAACCAATTCTGGATCAAATGAATAGTGAATTTGGTTCACTAATTCACCGTTCAAGGCCGCGTCTTTAATCGCCGCATTGACTTCTTCCACAGTTGTTCCTTTTCCTAGTTCGAGGCTCAAGATGGCCAATGAACCATTTGGTGTTGGGACGCGCACCGCATTAGCAGTTAATTTATCTTTTAAGTCTGGAATCACTTTCGTTACCGCACTTCCAGCACCTGTAGAGGTGATGACCATGTTGATTGCTGCCGAACGACCGCGACGCACTTTTTTGTGCATGTTGTCCAAGAGGTTTTGATCATTCGTATAGGCATGGACTGTTTCGATATGTCCTTTCACCACACCAAATTTATCGTTCACCACTTTTAAAATAGGGGAGATGGCATTCGTGGTACAAGATGCTGCCGAGAAAATGTTCTCATTTTCAATATCCAAGGTTCCTTGGTTGATTCCGTAAACGATGTTCGGCACTTCTTTTCCGGGTGCGGTTAGCAAGACTTTGGAAACACCTTTCGCTTGTAAGTGGCGAGACAATTGCTCACGGTTTGTGAAAACACCGGTGTTATCGATGATCAATGCGTTGTTGATGCCAAATTGTGTGTAATCAATATCCTCCGGATTAGAAGCATCGATCATGTGAACAATTTGACCGTTGATTACCAAGCTTTTGTTCGATAAATCCTCAATCACTGTTCCTTTAAATGCGCCGTGAACAGAGTCATTACGCAACAAAGAAGCACGTTTAATGATATCTGCATCACTGGATCCACGAGTAACAATTGCTCTTAGTCGCAATTGTTGTCCTTTACCAGCTTGTTTGATTAATTCTCTTGCAGCCAAACGACCAATACGACCAAATCCGTACAATACGACATCACGCGGTTCAATTGCTTGCTGTGCTGGTAATGTTCCCAGTTTATCCGACAAGAAATCCGCTTTAGAAGCGTAGTTTGCTTGTTCTGCTAACCATTCACTTGCGAGTTTTCCAATGTCTAATTTAGATGCAGTTACATCCATGTTCATTAATGCAACAGCTAATTCAGAAGTGGTAAACACATCAATTGGTTTGTTCACTACTTTCTTAGCATATTCATGTAAGTTAAGAATTTCTGAAATGGTCACATCCGTCAAGTGATTGCGGAATAATACCAATTCAATTCCTTTGTCGTACAGTAATTCGCCGACTTTACTTTGCAACGTTACCGCCGCGCGCTCCTGCTCAATGTGCGAGTGAAGCTCTTTTTCATAGCCATCTTTCGATTCCATTCTTTTTTTGTTTATGTGTTGATTGATTGTTGATTCTAAAAAAAAATAGGGAAGAAAAAAAGGCTGTCCACTTACGCAGACAGCCTCACAATGATTATCCTAAATAGGACTTCAGTAATTTGTTTCGCGACGTGTGACGCAGTCGTCGAATCGCTTTTTCTTTAATTTGTCGAACACGCTCACGGGTTAAATTGAATTTTGCGCCAATTTCCTCAAGCGTTAATCCGTGATTCATTCCGATTCCGAAGAACAAACGAATGATTTCACGTTCTTTGTCCGTCAAGGTGCTCAATGAACGTTCGATTTCTTTTTGCAAAGATTCCGCCATTAATGCTTGATCGGTGCGTGGTGCATCTGTGTTCGCCATGACATCCATTAAAGTTCCACCATCTTCATTCGAAGACAATGGTGCATCCATAGAAACGTGGCGACCAGATACATTTAGACTTTCCTTGATTTTATCTTCTGGAACCTCTAATGCTTCTGCCAATTCCTCCGCTGAAGGTGGACGTTCGAATTCTTGCTCAAGACGCGAAAACGCTTTGTTGATTTTATTTAATGATCCTACTTGGTTCAATGGTAAACGTACAATACGTGCTTGCTCCGCTAAAGCTTGCAAAATCGATTGACGAATCCACCATACTGCGTAAGAAATAAATTTAAATCCACGCGTTTCGTCGAATTTTTGAGCTGCCTTGATAAGACCTAAGTTTCCTTCGTTGATTAAGTCAGGAAGGGTTAATCCTTGGTTTTGGTATTGTTTTGCTACGGAAACCACGAAACGTAAATTTGCACGTGTAAGTTTCTCCAAAGCTTTCTGATCACCGGCTTTAATCTTTCTGGCTAATTCTACTTCTTCCTCTGCTGTAATTAGTTCTTCACGACCAATGTCTTGAAGGTATTTATCTAAGGATTGACTTTCTCTATTTGTTATCGATTTGGTGATTTTAAGCTGTCTCATGCTGCTGAATACCTCTCTTTATAAGTTAATAATCTGTACTATTCTATCGTAGTTGGAAGCAAAGTAACGCCAAAAATTGGGATTGAAAAAATTTAGTTTCCACAATTTATTAACTTTTATCAACGAGTTCTCCACCCAACATTTTTTTCTTCAAAACGGCTTATAATCCGAGTCCTTTATAATCGCGTTTTCCACTCTCAGTCATGATTTCAAGCAAAACACCTCGATTCACACCGCTGAGTTTTCCTGTTAATTCTTCGACCGTTTCGATGGGCTCGTTGTTCACTTTTAAGATAACATCTCCTTCGTTGATTCCTACCGTTTTCAATTTTCCTGCACCGAGCGTTTTCACTTTTACGCCATAAGCGATATTCAGTTCTTTTTTCTCTTTGTCGCTTAAGTCAACAAAACTTGCTCCTAATGCCTGACTTTTATTAATTTCTTCTTTGGACATCAACGATGTTTCACCTTCTTTGTTACGCAACACAAGTTCGCGAATCACTTCATCTCCATCTTTTCGTCGAACGGTCAATGAAACTTTATCGCCCGGACGTCTTTTACCGATTTCTTCTTGCAAAGAGGAGACAGAATTGACTTCTTTCGCTCCAATTTTCAGAATGACATCACCATCTTTTAATCCTGCTTTGTCGGCACTTCCATCCTCAATCACTTTCGCAACGAATACTCCTTTTAAGTTCGGCAACTTGTTCTTTTCTTTGATTTCTTGTGATACATCAGAGATTTGTACCCCTAAATAACCACGTTGCACCAAGCCATAATCGATGAGGTCACTCATCACTTTTTGAACTAAGTTCACCGGAACAGCAAATGAATAACCACTGTAACTTCCGGTTTGTGAGGCAATTGCAGTATTGATTCCAACTAATTGTCCTTGCGTATTTACGAGCGCACCGCCACTATTACCTGGATTCACGGCAGCATCCGTTTGTATGAATGATTCGATTGGAACGATGTCCTGTCCGCTGCGCTCACTCAATAAATTGATGTTTCTTGCTTTCGCTGAAACAATTCCTGCTGTCACTGTTGAGGTTAAATTGAATGGATTTCCAACGGCAAGCACCCATTCGCCAATTTTCAAGTCGTCGCTATTTCCAAGCGGAATGGGAGTGAATCCTGATCCTTCTATTTTTAATACGGCAATGTCCGTCGCTGGATCTGCACCTACGATTTTGGCGGTATACTTGGAGTTGTCATTTAAAATGACTTCAATTTCACTGGCATTTTCGATCACGTGATTATTCGTCACGATATATCCTTCCGATGAAACAATAACTCCAGATCCAGAACTCGCGCCGTATTGCTTGAATTCGCGTCCACCAGCACCAGGGCCATAAAACAATTCCTGGAATGGATCGCGCTGAAAAGTAGTTTGAACTACTTTCGTTGTTATGTGAACTACCGAGTTAATGGTGTTCGCGGAGGCTTCTGTAAAATCCGCGCCCGGAGGAATTCCACTCATGGAAACTTGTCGAGCAAAACGATTTCCATCTAATACCTGCTCAGAAAGTTTGGTGGATGAATGTTCTATAATGACATAAGTGGCTAAAGGTAAGGTTCCGCCAAGTATGCCTAATCCTAACATTTTAAAGTAACTTAAGAAATTCATAATAAAACTGTTTTTTAGATTCATCCGTCTAAACGCAAATTGCATTCCAAAAATTGCTTTAAAAATGTTAAATTTTGTTAAGAATTGATAGCGAATTATTCGATACTTTTGTTCAAGCGTTATGCAGATTGAATTTTCGAAATATCAAGGGACAGGAAACGATTTCATTTTGGTGGACAATCGTTCGGGACAATGTGACAATTTGTCTCAGTCTGACATTCAGTTTTTTTGTGACAGACGCTTTGGCATTGGAGCAGATGGCCTGATACTCGTGCAACATTGTCCGGATGCATCCTTTGAAATGGTCTATTTCAATGCCGATGGATCTCAATCTTTCTGTGGAAATGGCGCACGCTGCACCGTTCATTTTGCTTCCACACTCGGTATCGATACACGGAATGTCAATTTCAAGGCCATCGATGGACTGCATCAGGCATCCCAATGTGGAGACGAAGTACGCATTCACATGCAAGATGTGAAGTCAGTGAATCGGGTTGGTGAAGACTTCGTTCTGCATACCGGTTCGCCACATTACGTGCGCATTTCAAATGATCATTCCAAAGAAAATGTTGTTCAAACTGGAAAAGCCATTCGCTACAACGAAACCTTTCAACTGGAGGGAATCAATGTCAATCTTCTTGCGATACACGAAAAAGGAATCGAAGTAGCGACATATGAACGTGGAGTGGAAGACGAAACGCTTTCCTGCGGAACAGGTGTCACTGCATGTGCACTCGTTTATGCGACCCTTTCAAATGCTTCCATCAACCACGTTGAAGTGCAGACCAAAGGTGGTAAGTTAGAAGTCTTCTGGAAAAAAACCGAAACAGGATTTCAAGACATCTTTTTGGTGGGACCAGCCACTTTTGTTTTTAAAGGAAAAATCGAACGATGTTAGTTGGATCAAAAGTATATTTGAGAGCAGTGGAGAAATCGGATGCGACTAGCATCTATATGTGGGAAAATAACCCGGAAAACTGGAAGGTATCAAACACAGAAGTTCCATTTTCCATGTTCGATATCATGGCACTGATTGAACATCAAGCAGATTTGCGAAAGTCTGGACAACTGCGCTTAGTGATTCTTACGAAAGATTCTGAACGCGCAGTCGGAGTCATCGATCTATACGAGGTGAATTTCAAACATGGCTATGCTTCTGTAGGTGTCCTCATTGCCATGGATGCAGATCGAGGTAAGGGATATGCTGCGGAAGCTTTGAAGTTACTGATTGAATACACGCGTGATTACTTGGAACTTCGTAATTTGCAATGTTCCATTCATGGTGACAACGAAGCGAGTATCGCACTTTTTGAACGCTTGAACTTTCGCAAAATTGGCGTTCGTAAAGCTTGGTTAAAGTATAAAGGAAAAGAAATAGATGAATTAAGTTATCAATTATGTCTAAAGGAAAGTTAATTATTATTGGGGTGGCAATTGGAGTACTTGGATTGATTTTTGTCCTTCCCAAGGCTTTGTTGTATTTGGCGGGAAATCACAAAAGCATCAACTCAAGTCCACAAGCATTTTACATTAGTGGAAACATGGAATTAAATCAATTGGCAGATCAATTGATGAAGGAAAAGCTAATTGATGATGTCACCTCTTTTATTTCCGTTGGTGAATACAAAGGACTGAATAGTCAAACCATCGCAGCTGGTAAGTACCTAATTGAGCCCGGGACAAATTACCGAGGACTCCTCAATGGTTTCACCAAGAACGCCAATGGAAATGGAAATGCGGAAGTGGAAGTGGAGGTGACGTTTAATAATTGTCGTGACATATATCAAATGGCTGGAAAAGTAGCGAAATGTTTGGATGTGGATAGCACCAAGCTCGTGAATTACATGTTGTCAGGAACAACGCTTTCCAAACTTGGATTCAGTGTCGAGCAATTACCGGCCTTGTTTATTCCGGACAGTTATCAAATGTACTGGGATTCGAACGAAGAAATGTTTGTGGAGCGCATGGCAAAGGAATTCAAAAACTTCTGGACAACTGAGCGAAAAAACAAATTAAGTAAAATAGGATTGGATACGCCTAGTCAAGCAGTTACCATGGCGAGTATTGTCTATTCAGAGCAATCAGTTAATTCGGACGAATGGCCAATTATTGCGGGGCTTTACTTGAATCGTGTGAAACAAGGAATTCGCCTGCAATCGGATCCGACGTTTAAATTCTGTTGGGGAGATCAACTGAAAGGAGTGCAACGCTTGTTGGAAGTTCACCGAAACATCGATTGTCCGTATAACACGTATAAAATGAATGGATTGCCGCCAGGACCCATTTGTTTGCCTTCGCCAAAAGTGGTGGATGCTGTGTTGAATCGTGCGGACGTAGACTACATTTACATGTGTGCGAAACCCGATTATTCCGGAAGACATAATTTTGCTGTTTCTGGTGCTGAACACATGCGCAATGCGGATGCCTTCCAATCCTGGTTGGCAGCGGAACTTAGAAAAAAGAAGTAAGAAATGAAAAGAAGAAATTTTCTCAAACTTGGTGCAGCAACTGGAATACTCAGCTTGATTGAGCCTACAAAGGCAGCAAATGTCGTAGCGACTTCCGCGAGTGGTAAAGTAAAAGGTCCAATTGTGCTTTCCACATGGATTCATGGACTAGAAGCAAACAAAGCAGCTTGGGAAGTCTTGAAAAGTGGAGGATCGGCATTGGATGCTGTTGAAAAAGGTGTTCGTGTAACGGAATCAGATATTACGAATCGCAGTGTGGGAATTGGTGGTCGACCGGATCGCGACGGACACGTAACCTTGGACGCCTGTATCATGGACGAGCGTTCACGTTGTGGTTCTGTTGCTTGTTTAGAAGGAATCGCACATCCGATTTCGGTCGCAAGAGCGGTTATGGAAAAAACACAACATGTCATGCTCGTTGGAGATGGGGCGCGTCAATTCGCACTGGATTATGGCTTTGACACCATCAAAACGCCGATTCCAGAAGTGAAAAAGGATTACGAAAAATGGAAAAAAGAAAATAAGGATGTTTTCAAAAAGCCAGAAATTAACCATGAAAACCATGATACCATTGGCATGATAGCCATGGACGCGAAAGGGAATTTTAGCGGTGCCTGTACAACCAGTGGATGGGCGTATAAAATGCATGGACGCGTGGGAGATTCACCGATTATTGGCGCAGGATTGTTTATCGATCAAGAAGTCGGTGCGGCAACTTCCACTGGACTCGGTGAAGCCATCATTCGTGTCGCTGGAAGTCATACCGTAGTGGAGTTGATGCGTCACGGGTATTCTCCAATGGATGCGTGTAAGGAAGCGTGTATGCGCATCATCAAAAAACACGATGATTTGACCGGTTTACAATGTGGATTCATCGCTTTAGATAAAGATGGGAATTACGGCGCATATTCGATTTATGCTGGATTCAACTTTGCCCTGAGAACCATGGAAGAAGAAAAAATGGTAGATGCCACTTTTGATCGCAATTGGTAATGGGAAAATGGCTCACCTTCCTTTTTTGTTGCATGTTCGGTCTTGTTGAAAGTCAAACCGTTCTGAATTGGACTTACAAAAATCCAAAAACGAATGATTGGAAGGCCTTTGGTGAAAAAGGAAGCATTCAGGAAGTACTGTATCATTCCGGTGAATTACCCGATCCATTTTATGGAGAGAACGAAGCTTTATATCAATGGATAGAGGAATATGAATGGGAATTTCAATCCAAATTTTACCTGACCGAAGCACAATTTCTAGCGAACGAAATCGAATTGTATTTTCCCAATGTGGACACCTATGCATCGGTTTATGTCAATGGAAAAGTCATTGGAAAAACGGACAATTTCTTTCACCCGTTTACATTTAAAATAAAATCCGAACTACAATGTGGCTACAACGATATTCGTGTCGTTTTTACGCCGCCAACCCTTTATCACAAGGAACGTTTTGAAATGGAGGACTTTCATTATCCTGCTCCAAACGATCCGTCGAAATGGAAAGTAGCGCCACTCACGCGTAAACCACAATACCAATTCGGTTGGGATTGGGCCTTGCGGATGAACACAATTGGATTTGCAAAGCCGGTGGAAGTTCGGATTGCAAAGGAAAAGGAGCTTCAAGGACTTACTGTTCAAACGTTGTCCATACCAAAAGAAGAACTGTACGCGCGTTTGAAATACGTGTTGGAAGTAAAGGATGCGGACGCTTCTTTTCAAGTTGAATCTGAACTATATGGCGAACTCCCTTTGAAAAAGAACCTGAGTACTGGACTTTGGGAAGCCGAAGTGTTGCAATACAATCCGCAACTTTGGTGGCCGGCAGGAATCAGTGAAGCACATCTTTATCGGGATACACTTCGACTAATGGTTGATGGGAAGGTAGTCGATGAAAAAGCGCTTCAATTCGGCATTCGAACCGCTGAATTGGTGCAGCAAAAGGACAAATGGGGAACCTCCTATGAATTTCACATCAATGGAATTCCTGTTTTTTGTAAAGGTGCAGATTTCATCCCGCCATCTGTTTTTCCAGCGTCTATAAGTGATGAGGATTGGATCAATCAGGTGGAGCAAATGTCCAAGGCAAACTTCAACATGGTGCGTGTTTGGGGCGGAGGATTTTATCCAGACGAGGCATTTTTTCGAGCGTGTGACGAAAAAGGCATTATGGTTTGGCAAGACTTTATGTTCGCATGTGCAATGTATCCCGGTGATGACGCGTTTTTAAAAACAGTGGAAGCAGAGTTCGACTATCAGATTCCTCGTATTTCCGCGCATCCATCGGTTGTTTTGTTCAATGGGAACAATGAAGTCGATGTCGCATGGAAAAATTGGGGATTCCAAAGTCAATACCATTTGTCCGATCAGGCTCAACAAACCATTTTGAAAGCATACAATGATTTGTTCAAAGGATTAGCACCGAAGATGGTTTCCAATTGGACAAACACGAGTTACATTCACACGTCTCCTTTGAGCAATTGGGGAAATGAAGATTTTTACAACCATGGTTCCCAACATTATTGGGGTGTTTGGCATGGGAAAGATCCGATGTCGAATTTTGCAACAAAAATTGGGCGTTTCAACGCTGAGTATGGATTTCAAAGTTTCCCTGAATTTTCAACTTTACACACCTTTGCCGAATCCAAGGATTTCAATTTGCACAGTTCGGTCATGAAACACCATCAGAAAAGTTATGTGGGAAATGGCATGATACAAAAGCATTCAGATTTGCTTTATGGCTCAACGAAGGACTTTCAACGTTTTGTGTATTATTCTCAATTGACGCAGCGTTATGCCGTTTCAAGTGCAGTTGCAGGACACCGTTTGGATGCGCCACGATGCATGGGAACCCTTTACTGGCAATTAAACGATTGTTGGCCCGCACCAACCTGGTCCAGCATCGATTACCAAGGAAATTGGAAGGCCTTGCATTATGCCATGCGTGAGGATTTTCAAGCCCTTGCCATTTTGCAGAAAACAACGGAAAATGGTGCAGTGCAACTTTACGTGAAGTCCGATGTCATGGAGAATCAAGATTTAGAATATAAAATATTGATTTACAACTTGAATTCGGGAGAACGTGGATTGTCTCCAATATTTGTTGGTGGCAAAGAAAGCGTGGCTTATCAAGAAAGTAAATTGATTTGGTCCGAAATTCCAAAGCAAGAAAAATTAATTCGAATCGAATTATCCAACGGCTTGACACGTGATTTTTTAGTGGGTCCCTCACCCAAAAAACGAATGGTTCAGATTGAGTTGAGCATCAAAAATGTCGATAAATTGAACAAAACGGCCGAGATTTGGGTAAAAAACAGTGCGTTTTGTGCAGATTTCTGGCTTTTTTCACAAAAAGCAGGAATCACCTTTGATCAAAATTTCATGCATTTACTGCCAGGTGACCACCTTATTCGCATCCAATTTTCGGGGGATATTCCATTGCATTCCGACTTTGACTTTCTCTACCATTAAAAGGGTATTTTTACTGAATGTCAATTTGAATTCGAGATAGTACGGTACCTTTGCGGAAAAAAATACGAAATGAAAAAACGCTCCATTCTTTTTTTTCTATTCTTTCTTCTTGCTAAATCCTTTGCACAAAAGGATGTCGTTATCCCAAATGTCCCAATGGTGAAAACGCTCACTACGCATGAAATCATCATTACAGGTCGAGGAAATCCAATGAATTATTTTCAACGTAATCAGTCGATGACTTTACTCAAAGCTGATAAATTGTCCGCATTGCCATCAAGAAGTTTGAGTGAAGCCTTGAGCTATACCTCTGGAGTTGATGTTCGTCAGCGTGGATTAAACGGTATGCAAGCCGATATTGGTATTCGTGGTGGGAGTTTTGAGCAAACCTTGATTTTGGTCAATGGATTTAAAATGGTGGATCCGCAAACGGGACATCATGCCATGAACATTCCATTTACCATCAATGCTGTGGACCAAATTGAAGTCATCAAAGGACCGGGAACGCATATTTATGGACAAAGCGCGCTAGCTGGTGCGGTGAACTTTGTGTCTTTTCTTTCGGATCGAACATTTGTCAAAGCGCAAGCCTACGGTGGGTCCTTTGGTACAACAGGAGTGAATGCGACCGTCAGTGCACCCATCAGAGGATGGAATCAAAAATTATCCATGGGATACGATCGGTCAAATGGCTACTGGCATAATTCAGATTTTGAAAACAAACAAGTTACATACGAAGGAGGGAAATCATTTAAAAAACAATACGTTGTAGCGATGTTGGCGTATTCTGATCGTCAGTTTGGTGCAAATGGATATTATTCCAACAAATTTCCAGATCAATGGGAGTCAACCCAAAATGCTTTTGCAGGCTTACGTTACAATGTAAATTTCAAGAAAGTTACTTGGGTAAATCGCTTAAGTGCGCGCACCAATCGCGATGAATTTCGCTTGAAACGCTTTGACCCAAGCTTTTATACGAACCATCATTTTTCGGAAACTTACAGTTTGGAGAGTTTAATCAATGGAAAATTTCTCGACAATTGGCAGTATCACCTCGGGATAGAGCAGCGCTTTGAATTATTAAATAGCTCAAATCTAGGTGTCCGAAACCGACAATATTCCAGTGCATTTGCAGATCTTAAAAAGTCCTTCGGTTCCTTTACTGCAAGTGCAAGTTTACTTCTGTTCAAGTACTCAGATATTTCAATAAAATGCTTGCCAACTTATCAACTAGCCTATCAATTGAATGCAATGAATCGTATTTTTGCAAATTTTTCCAAAAGCAATCGCGTTCCAACCTATACCGAATTGTATTACGCGGATCCGTCGAGTATTGGCAATGCCAATTTAAAACCAGAATTTGCCAATTCAGCAGAAATAGGTTGGTTTAAAAATGGGAAATTGTATTTAGAGGCAAATGCGTTTTATCGTCAAACCTACAATATGATTGATTGGGTACGAGATACCTCTAGTGTTGTTCCAAATCCAAACAAATGGCAGCCTGTGAATATTTCAGAAGTGAGATTTTATGGTATGGAAGCATGTGTTCGAAAAACATTTGTGTACGATTCGAAATTCAAACCCAATTTCATCGATGTTTCCTACACCTATATTCAGGCAACCCATGTGTTCGATGCCAATTTAGAATCACGTTACGCTTATTCGAATTTGAAACATCAATTGATTGCTAAATTCAATTTTCAGTTCTCAACATTTGGAAATCTACAGGTGAACTATCGATTTAATCAACGCGTCTCTAATCCAGCCTATCAACTTATTGATGTGAAGTTAATCAGTGGGAATGTGAAAGGATTCAACCTTTTTGTAGAGGGAAACAATATCCTAAATACGAATTACATAGAGGCAGGATTTGTTCAAATGCCTGGAAGATGGTTTAAAGTGGGATTGACTTATTCTTTTGTAAAGAAGGATCAATAACCAACTTTCGCACGAACGCGTTTTAAGACTTCATTTTAGACAGCTTGTGCGCCGATTTGATGCACGGCCTTGTTGATGGATAGAAATTTACTATGGTCGGAAAGTTGTTCCGAATTCCATTTTCAGTCATCAAATTCAGACAATAAAATTTGTTTTAATCCGTTGAAGGCTTTGTTGATGCTCAGTTATTCATTTTAATTTCCTTGTGAACAAAGCCGTCAAAGCGGAGGGGCGTTAACGAAATCAATGTCTACCAAAATTGAATTGTGAAAATGAATAATGATCTCAAAACCCTTCTTTTACAAATAACTCAACTCGATGGACAATTAACCGCTCAGGCGGCAAAATCAATTGATCGATTGTTAACCATTCGAAATTGGTTGATTGGTGGCTATTTGTTTGAATATGAACAAAATGGTTCTGACCGGGCAAATTATGGCTCCAAATTAGAATTTACCATTGCTGAATCCTTGAATCGAAAAGGCTTATCGGAACGTACCTTGAAACTCTTTAAACAGTTTTATCTTGCTTATCCTCAAATGATGCAGACAGTGTCTGCACAATTCAAATTACCGGAAAAGGTAGTGCAGACAACGTCTGCATTATCTTTATCATCCAATGGCACCGATAACGACACCTCCAAGTTAATCGATCACCTCTCTTTTTCTCATTTCACGGAATTAATGAAAATTACAGACAAGGATAAAAGGCAATTCTATGAACTTCAGTCTATGAAAGGAACTTGGTCGATTCGAGATTTGAGGCGACAAATCCAAAGTTTAACTTATGAAAGAACGGCAACATCCAAAGACCAGAAAAAGGTTATGGATTCCATTGAAACGAATGATTCACCTTTCGTTCAGTCACTGATTAAAACACCATTCGTTTTTGATTTCCTTGATTTCCCTGATTCAATTTTGGCGGATGAATCAGATTTTGAAAACGCTCTGATCAATAACTTAAAGAATTTCATGTTAGAATTGGGTCATGGTTTTTGTTTTGAAGGACAACAAAAGCGCATTGTCATTGGTGGTGAGTACTTTTTTATAGATTTGGTTTTCTATCATCGGATTCTGAAATGTCACGTACTCGTTGAGTTAAAAGTAGATGGATTTAGCCACGCTCATGTTGGTCAATTAAATACATATGTGCAGTACTTTAAGCGCAACGTTCAAGAAAAAAATGATCATCCACCAATCGGTATATTATTGTGCACGGATAAAAACGATGAATTAGTGGAGTATGCTTTAGGAGGAATGGATCCAAATTTATTTGTAACGACCTACCAAACGGTTTTGCCTAGTCAGTATGAGTTGAAACAATTTTTACAAAAAGAAAGGAGAAAGATAGCGTAATCTTCGTGTCAATAACCAACTTTCGCACGAACGCGTTTTAAAACTTCATTTGCGACAACTTGTGCTTTTTGTGCACCGATTTGAAGCGCGGCATCGATTTCAGAAGGATTCGCCATCAATGCATCGAAGCGAGCACGTTGTTTTTCGAATTTACTTAAAATCATTTCGAATAAGGCTTGTTTCGCATGGCCAAAGCCGTATCCACCGCGTAGGTAGTTTTCACGCATGGACTGGACTTCTGTTTCGCTCGCTAGTAATTGATAGAGGGCAAAGGTGTGACACGTGTCCGGATTCTTTGGCTCTTCGAGCGGGGTACTGTCTGAAACAATGGACATGATTTGTTTTTTCAATTGTTTTTCCGGTAAGAAAATATCGATGTAATTCCCTCGTGATTTACTCATTTTTTCGCCATCCGTTCCCGGAACCAACATGGTTTCTTTGCGAAGTTGGTCTTCGGGTAAAACCAATGTTTCTCCATACGTCAGGTTGAAACGATTTGCGACATCACGGGTCATTTCAATGTGCTGCTTTTGATCTTTTCCAACGGGAACAATTTCCGCATCAAACAACAAAATATCTGCAGCCATTAAAATCGGGTAGGAGAAGAGTCCACCGTTTACATCGTCTAAACGATCCGCCTTATCCTTGAAACTGTGCGCTAGTGTCAACCGATTAAATGGGTACATACACAGCAAATACCACATCAACTCAGTGACTTGCGGCACATCACTTTGACGGTAAAAAACCGTTTTGGAGCTATCTAAGCCGAAAGCAAGCCAAGTCGCAGCAGTTGCATAGGTATTGTTGCGTAAGGTTGCTCCATCTTTAATTTGCGTCATGGAATGCATGTCCGCAATAAACAAGAAAGATTCATTTGCTGGATTCGAAGCTAATTCAATGGCAGGAATAATTGCACCGAGGATGTTTCCCAAGTGTGGTGTTCCTGTACTTTGAATTCCGGTTAAAATGCGCGCCATTCGTATATTCTTTTTTCAAAATTACTCATTTCTGCGGAATCGGAGGATTCAAAAGTTCCTTGAAAAGCGTATCTTTGACTATGCGTAAATTTTTGGGCGTATTTGGATTACTTTGGAAACTGTACATTGCGATGGTCTTTGTGATGATTGCGATCCTATTCTATCCTTTTTTCTTGGTGCTCATTATGAATCCAAAATGGAAAAAATTCAGTTTCAAACTGTTTATCCTATGGAGTTGGTTAATGCGCATTTTCTGCTTCTACGGCGTACGCGTGATGGAAAAAGCAACGCTCCCAGAAGGTCCTTACATCATCGTGGCTAATCACACTTCATACCTCGATATCTTCCTCATGCATTCCATTCTTCCTGAATTTCCATTTGTTTTCTTGGGAAAAAGTGAACTATTGAAATACCCCATTTTAGGCACATATTTTAAAAACTTAAACATTCCAGTTTACCGCAAGGACAAAAGCAAGGCGGGGCAGGCCTATTCTTTGGCTAATAAAGCGGTTGCAGATGGCTGGTCAATTGTCATTTTTCCAGAAGGAACCATTCCAGATCACCAATGTCCCAAAATGATTCCGTTTAAAGATGGTGCTTTTAAAATGGCGAAAACCATGGGTATTCCATTGTTGCCACTGACGTTTACAAATAACTATAAGCTGTTTTCTGATCCAACGGAAATCTTGGGTCCCGCACAACCAGGTATTTCACGTGTGTACATTCATCCATATTTTACGGTGGAAGAAATGAGTAACATGGAAATCAGTGAAATTCGAGAGGCTTGTTTTGATCGAATTAATGCGCCTATTTTAGCGGAATATCCTCACTTATTGGCGGAAAATAAATAATTTTACCACATGAAAATCACCGAAGAAATCATTGATCACATTGCGCACCTTGCTCGTTTGGAGTTTAAAGGCGAGGATAAAGTATCCATTCAAAAAGATATGGAGCGCATGATTGAATTTGTCGACAAACTTTCGGAAATCGATACCTCTAATGTGGAGCCCTTGATATTTATGTCCGAGGAAATCAATCGTTTAAGAGAGGATGTACCACACGTTACTGTTTCACATGAAGAGGCTTTGATGAACGCACCGAAAAAAGATTCCGATTATTTCCGCATTCCTAAAGTGTTGGACAAGTAAGATAACGTGAAAGTCTCTGGATTTACGTTCATTCGAAATGCCATCAAATTGGATTATCCAATAGTAGAGGCCATCCAATCCATTTTACCCCTTTGCGACGAAGTTATTGTGGCGGTGGGAAACTCAGAGGACGATACCTTGGGATTAATCCAATCGATTGATCCAAAAAAAATCAAGATCATTGAAACGGTTTGGGACGATTCCTTAAGAGAAAACGGGGCCGTTTTGGCAGATGAAACAAACAAGGCATTCAGAGCCATTTCGAAGGACAGTGATTGGGCCTTTTACATCCAAGGAGATGAAGTGATTCACGAGAAAGATCATTCCGAAATTCGTTCGAAAATGGAAATGTTTCTAAATGACCTAGAAGTGGACGGACTCTTATTTGACTATCAGCATTTTTATGGCTCTTATGATTTTATTGGTGCTTCCAATAACTGGTACAAAAATGAAATTCGAGTGATTCGAAATCGTTCGAACATATATTCTTACCGCGATGCGCAAGGATTCCGCAAGGATGACAATCAAAAGTTAAACGTCGCAAAATTGAACGCAAGTGTGTATCACTACGGATGGGTGAAAGATCCACGCGCCATGCAAGCGAAACAGACCTCCTTTCATAAGTTGTGGCACGATGATGAATGGTTGGAAAAACACATTGAAGACGTGGAGTTTTTTCCATACGAAGACCACATTAACGGTTTGGCGCGCTTCAAAGGGACACATCCACACATCATGCAAGCACGTATCGATCGCTTGAATTGGACCTTTAAAGTCGATCCAAGTCGCAATAAAAAATCCCTCAAAAATAAATTGAAGGATTTTCTGAAATTTATTGGAATCGATACCAATTATCGCAACTACAAGCAGATTCGCTGATTAGGAAATCTTGAATTTACAGTATTTGATCTTGAAACCACGAGAGGAAAATAATTTCTCGTAATGTGTTTTGATGTGAAAAATTTCGCGTGTATCAGGATCCAAATCCTCCGGAAGATTCGCATACAAGTCCCAAGTTGATTCCAAACAGTCATATTTGTTTTCTTCGATTTGCTCCAAGGTATATTCAAACAAAATATCACTATCTGTCTTCATGTGAATGATTCCTCCCGGTTTTAAGATTTTCTTGTAACGATCGATGAACAACGGAGATGACAGTCGTTTGCGTGCTTTGTTGGGTTGTGGATCGGAAAAAGTCAACCAAATTTCATCCACTTCGTGTTCACCGAAGTAATCGAGGATAAAGTCGATTCGTGTGCGTAAGAACGCTACATTGGTCAGGTCGGTTTCCAATGCCTCTTTTGCGCCGATGTAAATGCGGTTTCCTTTTAAATCGACACCAATAAAGTTCTTGTTTGGGTATTTTCTACCAAGTCCAACAGAATATTCTCCTTTCCCACAGCCCAATTCTAAGATGATTGGATGGTCATTGTGAAAAACCTCATTGCGCCAGTTTCCTTGAATTGGAAAAGGTTCGCGAAAGACTGGTTCGTAGACATTGGAGAATGATTTAATGGCCTCAAATCGTAAAAGTTTATCTTTTCCCACGTGTTTTTTTTTGATTCGGTTTGATTTCTTTCAAAGAAAAACGCGAAAATATAACATATTTTAGATTATTGCGGTGTAGTCTCACTTTCGCTGTATAAATTTGTCCATGCATTTTGTCGAACCGTATTTCAATTGGCGTGGCTACTACGTAGCATCCGAAGATCCCTTATCCCCGTTTTTCGAACGCGAATACAGCGAATTTGAGTTTACGAATAGCATTTACGATTATTACATTCATCCACAATGGGATTCAATCGGTTCTCCTACTTTATTCATTAAAATCCTGATGGTGGATTACGATGCGGCCTATGCCATCATTGAATTGATTGGTGAATGGAACGATGCCATTGAGAACGACATCATGATCTTGAAACGAGACACCATTGACGTATTGATGGAACAAGGAGTAAATCAATTCATCTTAATCGGTGAGAACGTATTGAATTTTCATTATTCGGACGATTGCTACTACGAAGAGTGGTTTGATGATGTGGAAGAAGGATGGATTGCCATGGTCAACTTTCATGATCATGTGGTGCGTGAATTTGAACGCATCAACATCGACCAATATTTTGTGATGGGGGGAGAGTTGGAAGATATTGAATGGCGCACGTACAAACCGCAGCACTTCTACGAAAAAGTAGAGGCGCTTGTGACCAAGCGCCTCGGGTAGAAAGTATCCTTTTAACGTTATTCTGTTCGATCAACAATCAACCGATTTAAGACAAAAGAGGTAAGTATTACAATGGCACCTGTAATCAAGGCGTATAAGGCAAGTTGATGGTATCCATTTGTGTAGGCAAGCATTCGTTCCATTGGACTAGCATCTTTTTTCGGACTGGCCATACCTGCACCTAAAATTCCAGCAACGTATTGTCCATAAGCAGACGCCAAAAACCACATACCCATCATCACTCCCCACAGATGTTTGGGTGATAATTTTGTCATTAAGGATAATCCGATGGGTGATAAAAACAATTCCCCTACGGATATAACGACATACGCGAATGTAAACAGTCCAAGAGAGGCTAGGCCGGCATTATCCAGGATAAATCGCGTGTAGTAAAAAAGGTAGAAGGAAATACTTAAGAAAATAAAGGCAAGCCCAAATTTCATAAAGTAATTGGGCTCCAACTTTCTTTTTGCCAACCAAAGCCACATCAATCCAATGAAAACGCTCAGGATGATCACGAATAAGGAATTCGCTGAATTATTCACCACATTTGGATCAAAATGCATACTCATCATTTCTTTGGAAATCAATTTTTCTGCGTACAAACTTAAGGAGCCCCCACTTTGCTCAAAAAAGGACCAAAAGATAATGGATAAGAAAATGAAAATGATCGCACCAACTAACTTGCGATTTTGTTCCCAGTCTAGTTTACTCATTTCATAGATCAAATAGACAAGGGTAGCAGGTCCGATGATGAACATAAACATATCTGTGTAAGCCGTATTTGTAATCATCGCATAGATAAATGGAATAGAGATAATCGATCCAACATAAACCAAGAATTGATTTCTTTTTGCGGTTTTTTCATCTGTTGATACAGGTGCTTGTCCGATTGGACCTAAGTTTTTGCGCGTCAACAAGAAATTAATTAATCCGACCAACATAAATATTCCGGATAACGCAAAGGCCATATTCCATGAATAAGATTTTCCAACATAGACGCAAAGTCCACCTCCAAATAAAGCACCAAGGTTGATTCCTGCATAGAATAAACTAAAACCTGCATCGCGACGTGGATCACCTGCGCGGTACAATTCTCCTACCATCGTAGAAATGTTTGGTTTGAAGAAACCTGTTCCAATGATGATTAAACAGATTCCATAAAAGAAATTTGTTTTGGCATCCAATCCAAGTATAAAGCTTCCTAAAATCATGAGTATTCCACCCCAAAGTAGTGATTTTTGAAATCCAAGAATTTTATCAGCGAAAAGTCCACCAATGAAGGTGAAGGCATAGACAAAGGCTTGGATCGCACCATATTTTAAATTGGCTTCTTGATCGGAGAAGAAAAGAATGTTCGTCATGAAAACGACCAACATACCACGATTGCCATAGAAACAAAAGCGTTCCCACATTTCGGTGAAAAATAAACTCCAAATTTGTTTTGGGTATTTTCCTTCAAAGCTCTGAATTTGTTCGAGTGTTTGCATGTTACATTTAGGTATTAAATTAAAAAGCCTCTGAATTCAGAGGCTTTAAACGATTTATTGAACGTTGTTTTCGCGCATCACGCCATTTAACCAGCGTAGCATTAAGAATAGAATAACAGCGGCCGCCATTACTAATCCAAAGTTCAAATAGAAGAAGTTTTGTTTTTCCGGAATGGTTTCCCATAAGCTGGATAGCATTCCAGATAATTTATTTCCAACGGAAATCGCAAGGAAGAATCCACCCATCATTAAGGCAGTAATGCGAGGAGGAGATAATTTTGAAACTAACGAAAGACCCATTGGTGATAAACAAAGTTCTCCTACTGTAATTACTCCATAGGAAGCAATTAACCACAATGAACCTGCTTTACCCGTCATTCCATTTGTTGCGAAAACCGCACCAACCATAACCAAAGCCGATAAGGCAGTGATCACCAATCCAATGGCGATTTTAGTTGGTGTCGATGGTTCTCTTTTACGACGACGCATCCAGCCGAAGAAACCAACAACAATTGGCGTTAAGGTTACTACCCAGAATGGATTAATCGATTGATAGAGCTCCGTAGAATACAATTTCATGTCTTCTCCTTTTGCAGGAACTTCATCTTTCGGTAAAGTGGCGAAATACTTACGTGAGCTTTCTAATTGTGAAATTTTTCCAGAAAAATCCGCTTTTGCTTTCAATTCTGCCTTTGTAACTTTTGGCATGTCTTCTTCCACTTTTCTCATGGAATCAATGGTTGCTTTGAATTCACTATCCGATGAAGACACGATGTCGTTGTTGATTACAACCTGCGCCATTCCAACACTTCCTGCGACGTTTGCTACGCCTTCAGACATTTCACGATTCGTGTGGTCTTCCGCCCAAACCGTTAATGCATCTCCATTTTGGTGGAAGATGGCAAAGAATAAAATGACACACGCAAATACAGCAAGCAAGGCTTTAATGGCACGACTTTCTTTTGCTTCGGATTTGAATGCCAAATAAATAAAGAATGCAATGACAGGTAAACAGCCAATAATAAAGGCATCATTCGTATCTGAACCGAGGAAGTTTCCGGGAATCAGATAACCAAGAATACCAAAAACGAACATAGGAAGAACCGTCATGGAGAAAATTCGTACGGTTGACATATCACCTTCCTGTACTGGTTTCACGACATCTACATGTTTGATGTGTTTTGTACCAAGAACAAAAATTACAACACCAACTAACATACCAACTCCTGCGGCAGCGAATGCATGTCCCCATCCGTAATTGATGCGCATGTATGCCGCAACGAAGTTACAGATGAATGCTCCGATGTTAATTCCCATATAGAAAATGTTGTATCCTGCATCCTTTTTATCTTTCATATCATCTGAACTGTACAGATTTCCAACGAGGGTAGAGATATTTGGTTTAAAGAATCCATTTCCAAGAATGATCAACATTAAGGCCACGTAAAACGCAGTTTCATTGTGAATGGATAAACAGAAATAACCAGCGGACATCATGAGTCCACCCATAATGATTGAACGGCGATAACCTAAAATACGATCGGCTAAGAGTCCACCGATAAATGGTGTCAAATACACTAATCCTAAATATGTTCCGTAGATGTCAGATTTTTTTCCGGCATCGAATCCCATTCCGCCATTGTTCCATCCATCAATCATATAAAGGGAGAAAATCCCAAGCATCAGGTAGTAGCCAAAGCGCTCCCACATTTCTGTTCCGAATAAGTACCAAAGTCCTTTCGGATGTCCTTTTTGTGAATTATTTTCCATAAAAATAGTTTAGTTTACCTGCCGAATATAGTAAAAAATCATGGGTTAGCTTCTTTTATTGATGTTCATTCGCTGATTTTTGATTTACGATTGAACAAGAATCAAATATCTTTGCAAAAAAAATAAGATGGTAAATTGGTTGGAGCGAACGGAATTATTGTTTTCCGAAGCGCAAATGAATCGACTAAAAAATGCGCATGTATTGATTGTTGGACTCGGCGGAATCGGTTCTTTTGCGGGAGAGTTTATTGCGCGTGCTGGAATTGGAAAAATGACCATCATCGATGGGGATGTTTTTGATCCGACCAATAAAAATCGACAATTAACAGCACTAGATAGTACGATTGGAATCAATAAGGCCGTGGTACTCGCTCAACGAATCAAGGACATCAATCCCGAGATTCAGTTGAACATCGTGGAAGAGTTTGTCCTTCCGGAACGCGTTTGGGAATTGCTCGACGAACATCAGCCCGACTATGTCATGGACTGCATTGATTCTGTTACTCCTAAACTAGAATGGTTGATTGCCTGCAAACGCAAAAAAGTAAAAATCATCAGTCACATGGGGGCCGGAGGAAAAACCGATCCAAGTAAAATAAAAGTGACCAACATTCAACATGTATCGGGATGTAAACTTGGTGCGCACATGAAAAAACGTTTGAAACGAAAAAACATTTCCTACCGTGGAATCAAAGCGGTTTATTCAACGGAAATTCAACAAAAGGACTCCTTAAAGATGACCTATGGTGCAAATTTTAAAAAATCATTTTATGGTACGATTTCGTATATGCCGGCTTTATTCGGATTGGTGGGTGCTGCAGAAGTCATTCAATTTCTTGCGAATTATACAGAAGAAAATAGTTGATTCTCATCGAATTTTCTTAATTTTCAATCACTAAATCATAAATTCATTCAACAACATGAAAAAAACTACATTATTTATTGCAGCTGTTCTATTGTGCAGCTCTTCGTTTGCGCAATTATTTTCAGATAATTTTGACTCTTACGCTGCTGGGTCTTATTTGGGTCCTCAATCCGCATCTTGGTCAACATGGAGTGGTACAGAAGGAGCAGCAGAAGATGTTACCATTACCAATAACAACGCGAATTCAGCACCGAATTCTATCTATCTTGCATCTACAGCAGCGTCTGGTGGACCTCAAGATGTGGTTTTAAAATTTGGACAAGTTTATAACAGTGGTATCTTCACGCTGCAATCTGATTTTTACATCAATGCTGGTAAAAATGCGTATTACAATATACAAGCTGCAGCGACTTTAGGTCAAGTTTGGGCATTAAATGTCAATATGGATGGCGGTCAAGTTTCAATAGATGATGGGTCAACTCCAAATCTTGCAGTAGGTTCTTATACGGATGCTACTTGGTTTACTTTGAAAATCGAAGCGAATTTAACCTTACATGTATGGAAAGCATATGTAAATGGCGCCCTCATTGGAACGTGGATGAATGGTGTTAACGCGGTAGCAGCTGCGGATTTCTATCCAGTTCAAAATAGTGCGTTTTACATGGATAACGTAAGTTTCGATCACCAAACATATACATTGCCGAACTTAAATGCAATGATTGCTAACGTGAACATGGGTGGTGAAATTGCTGGTCAAAACGTTACTCCAACGGTAAAAGTATTAAACGCAGGTGCTACGGCAATTACGTCGTTTGATGTGAATCTTTCTTACAATAGTCAAAACTTCCCATTCTCTGTAACGGGAGTAAACATTGCGAGTATTGGAACATACACAGTGAATATGCCTGCGAACATTTTGGTTCCTGGTAACCAAACCTATACGGCAACAATCTCGAACATCAACGGAGGAAACGATGATATCGCTGCTGATAACACATTAACTGGTCAAATTGACCCGGTTGTTCCGGCAGTCGGTAAAATGGTGGTCGGTGAAGAAGCAACGGGTACTTGGTGTCAGTGGTGTCCTCGTGGTGCGGTTTTCATGGACTTATTTGAAACAAAATACGATCAATATTGGGCAGGAATTGCGGTTCACAATGGTGATCCAATGACTAACACGGATTACGATGCAGGAATGGGCGGATTAATCAGTGGATATCCAAGTGCTTTAGTTGATCGTTTAGCGGATGTGGATCCATCTGGAATGTCTCCAGATTTCTTCACGCGTTTGCAAACTGCTCCAGTTGCAACAATCGTAAATGGTGCAACATGGGACGCAACAACCCGTGTCTTAAATGTTTCCGTAACTTCCAATTTTGCCTTGGCTGCAAATAGCAATTATCAAGCTGCTTGTGTTTTGACAGAAGATGAGGTGACTG
>JAHEMQ010000100.1 GCA_024643555.1 Crocinitomicaceae bacterium | reverse complement strand
AATGAACATTCTGGACAAGTGTATTGATTTTCTCCGGTTGCGTATCCATATGGAGATTCACATGATGGACACTCTTTTAATTCTTCTGACATCGTAATTGTATTTCTTGTAAAGGTAGAATTTTAAAAGAAATGATATTTCATTTATAATAAGAAACAAATCACTTTAAATAAAAAAAGGCAGTAATGATGTCATTACTGCCTTGGTACTAACCTTTGACTTTATTAGTCTTCTGTTCTGCTTAAAGAATAGATCACTAAACCAAATCCAATTTTGTTGATTGCATCAGCAATGTTGTAAACAATGTCCATTGCTTTCACTGCAGCTTCTGGATCAGAAACTAACTTCATTCCAAACAATCCTCCTGGGGTTCCAAGAATATATCCAAGCGGATAGATTGCCCAGCCTACTAAAACAAACCAAGCTAAGATTTTTGTTGCTTTTGCAACTTGAGGTCCTGCTGTTTGAGCTAATTTGGAAACTTCTCCGAACCAAATTAAGTAGGCGATATAGAAATAAGCAGCACCGGAGATAACTCCCCACAGAACGCTATTCCCTCTGTCAATTGTCTCCCCAAAATATCCTGTAATTAGCATCACAAGAGAAGCAAAGATCAACTTCCAAAGCAAGCTCACTTTAGCTCCTGCTTTTTTGGTAATTAAATAAAACTCAACACACATTAAAGGAACCGTTAAAATCCAGTCAACATAACGGAAGAATGTTGGTGAATCACCTGTCTCCAAGTTATACCCCCTCATGTAGTAGTAATGTACTGCTGCAATGAAGGTAATTAGCCCTGAGACTAAAACGGAAGTTCTCCATTTTTGAGGCGTGTTGTTTAACTCAAAAAAGAAGAATACTGATGCGGCCATCATGGCCATGGTTCCGATAAAAAACGTAAAGGCTACGTAATTATCGCTTGCAATTTTTAAATGTTCCATAGTTAATAGTTTAAGTTAGCCCTACTCTTAAGGATTTTCGGTTTCTCCATTTGTCAATTGTTGGTTGGAACCCCAACAAATTGAATAACAATATATTACGATTTTTGTTTAATTTTTTTTATAATAAGTTAAACATTTTGTGAGTTTTTGTAAAATTTATGCATCCAAATTATGTGCGGAAAGCTAATGCAGGAAAGGAATACAAAGAAAACAGTAACCGCATTAAAATTTTTGAAAAAAATTAAATATTTGTTTGAAATCCAATAAGTTAATCCTAATAAAAAGACCGCTCCAACATTAAACGGTAAGGATTTTAAAAATAGAACCTGATTATTCGTTTTTAGACCCAATTTTAAATGGCGCCAACCGTGTAAACTGTGCTGTCCAATAAAGTATAAACTAAAGGCACTGAACAAGGGTAAATACATCCCAACATACAACATACAAATAGTCAAGAAAAAAGATACTTTCCGTTCAACAATACTCCAAATGAACGAAATGAAAAACAAGATTTTAGAAATTAGTATCGCATGTAAACTTGTAAACGGCAAATCAAAGGTCTTTAAACTTGAGAGTATCTTATTCGTTTCAGTCTGATGCCCAATTAATAATATCCCAAATAATAGGCTTCCCCAAAGGATGTTTTTCCAAACACTTTGTTTATTGTGAGTCCATTCTTTAAAATCGCATTGTCCAAAATGCCAAACAGAGTAAGCCAAAAAGAAAAGCACCGCAACATTTGCAGAAAGAAACCACAAAAAAAGAAAGAGGAGAGATGCCCCAAGATAGGTCAAGATAAAACTAAGTTTAACTCCTTTAACATGTACTCCGCCTTCGAGTAAATGATCCACCGCTCCATGCGGCAGTCCAACAAGGAGAAAGCCAACTGAAAAAATTGTGAGTTGAATGTTAAAAAAATAAGCCACAGCAAATTCTTGAACTAGTAAGAGTGCGACAGCCAGGAGGAAAACAAAAAATGGTGCGATTACTCTTTTAAACGAAACGCCAACTTCCGTTTTCAGCACAACTAAAAAAGGACGAAATGGAAGAGTCAATAAAAGGTGAATGTCTTGAAAAATATTTGTTTTTCCTTCCAAAAAACGAAACACATGAAATATTTTGTTTTTCCTGAAAAGTGCCGTGAAAATTTCTTTTCCTAACATTGGACGATTTAATAGTATCAACAGCAATAAGCGATCAAAGAACTGAAATCGTTTCGGCTCCATTTTCAATGGACTCAATACTTTTTTCGTCATCAACTGTTCCGCAAGGTGTTCCGCTCCTTGAAACATTTTTTGAACGCGTAACCCGTGCTCGGTTTAATGGCTCCAGACCTACCGCCGATAGGGATGACTCCGTCAATTTTTTCACATACAATCTTAGCTGTGGACATCGGAATTTTCCCTTGTTCCTTATCTAATATCTCATATGCACCAAAACGTCTTTGAATATATTCATTTAAAATTGGCTCTGCTTGATCCGATGTGATTGGTTCGATGCCAAAACGGGTAACTTCTACAAGAATTCGATTGTTTGGCAAAGGAAGGACATACATAAACTGTGTGTAACCATCCTGCGAAATATCAAAATCCATTAAGTCAACACAATCTGATGGTTCAAAGGATTGACTCGGAGAAATGATGTAACCAATAAATGTTTGCCATAACAAGACTTCATTTTTTTCAGGCAAGGCGAATGCTGGTGGACGACTGTCAAAAATTGTTTTGGCATGAAATTCTCTGTTTTCAGTTATTACTTGAACCCCATTTTCTGTTCTTGTAATACTTGTAACAGAACTATGCTCACGAACCAATTGATGTTGCTCAACTATTCTTCGGCATTCGTCATACAAGGCAATACTAGAAATATAAACATATTGTGCATTTTCAAGCATTTCAGGTTTTTGTCGATTCACACTGATTTTCGACCAAGATTGGGTGAAAAGATGTTGGTACTGGCGTGAAATTGGGTCATCTGAAGATGTCCAAAAACAGTATGTTTTATCGTTAATTGACTTGGAATCGGCGTCTATAATTGCAATTCTCTTCTGGGTAAGCATTCCGCGAGATTCCAAACTACGCAGCAAAAGAGTTGTAGATGCTCCTGCACCGACAAAAATGTAGTCGAAATTTTCGCTGTATCCCAAAGCAATATTTTATTGAATTGATTTACAACAATTTAAAGCAATCAATTGTTCAAAACGATCACTAACACAATGAAATTTGTAAGGATAAATCCGATCAGGTGGGCTAAATTAAATTCTACCTATTTTACTTTAGATGTGATTCGCAGAATGAATGATGGAAACGTTAATCCGTTTATTATTGACTAATTCATAACTAAAGGTTGAATCATTAATTGTTTGAAAGTTGAGGTCTTGTTTTTCAGCTATTGAAACTTTTTTCTTCGTTTTTAACAGTTCCGTTTCACAACGAACAGTCATAAACATAAGACTTAAAAGGAATAGTGTTTTATACATCTTCTATGCCTTTCTTAAGATTTTTTCCATCGACTTCCCATTCGCTAACTCATCCACGAGTTTATCTAAGGATCGAACTTTTTGTGTCAAGGGGTTTTTCAATTCCTCTACGCGATAGCCACAAATGGTACCAGTGATTAAGTGTGCATTTGGATGCAGCGTTGCACGTTCGAAAAAGGTTTCAAAGGTCACATTTTCTGCTACAAGTTGGTTGAGTTGACCCTCGTCAAATCCCGTAAGCCACTCAATGATTTGTAACAACTCCGCTTTCGTTTTGCCTTTTCTTTCTATTTTATGGATGTAATGCGGATAAACCGAAGCAAAAGTCATCTTTACAAATTTCTCGTTGTGTTCTGGTGTGGTTTTCATGATATCAAAGTTAGTGCTTACTTTATCAATCCACGAAAATTTCACGAATCACTTGTTTACATGATTTGATTTCCGTTTCAGATAAAAATCCAAATTTCTTAATTATTCGTGCCTTGTCAATTGTCCGGATTTGATCCAAGACTATCCATCCAATTTGATTGTTATGTTGAACTTTTATTCTGGTGGGATAATTCTTACTTGAGGTGAATAAAGGTGCAATGGTAATCGTTCGTAAATGATGATTCATTTCGTTTGGTGAAATGATGACACATGGTCTCGTTTTTTGAATCTCACTGCCAATGGTTGGATCCAACTGCACCAAAACTAATTGGTATTGATTCAGTTCCATTCGTCAAAATTTTCGTCGTCAAATACGTCATCAATCAACAATTGATCATCACCATCTAGATGCATTTCTGCAAATGCTTCACTCCAACCTTTTCGAGGTTCCTTGAATGGACGTAAAATAATATGGTCATTTTCTAAAATCATTTCTAATTTTTCCTTGATTTGATATTTATCCAATATGGTTTTCGACAATCGTAAACCTTTCGAATTTCCTATTTGAATGATTGATACTTCCATGATGCACAATTATGTGATTACAAAGTTATTACTTTAATTCATAAATCTTAAAAAAGCGACCCGAAAGTCGCTTCTTTTCTCGTTCACGATTGGTCGAACTTACAAGCCAATGATTTGTCGGACTTCCACCTCTTTTAAACTGCGCTGGACACCGTTTTTTGTTAAATAAGTGCGCTGTACCAAGCGACCATGGATGGCGACTTTTTTTCC
>JAHEMQ010000084.1 GCA_024643555.1 Crocinitomicaceae bacterium | reverse complement strand
CTTGTTCGTTTCTGTTCGAGGACAATACTTGTTCGATTTACGAAGATCGTCCTTTGGCATGCCGTGAATATCCACACACGGATCGCAAAAACATGTTTCAAATCTTGGAACTCACTGCCACAAATACGACGATTTGTCCAGGTGTAGCGCGCATCGTTGAGAAAATCACCAATTCGTGATGGTTTTTTCATCTAACTCTGAATAAAATCGTTTTTATGTGGAGTAGCTTTTGCTTCTCAAGTCGTTCAATGGTTCCTGTGGTTGGTTTATAAGCAAAGGATCAATTTGTTTTTAAAGAAAGCAAAGCATTTTTTACTTCGTCAAGAATCGCGTCAACATTTGACGCATGTGCTTGTCTTGGTTTACCAAAAGTAAGTGTAGCTTCAAAAGGAACAGGTAAGTGAGCACCTTTGGGTAGTATTTTCCCTGTTCCTTGAATCCAAACTGGAATATAGTTGAGTTCTGGATTCTGTTGCAACAGCACACCGATTCCTTTGTGGAATGATTGAAGTTCCTCTGGTTTTCCTCTTGATCCCTCCGGGAAATAGATGAGCGAATGTCCTTTTTGAAGATGGTTGTGCAGTACATCTAGGGCTTTTGGACCATTTCCTTCGTGGCTTCGTTCAATCAAAATCGTATTTACAAAAAAAGTAGAAAGCCAACCCAGCCATTTGTTTTTACCAAAATAAGTGGAGGCTGCTACTGGGTGTGTGTTTTGGAGCTGTTTCAAAGTAAGGCTAGACATCAAGGCCATCGTGTCGATATGGCTATTGTGATTGGCTACAAGAATAAATTGTTTGTATCGTCTAAAATCGCTTTCTCCATCCCATTTAATACCAAGTACGAATCGAAGAAGAGGTCTCATGATCAAACGGTAAACTACAAATAAAACGATTCGTTGCATTTATGAATAGTAGAGAAAATAAGTATAGTAAAAGAAAAATGGCGAACTAATAGCCAAGGAATCGATTCGATCTAAAATCCCACCGTGTCCTTTAATGGCATTTCCGGTATCCTTGAGGCCAAAATCACGCTTAATCGCCGACACAATAATGTCTCCGACAAAACCAGTACATGCAATGAGTAGGCCAGCTCCTAAGGCTTCATAGGTCTTGAAAGGGGTAAGAAACTGTAAGAAATAAGCGGCAACAATTGTGCTAATTAATCCGCCGATAAAACCTTCTAGCGTTTTATTTGGACTTACTTTTTTAATTATTTTATGACGTCCAAAGAGTTTTCCCCAAGTGAACTGAAAAACATCATTCATTTCGGTCAAAAAAACAACGAAAAGCAATAAGCCGCGACCACCCACAGAGAAGTTGGACAACTTCTGCAAAGAAAGAAAGTAGGCAAGGTGACTAATTGAAAACACAGTGAACATCAGATGAGTCGGAATCACACTCATTGAGCGAGCAATATCTTTCGTGTGGCCTTTTAGCACTAATACGAATGGTATCCAAGTGAACATAAATACTGGCACAAATACCAAAAATGGTTCAAACCACCCCATGTAAGCAAAATAATACTGAATAGGAACTGCTAGGTAGGCCCAAAAAATAATACTGCGGTCTTCAGTCCGTATATTTTTACTGATGCTGGAAAGTTCGCGTAGCGCGGAGAAGGACAAAAAACCAAATGCGAAAAAAGAAACCGCTGGATCTACTAATGCTGCTATGGTAAAGATTGCCGCCATTATCCACCATGATTTAGTGCGTGTTTTTAGTTCCTGAACTTGCGGTCCATTGTTGAATTTGCCCATGATCCAAAATAAGACGCTCGCAAAAACGAGTACGGCAAAGATGATGGCGATCATTTTTTGGATTTCATTCATGATCTTTCGGTATGGCGTTTTTAATTCGTCGGATGGTGCTCCAAATGAGTAGCGTAAAGATGGTCAACCAAATCCAAGTAAAGGCTTTGAACATGGGGATTTTGAAATAAATCAACATAGACAGCAACCCTACGACCAAGGCGCGATCCGACTTCCCCATAGGTCCATCATACCTGCGCTCGCCATTGAGTGCCTGCCCGAGTAAGCCTGCGAATTCATTAAGCAAACTGAGGATGATAAAAATAAATATGATTTCTTGATTTACTTCAAATAAAACACTTAGGGGGTAAAACATAAATATATCAGAAAGAATATCACAAAGTTCGTTTAGTGCTGCGCCAAGTTTACTTTGCATTTGATATATACGAGCCATCATGCCATCCAAGGCATTGAGCGCCATGCGCAATAGCAAGACAAAGGGCATGAATAGTAGGGCTAGATTACGATCACCATAGAGTGAAAAAGCACCCATCGCCAATGATAGAATTAATCCCGAAATAGTGAGCGTGTTAGGCGTTATACCCAAATTCCGCAATTGCTTTAATAGCGGACGTAACAGGGCTTGGAATTGTGGTTTGAGTTTGTAAACAGAGATCATGGTTTGTGTTTCATAAATGGATTTTCAACTGGTTGTACTGTTTGCAGGTGCGTACCGAAGTTGCCATTTCGAATAAAATGTAGAAATGCTTCTGCAAATGCCTCTGGATGTGTATACATTTGATCGTGGTTCAATTGTATAAATCGATAGTCGTCAACATGCTGTCCAAAACAACTAATGTCCCAACAATACGGACCTATGGATGCCGCTGTTTGTTGATGCTTGCGAATCGTATTTGTTGCATACGTTTCTAAAAGCATACCGCGACGAATGCTCGTGTCAATTAGTGGAATGTAGGGCGTATCGAGAAGATCGTTCACCACTCCACCGAAAAGGAGAAATTTGACAAGTTTCATGTCTTGGACAAGTACGAATGGGGCACGTTCTTGAAGTGCACTTCGATCGTAAACAATGGTTTCAATATTTGCTTTTCCATTTTTTGCAATCCATGAATTTATCGTCCAAGATCCCACAATATAGCTAAACACATGTACCTTTTGGTAGGTACTCAAAGCATGTCGCCGCCAATAGCATTCAAGATTTCTGATTGTTTCCTTAAGTGAGCGACGGTCAATATATCGGGGCACAAAAACATCGTAAGGCGCTTTATTAAACACTTGCTTGATCTTGTTTAAAAAATGGTATTTTGAACCAAAACCCGGTAAAATGAGTATCGCTTCCGTATGCAATGGATGTCGCGCATTATGCTTGACTTTGTTTAAAAAAGTTAGCGATTGAAAATAATTCTGAATTGGTGCCTTCGAGCCATCAAGGGAATTGAGTTCATGTGCATGTATTAAAGTGCTCCAATGATTACCAAAGACAAGAAGAATTACTAAAACGTATTTCAAATTCATAGATTAGGAAGCATTAGGTGGTTCTTTCATTGTTTTACTGGGTTCAAATTTGCAACTTCTAAAAGTTATCGCCTAATTGAATTCTCACTATTAAAATAACTCAATTGCGATTTTCGCAAGTCATTATGCGGTCGAGGTAAAAAGTCATTACTTGGATTGCAAAAAAGCGCATGCGCAAACCTTTCGAATCGGATTACATACCTTGCGCTAAGTTTTACTTACCTTTGAGTCAAACATTCTGTATGAAGTGGAAATTTGCTCTTCTTTTTCTTTTTTATTCTACTTACATATTTCCACAACGTAGCATCTCATTGTCTTTGAAAAAAGGCAACACTTATTTTCATCAAATTCATTCGGAATCAGAAACTTACCAAAAAAACAATGGTAAGACCGAAAAATATTCGATGGAGGTTAAAGCACGTGTGTCCTACAAAGTTCAAGGTATTAGGAAGGGGGATTTCTACTTAAAAACTAAATATGAGGACATGGGCATTTCGATTACAAAAGCGGACGGCACAGAAAACAAAATGAGTTCCGATGACCCGTCACATGACGTGATGTCACATTTTTTTCATGAATTGTGTAAAAATCCTTTTTACATCACTCTAAGCCCTTATGGTGAAATTAAGCAAGTGGAAGGGATTGAAAACTTGGTCAACAAATGTGTCCAAAACCTAGGTCTACCAATCGAAAAAATGAATGAAATTGCTGATAAAGTGATAAATGCATACGGGGAAAAAGCATTCAAAGGAAATTTCGAAATCATCACATTGATTTATCCTACCAACGTTGTTCATATGAATGATGAATGGTCCACTCAAACGCAATTATTCTCAAGTCAAATGAATGGATCCATGAAAAATTCGTTTCAATGGATAGGAGAAAGTGAACATAATTTAATGCTATCAGGCAAGTCGGAATTTTCGCCCCTCTACGATGGAACGTCGAAAGATGCGCACGCTATGTCGGGGTCATCTGTTATGGCGATTTCATTAGATAAGAAAACAGGTTGGATTCAATCTTTGACGGTCAGCCAAAACCTGAGAATTGGACAAAAAGAGGATCCGAATTACAGCTTCACAAAAATAAAAACAAGTTATTCTAGTCACTAAACAATGACCCTTTTGGGTTGTTACTAAAAAAATAAACATGAAAACAGCACTTATCACAGGAGCATCTAGTGGAATCGGTAAAGAACTAGCACGTATTCACGCGGCTAAAGGTGGAAACCTCGTTCTGGTGGCGCGTCGAACAGATTCCTTGGAGGAATTGAAATCGGAATTGGAGTCCAAACACGAAGTGAAAGTAACGATATTTTCACAGGATTTATCGGAACCTCATGCAGCGAAAAAGGTGTTCGACTTCGTTCAAAAGTCGGGCATTGAAATCGAATACTTGATGAATAACGCAGGATTTGGTGGACACGGAGAATTTGTAGATCGTCCTATTGAGAAAGATTTAGAGATGATTCAATTGAATGTCTCGGCGCTTGTTGAATTAACTCATCTGGTGC
>JAHEMQ010000081.1 GCA_024643555.1 Crocinitomicaceae bacterium | reverse complement strand
CAGTGATGCCTCCGCCGTTTAATTGTGTTGTCGTTTTTACCGTTCGCCACAGGATTTTATCCGGCATTAAATAACTTGAATATCCTGTTTTATCTGAACTGGCATGTGTCCAAGTGTGATAGACCGTATTGTTTGTATCTATCAAGTAGGTAGTACTCGAGTTTTGCAAACTGTACAAGGTGTAGTCACCCCATTGTTGGGCCTTTAATTGACTCATTGCGAAAAAGGCACAAAAAAATAGTAGTTGTTTCATTTGGAGAGGTGTATTTCAATTCAATATTAAGCATATTTTAAAAAAGAATGAACAAATTGGTTCATTAACTCTAAAACGAAATGAAAGGATGGAGCTTTGATTGATTTCGAAAAAGATTGAAAATCAGCTTGATTCTACAAATTAATTGCTTAACCTTGTTCCAACTCTTTGCTTCAAAATGATGAAAATCTCCCCCATTCTCCTTTTTAGTGCCTTGTTGCCTACTTTATCCGTTTTCTCCCAGAAGGAGACACCAATCGATACCCTAAAACTTCCCTTTGCCATCGCGAAGGAGAAACAACTTTCTGAAGAGGATCTAGCATCCAAGAAAGAAGGCATGTATGTTACGGGCGTTCCTGACATCAGTTCAGATCCGGTGAATGGATTTGGCGTGGGTGTCGAAGGAAGTATCTTTTTTAACGGAAAAAAATCAGATCCCTTTTTTAAATATACGCCTTATCGCGCGGAGATTGACTTGGCCTTGTTTGTCACCAGCAAGCAGCAAAAAGAAATCATGATGACTGTGGATGTTCCCTACATTCTCAATTCCAAATGGCGCCTACGTGGTGAATTGGCTTATGAGATTAATCCGAACTTACTCTATTTTGGCATCAACGAAAAAGAAACAATTCCCGGCTTAAGTTATTTTCCACTTGGTGATTCCAGTCAAAACATGGTGCACAATGCGACATATTCGGCCTACGAAAGTTCCCTCACGGGACAAAATACTTTTTACAATCAATATACGAAAAAGGAAGCCATATTGAATATCAGCATGGAACGATCCCTTTACGAAGGACGCATTCGTTTATTGGCAGGATATGAAATTGCCAAATTGCATTTGAGTCCATTTACCGGAAATTCCATGTTAGCCAACGATGCACAAAGTGGCTTGATTCGAGGTATGGGACAAAACTTGGTTTCTTTTGTGCAAGCAGGATTTATCTACGATACACGAGACTTAGAAGGAGATCCGTCGAGTGGAATTTTTGCAGAAGTAACAAATGAACTTTCCTTGAAAGCATTGGGTTCACAATATAATTTCAATAAAACCTTCGCTCATGTGAACATGTATAAACGCATGCTTCCTCGTTCCTTTCATAAATTGATTTTTGCTGCACGTTTTTCCATGGGATATACAACTTTGGATGCACCTTTTTACGAGTATCAGGACCAATGGACATCCGAAGGGAGCATTGAAGGATTGGGAGGAGGACAAACCTTACGTGGATTCAAGCAAAGTCGTTTTTTGTCGCGCGTGATGTTCTTCAACAACCTCGAATTGCGCTATCGCTTCGGTGAACTAGATTTGCTCAAACAGCATTTTGCCTTCAGTGCAGTTCCATTTTACGATTTCGGGGCCGTGTGGGACTCTGGAGCGTTGATGTGGCAACAAAATGTTCAGAACCTTCGTTCAAATGGCGGATTGGGACTGCGTATCGCATGGAATGTCAATACCATTTTGCGCTTCGACTATGCCATTTCGAAAGAAGACAAGCAATTCTTCTTTCAGATTGGACATTGTTTTTAGTGTCGACTTAATTCAGTGTAGGAACAACTGCATTTTCAGCGGCACGTAAACGTTCTTCTTCCATCTTTTTACGCTGTAGGATTAAGTCCTTGTTTTTCACTTCTAACTCCTTCACTGGTGTAATGGGATCCTTTGTAAGTGGGAACAACTGTTGCAATTCCCCGCTATAGTAAAATTCGTAGCAAAGTCCACCAAAGGTATACATGCGGTTCGCCACCATGAAATTGGATCCACCCACTTTCGGATGTGCACTTGGTTTACTTTTTTGATAACCAAGGTTGTATAAGGTTCCAATGATTTCCGGTCGATACGCTAAGGAGAATCCAGCGCGTTCCCAATGCGCTTGGTATTGACGAATTAAAAAGGCCGTGTATAAATACGAATAATAATGATCACCACCCTTGATTAAGCGCTGAATGGTCTTTAGTTTATGCGATTCAATTGTATCATTAATTACTTCTGGAAAAGAATCATTCACGTTGATGCAATTTTGGAAATAGTCACCGGCATAGAAGGGTGATTTCGCATCAAACAAAGTGCTTTCGATTCTCAAAGCCGTGTGTTGTAGAATACCTGTTACACCGTAACCTCGATTCTTTGGAAGAATTAAGCGACTAAATGGAACGACGTATTTTTTGAATTTTTCGCGTCCAGAGTTGAACATGCGCACTTGTTCACCGACCAAGCACATCACTAAAAGTCGTGGTTCCACACCCGTCATTCGTGCCACAGAGTCGATGGCATGTTTATCGTGAGCAACCGCTTTGCAGAAGTCCTTCCACGCTTGAGAATGCGCCCATGGATATAGTGTTTTCGATTGCTTGCTTCGGTAATGGTTGATTTTTGCAAATTCACGTTGCAGGTATTTGTCTTTTTTCAAGAGCAATTGAATCGCGTCTAACATGCGCGCCGCAATGCGAACGTCCTTCGATTTTTGATACGCAGAAAGAATGATTTCCGCGTTCATCGGATGATGATGAGAGAGCACACCGATTTTTTGAAAAACCCGTGCTTTCAAATATTGCTCATTCGTTGAATCTAAGGGTTGTCCGTAGCTCGTTGAAACCTTATCGAAATAACGGTTATTGATGTCCACATCTCCTTTTTCGTTTGTCCATTTCATTTTAACCGCCAAGGCAGTAAACATCAAGAAAAGCGCCATCAATGCGAGGAGGTGAATGACCACTTTATAGGAAATTAGGAGAAATTTTTTCACAGTTCAATTAAAAAGTGCTCGAAATTAAGGTATTGAAATGAGATTTGAAAATATTATCAAATGGATATCTATTTCCCATTGGATTTCACCTTACACGTTCCTCGATGTGGATACAAGGTTTTTTGAAATTCTTTCAAAGAATGGGAGGAAGAATGAGGGGGAAGTGTTCAGCGTTCTCGCTTCAGGCTCGCGGTGTACTACTGGGCGAAAGGTTTGAAATGTCGTACTTGTTGTGGTAGGATTTGGAGAATATTGCGATGGAATTAGAAATGTAAATTATTTATACATGAGAATGTCGTCATATATAAATATGTTTAATTTTTTTACATGAAAGAAAGATGATGATCAGATGTTGTGATTTAGGATTTTGCAAACATAATAAGTTGGCTTATGTCTTGATGATCAGCTAATTTAATGGCATTAATGTATTCTTTTCTTTTTTCGTTTGATTTCACTAAACTAGAGCCTCCCCAGGTGAGGAAAGGTTCCTTGTATAGTTTTTCCATAATCAAATCTGCCATTAATCGAGAATGCCTTCCATTTCCATTGGCAAAGCAATGAATACTCACGAGCTGATGTTTGAATCTGACTGCAACTTCATCTGGCGAATAGATCTGGTTTTCATACCAATACATTACATCATCTAATAATTGCTTGAGCTGAACTGGAATCAGATAACTTTTAATCCCTAAATTCTTTTCGGTAGTTCTGAAAGAACCGGCCCACCTCCAAACCTCACCGTACATTCTTTTATGTAAATCTTTGATGAACTTCTCTGAAAGTATATCTTTAGCTTGGATTTTTTTGCCAAAAGTCCATTGAATTGCCTTTTCTATGTTAAATTGCTCAAACTCGTCAAGCTCTTCGCGGGTTGTAATAGATCGGATCTTTAATCCATCCAATTCTTCTTCATTTAAAGGTGTCTGACCGTCAAGATATTTGATTTCTAATCCCATAAATATTTTGGCATGACAAATTTAATTTCCGTTGTTTTCTGAGCAATCGCCTGTTCAATTCGCTCTTCTGAATTTTGTTGATCTTCTAGGCTCATCGAGGTATTTGTCCTCATGACAATTTCAGTTGCTATTTCTTTCGCGCGATCTTCAATCATTTGTTCCAAGCTGCCACTTTTAGCAACAAAGCCATAGACTAATTTCAAGTCTAGCGCATTTGCTGCTTCTTTCAAAGAATTTAATGTGATCGTGCCATTTGCTTCGCGATTTTCTATTTCTTTAGCACTTTGAGCAGAAATTTTCAAGCGATTTCCTAATTGCCGAAAAGACATTTTCAAGGATGTTCGCACGGTGTTTATCCATCCTTTTGCAGGGATAACATTGGAATTCAACGGTTTAAATACCGCCAATTTCTTATCAGTTTGCTGAATAAGTAGTAGTTGTTTACTATTTAACATAAGGCTATAACATGAAAATAATAAACAAATATAAGGATATAGTATGAAATAAAAAAATAAAATATAAGGGTATAGTCTTAAAAAATATTTTTTTTTTGTAATAAAACAAGAGTATAAAATTCGAAATTATGAAATAGAGTAAGGGTGAAAAATTTGTTTCTGGTTCAAAACAACGCTTTTTTAAGCTCAGAAAGGTTTAGAAATGAGCTGGAATGAACCAAAAGATGAGCTTGAAATATTTTTTGAGTTCATAAAAAAGGGGATTCCGCTTTTTTGAACGAAATCCCCGCTTGGGTGGGCGAAAGTTCTGAAATATCGAACTTGTTGTTCAGGGATATATCAAATTTAATTTCCGAAAATAAAGATAGTCTTAAGCCTTTTTGAGACCTTCAATTTCTCTGCTCAAAGTTGGAATATCTTTTTGAATAATTCCCCAAATTA
>JAHEMQ010000079.1 GCA_024643555.1 Crocinitomicaceae bacterium | reverse complement strand
TTTCTTCGAGACCATGCAATCCGTTTTCAATCCTACGCAGGCCTTGTTTCATGTCCTTGCGCAAACTGTTTTTCAAGCTTAGTTCCAACAAACGTTGAAATTCCATGGCCTCATAAAACGCTCGTGGTTTCAAGAGCAGGAACTGATGAAACCAGTCCGACTCAATAAGTTCTCCCGAAGAATAGACCTCCGCTAAAGCCTCTGCATAAGCGCTAAATTCTTCCGTACTGGCTAACTCCGGCGTGGGAAGTTCCCTTGTTGCATTCGGGAATTCCTGCTGACAGTTTTGCCATATTTCTAGAACCGTTTTCATGCTTCTTCCCGGTAAAGTTCACGTAATTTTTTCTGACAGCGCGCCTTTTGATTCTTGGCATTTTCCGCGTTGCTATACGCCATTGCTTGTGCGATCAAGCTGAAGGATTCCTGCAAGTAAAAAAAGCGGTAGATCAACTCGTAGCATTTGGTGGACACATTCGAAAACTGCCGAAGAATGCGTTCCAAGCGATCCACTTGTGCCTGTTTTTGCATGATTTCATCTTCATCCTCTAGCCAATCGGTGTAGATGCCTTTTTCACCATCGATGGGAACGACATCCATTTCACGTTTCGTTCGCTTGAAGTATTGGTACTTACAAATCGAAATCAAATACGTTCGAACGGTACAGGTCAGACTAAAACTAGGATCCCGCGTTTTCTCAAACAGGACAATGACCGCATCCTGATAAATATCCAAAAACTGCTCCTCCCCGATTCCCAAGTTTTTCAAATACTGGTAAGCCACTTCCCGATGTTCACGGTAAATTACTTCGTAAAAGTGTGGGTCCTGCCGTAAGTGCTCGAGTTCTGACATGGGTTAAAGGTAAGAAAGATTGCGGGGAAGATACCGATTAATCCTTAACAAAAATCAAAGGTCAATGCCGCATCATCTGCATGCGTGAGCAACTCTTGTAATTCTAGCACAGATAACTGCGCTGCATTTTTAAAGGTGTACTTCCATCCGATCATTCCGGAGATTTTTGCCAAATCTAACAATTCTGGGAAAGTGTAGTCTTCTACGTTTAACATTAAATGAAAGGACTTTCCAGCTTTGCTTAAGTCTTTGATTTCTTGAAGAGATTTTTTCATGGGTAAATAAATTTTCCTCTAATAAATAAGATTTTACTGACAACTAGAGTCAATACTAAAAGAGACCATCAATAAATTCAAATTTTAACTCTTTTTTCGCACCCTTATTCTTTCAAAGAATATGAGCGACATACACTCCTTAATGCAAGCCTTGGTTAAATTTCGTGATGGAACATTCTTCGATTCCGTTCTTTCGAGAAAAGCAACGTTTAGTTGAAGCTCGTTAGACTCAGGTTAAAGCGTTAACTCATTGCATAAATGACGCTACCTCCAAGTGCACTAGCCAACGATAAAAGAACAGCCACTATGCAACCTTTTTTCTCAGGCGCACTAATTTTCTTTGATTCAAGTTCCTTTATTTCCGTTTCTGATAATACAATACATTTAGAAATTAACTCGAATAATATCGAAATGTGATCATTCGCCTTTGAAACTTCATGCGCTTGGTCAAATGCGCCAATTTTTCTTCTGATTTCGATGGATATTTCAGTTCTAGAGTCTTCCAGTTTTGAAAATGAAATATCTGCAAATATTCCTAAACTTAAAAATTCGAGTGCCTCAAAAGTGAAGGTATTAAATACCTCGTTTTTTGAATTGAATTTGTATTTTGGATTTAATAAGGGAATAAATTCCACCGTGGATTTTAATTTCTCCATAGGGAAATCAATCACTAAGGACTTTTTGGGGTTTGAAATAGCTCCAATCATCATAAAAATTTTAAAGGTTAGTATTGAGCCACGATAAAGCATGAAATAAAGCCCTCTCACATCGAATCTAATTCGGCGAAGAACGATACTCCTGTTTTAATTCGACAGCCTTACTTATCAAGTAATCATGTTGAAACAAATCTGAACAATTGGCGTGACAACTAAAGTCAATTTGACTTTTTAGCTGAAATTCGTGTGACAATTGAGGTCAATCGATAACTGAAATCATTAGAAACGAAGGATTTTCCTTATTTTCATGCGTTACAAGCAGAGAGGAGAGAGCCAGTAATTAAATAACATTATTGAAAAAAGTGTAATTTCCCCAAATGAACCCCATTCAAGTACTTGCTGCAGTTATTGTTAAAGACAACAAAATCCTTTGCACACAACGTGGTGAGCACAAATACGAGTATCTCGCAAATAAATGGGAATTTCCAGGAGGTAAAATGGATGTCGGCGAAAGCCAAGAAGAAACGATTCAAAGAGAAATACGTGAGGAACTTTCCATGGAAATAAAACCGCTGAAACATTTGATTAGCAACAAACATCTTTACCCTGATTTCAGTATTGAATTACATACCTGGCTGTGCGAACCTTTATCTGATTCAATGGAATTAAAAGAACATAGGTCATCTATTTGGACAACAGTATCGGAACTCAAAATGCTTGACTGGGCGGAGGCTGATGTGGAAGTCGTTAATTTTTTATTGGAATCGCCTGGTCTTCTAATAAAAAATGACTTAATTTGATTCATGTTTGTTCCAGACTTTCTTTACAAAAGACGCTTGATCCATGAGGAATATGGCGGTAACTGGCAGAGCGGAATTTGTCCATCAACAAAGCTTCCAATCATTTTTATTTTTAGTGGTGCTTCTGGAAAGCAACATGGATACAAAGACGAATGGCAAAACGAGGATATTTTTGAATACACAGGCGAAGGTCAAAAAGGTGATATGCAATTTACGAGAGGAAATCTTGCCCTACGCGATCACTTGATCAATGGAAAAAGAGTATTTCTGTTTGAAGCCGAAGGAAGCGGATTTGTCCGTTTTAAAAGCGAAGTAGAATTTTATGATGTGGATTATTTTGAAACTCCTGATACGGATGGTCAACTTCGACAAGGGATTAAGTTTTTCTTCAAACGAATGGGTGCTCAAATCAAAGTGACTCCAGAATTGCTTAACCAAGGACTTGTCATGGAGCCATATGCCGATTACATAATGACCAAACCCGAAACTACGGAGCGAATCAGTCAAGTTAAATCTCGAGTTGGACAAGGAGCATATCGCAAAAGCATTATACATCGTTGGCGTTACCAATGTGGTGTAACAGGATTTGATGACGCAAGAATTCTGATTGCATCACACATTGTCCCATGGAAGGATGCCAGTAATGACGAAAGATTAGACGTCGACAACGGAATACTACTCTCCCCCACTTTTGATGCTCTTTTCGACAATTACTTTATTTCGTTCTCAAACAATGGGAAGATCATTTTATCTGACGAAATCAATAAAAAAGCATTCTTAAAAATTGGAATTACCGGGACCGAAAAGCTACAACAAATTCATACGGGTAACATTTCGTATTTAGAAAGGCATAACGGATTACTTCTTTAATATTATTCAATAATGTACAAAAATCAATATCACTATATTCCAGGTGAACTGATAAATAATTTTCAATGATTGAGAATTGTACGATAGAAAATACTTTAATTTCACTAGTGTCCGATAAAACTTTTTGAAAAGCGGGATTTCCATGAAGGTTATCCCGCTTTTATGTAATTTGGTTTTGCACAATCAAATCACATGAATAAAAGTAACTACTTTTTCGGTCAATCCGTTTTCGGACAGCTGATTTCTTTCCTTGATCTAAATAAAATCAAAACGATTGGCAAAAGACACCTGTCTGATCACTACGTCAAGAAGTTTGACACCTCAGATCACTTGATCAGCATGCTCTTTTCTACGTTTGCCAACTGTACCTCGTTGCGTGAAGTAGCTGCATCCATGCTGGGTTTGAAAGGAAAGATGAGCCATTTTCAGTTGAAAAGCATTCCCTACAGAAGTACATTAAGTGACGCTAACAAAAGGAGAAGTCATTTGGTATTCCAGGATGTGTATTATTCCTTGCTCCAAGAATACCAATCAGTTATCTCGGACAGCCGACAGTCTTATGCATGGGAAAACAGGTTGGAAATCATCGATTCTAGCACCATATCGTTGTTTAAAGACATTTTGAGCTGCGTTGGAAGGAAACCAAACACCGGTAAGCGAAAGGGTGGAATCAAAGTACACACGCAAATCAATTTACAAGATCGAGTGCCGAAGCTTATTTGGTTCTCCGCTGCCACAACGCACGACAAACAGTTCTTGAAGCATATTCAATTGGAGAAGGGAAAGATTGCTGTATTTGACAAGGGATACAACGATTACAAGACTTTTGACGAGTTCAACGAGAGTGGAATTTTCTTTGTTACGCGATTAAAATCAAATGCTTCCTATGAATCTGTGAAAGAAAACGACATCCCTTCATACATCGACGATGGCGTTCTAAAAGATGAGATCATTCGTGTGGACGTCAAAGAAAATGGTGCCTATTTAAAGACGATCGAACTAAGAAAAGTCGCTTACTGGGACGACGAAAACAAGCGCTGCTTTGAGTTTATTACCAACCTGCATGGTATGAACGCAGGCCATATTGCATTGATTTACAAAAAACGATGGCAAATTGAACTCCTGTTCAAACAGCTCAAACAGAACTTTCCGCTAAAGTTTTTCCTTGGCGACAATGAAAATGCCATCAAAATACAGATTTGGTGCGCGCTCATCGTCAACCTTCTGCTCACCGTTATTCATAAGAAAATCAAGCGTAAATGGGCATTTTCTAACCTCGCGAGCTTCTGTAGACTCCATTTGTTCAACTACATCGGTAAGCTTCCCCCAAAACTGAAACGTTTTGAAATAGAGTCCGTAAAGCAAAAATTGTATGAAAAATTCAAAATTTACGGAGTCACAAATCGTTGCGATTTTAAAACTTCAAGATGCTGG
>JAHEMQ010000082.1 GCA_024643555.1 Crocinitomicaceae bacterium | reverse complement strand
CGATTTTCATCCCCATATTCCCTGCCAAGGCAGAGAAGATTGCACCAAATATAAAGGCGATGATAATCAACAAATGTGTTTTTACCCCTGGAACGAAAGTAATTCCAGCTAAAACAACACTTGCAATTAGCACGAAAACGGCTAATAAACGGTACTCTGCTTTTAGGAATGCAAGTGCCCCTTCATAGATGTAATCTGAAATTTCTTTCATTTTCCCATCTCCAGCATCTTGTTTCAATACCCAAGCTCTCTTCATTGCCATAAATAGCAATCCGATAACTGCCATTACAATTGGCACATAAATCATCATTGATTCCATACTAATTTCTAAATTTATTTAAATATAATTCTGTGGGCAAAAGTATAGTTTTCCGCCTTGGTATGCAAATACGTAAGAAAAAAAGAAGGGTTACGTTTTAGGATAAAACTCCTTGAATTTTAGACTTCAAGACATTTAAAGGAAAAGCACCACTTTCTCGCCACAGGACTTCTCCATTTTTGAAAAGCACAAAGGTGGGAACACCGCGCACCTTAAATTGAGCAGCGACATCTTGATTTTTATCCACGTCAATTTTTAAAATTCGAATTTTAGAACCCATTTGTTTTTTTAGTTCCTCTAGAATTGGATGCATCGTTTTACACGGCCCGCACCATGTTGCATAAAAGTCGACTAATGTTGGAACCTCGGATTTTACGATGTCAGTGAATTTTCCCATGTGACAAAATTAGTAAAAGAAGAATGGTAGATTGGTAACTTTGGATACAAAAAAAGGCAGTTCATTTGAACTGCCTTTACTAATTATTTTCTCAAGATTATTGTTTCACGTAGGTTGCGGTACATGTTCCAGATCCTCCGATTAAAGGAGCTGTGTTATCATATGTATACGTGATAACGATGATGTTTCCTTGGTCGTTCATTGTTCCTGTTCCAGAAAAAGTGATTTGACCAACAGTTGCATTGATTGTTTGTTGTGGTATAGTGACATGTGTTCCACTGATGGTTGCAGTAGCTGTTCCACCGATTAAGTTAAACATGTTATCAATGTTCAATGACGTAGCATTGCTACCCGCGGTAATCACTGGTGCGGAAGCGAGTGGAAAGGCTGTGGCCCCGCAGTCGCTTGAAAGGCTCCAAGATACTAACCAGTTGTCCTGTCCAATGACAACATTCACCGTGCGTGTCGCTGTTGTTGTTCCATTTGCGTTTGATGCGGTATAGGTTACGGTATAGGTTCCTTTCGTTGTGGCATCTACTGTGCTTGTTGATGTAACGGTAACACTTGTTCCATCTTTATTTACGGCAGTAGCTCCAGCATCAGTATAACTAGACCCAACGTTGATATTGACGGTTGCGTTTCCATTTATTGTAATGATTGGTGCATAAAGGCAAGTTCCGTCATCTTTTTTAGCAGCACTGTTATAGTTTGTTGCTGTGTTATCTGTACAGCCTTTCTTTTTACACCCTGTATTCGTTGTCAAGACAATCGATCCAAGCAGAAATAATCCAATAATTTTTTTCATAGTATTTTAAGTTGATTGACTCAAAAATAGGAAAATTATTGATTAAAAAAAAACGGCACCCGAAGATGCCGTTTTCAACCAAACGATATGCACTAGTCCTGCAACACCTCTTCGCTTGTAGCGGGTGATCCAAGAGCTTTTTTGATTTTCTCTTCTAATTCTTCTGCCAAAGCAGGATTGTCCATGAGGATTGATTTGATCGAATCGCGTCCTTGCCCTAGTTTGGTTTCCCCATAAGAAAACCAAGAACCACTTTTCTTTAAAATGTTTAAGTCAACACCTAAGTCAATGATTTCTCCAATTTTTGATATTCCTTCTCCATACATGATGTCGAATTCTGCTTTTCTAAATGGTGGAGCAACTTTATTTTTCACCACTTTTACTTTTACGCGGTTTCCAATAATTTCTTCCCCTTCTTTTAGTTGTGTGGCACGACGAATGTCGATACGCACAGAAGAATAAAATTTCAAGGCATTTCCTCCAGTTGTTGTTTCTGGATTTCCGAACATCACCCCAATTTTATCGCGTAATTGGTTGATGAAAATACAGCAGCACCCTGCTTTATTAATTGAACCAGTTAATTTACGAAGCGCTTTCGACATCAAACGAGCTTGAAGACCCATTTGTGAATCACCCATTTCTCCTTCAATTTCTGCTTTAGGTGTTAAAGCGGCAACGGAATCAATGATAATTAAATCGATTGCGCCGGAACGGATTAAGTTATCTGCGATTTCTAACGCTTGTTCGCCATTGTCAGGTTGTGAAATCAATAAGTTCGCTACATCTACACCCAATTTCTGTGCGTAAAATTGATCGAACGCATGCTCAGCATCGATGAATGCAGCGATTCCACCTTGCTTTTGAACTTCTGCAATGGCATGAATCGCCAAGGTTGTTTTACCCGAAGACTCCGGCCCGTAGATTTCTACTACGCGTCCTTTTGGATAACCATTGATTCCTAAAGCTAAATCCAAGGTGATGGACCCGGTTGGAATGACCTCCACTTTCTCAACTGGAGAGTCTCCCAATTTCATGACGGATCCTTTACCAAAAGTTTTGTCCAATTTCTCCATGGTTAGTTGGAGCGCTTTTAATTTTTCTAAGTTTTGTTCTTTAGACTTTGACATATCGTTTGTTGTTTAGTGAGTTGGTTGACTCGGTGAATAATTTCTACAAATGTAAAGGGGTGTGTTCGTAAACTATTTACGAACTAAATCAGGATTGGAAAATACGTAAAACTTCACTTGCGTGTTGTTTCGTGTTCGGTTTATCAATCACGGAAATCAAGGTGCCGGATTCATCGAATAAAAAAGTGGTTCGGTGAATTCCATCATAGGTTTTCCCCATAAACTTCTTCTCGCCCCAAACACCGAATAGATTCAGGAGCACCTTCTCCGTATCTGCAATTAACGGAAAGGGCAAGGAAAATTTATCGACGAACTTTTTGTGCGAGGAAACGCTGTCTGCACTGATGCCAATAACAGCAATGTTGTTTTCAAGTAACAAAGCGTAATCATCTCTCAAACTGCACGCTTGTGCTGTACATCCCGGCGTGTTGTCTTTAGGATAAAAATAAATTACTAAACGCTTGCCGGTAAAACTACTCGCGTGTAATTCTGCTCCATTTTGATCAATTCCTGAAAACGCAGGAAGCTTTGATCCGATGCTGAGTTTATTCATGATGCTTAAATATTAATCGTTAAAAAGATTAAAAACTAATCAAAAGTAGAAACTATTCTGGAATAACAAAACATAATCTGAAAAAATGTTTTGAAAAAGATTAATTTTTAATCAAACGATACAGGAAAAGTATCCAACTAACAATGGTGATAAGTCCACCAATTGGTGTGATGGGTCCGATTATAGAAGTTGGCCAATGCATGGTTTTAAAAGCGACGAGTGCATAAATAGACACGCAAAAAAGGATCATGCCCACCATCATTCCACTTAAAATTGGTTGAAGCGAAAAGGAAAAACGATCCGCTTGTAAGGCTAATACAAGAACGCCCATGGATAGAAATCCTTGGTACCTCACTGCTACTTCAAAGGACTCAAATTGCGCTGTTGCCAATACTTCCTTTAAAGCATGCGCGCCCATTGCTCCAAGTACGATGGATAACATCAAGAATAATCCGGAAAAGAAAACAAATTGTTTTTGCATATTGCGAAGGTGAGAAAAATTCTACTCATATCAAATATGTATCTTTGTAAAATGAATCAGCTGAGAAGTATTTTTCTAGTGGCTATTATTTTGCTTCTAACAACCCAATGTAAGAATGGGAACGACGTGCCACAAGGGAATTTTGATTATTTCCAGTTTCAAAAGGTGGATATGCGAGACTATGACATTGCAGCAAGCATTATGATCCCCGATGCCACCGCTGGAATTGGCGCTTCTTTCAAACCAAATGTCACGTATGATGAGGGTGGGTACAAATGGACGATTTCTGTTGGACGCAATTTTCAATTGTTTATAGAGGATTATGGAGATAACTTATATCGATTCGAAGAATTCAAAAAAGACCTCATCAAAGACAATAAAAAGACGAACTACTTTGAGTTTCACATGTTGAAGGAGGAAAAAGATGTCTTCGTGTATAGTCGAAAAGAAAAATCTGCTTTCATCAAGGACAAGAAACTCACCTATCACATTTTCGCTGTCAAAAAAATAAATGGCATTTACTACGAAATTCGAAATGGCGAACGTGGCGACTCTAAAAAAGTGGTCGATTTTATGTACCATTCCATTCAATCTTTTCACCCTTAATTTCATATGGAACTTACAAGAGAAAACATCTTAGCAACCTTAGGAAAAATTACTGAACCTGATTTAAAAAATGATTTGGTGAGTTTAAACCTAATCGAAGTGTTAGAAATTAGCGAAGGAACAATTACACTAACGGTGCAAATTTCCAATCCAGCATTACATGCCCGTAAGCGCATGCAAGAAGCGATTGAATTTAACTTAAAGCGCATTTTTGGTGATGACATCACCTTGAATTGTGTGATCAAAGGAATGAGCACTGAGAATAGAAGTGCACGCAGAAAAATCCTTCCTGATGTGAAGTTCATCGTCGCTGTAGCTTCTGGAAAAGGTGGTGTAGGTAAATCGACGATTACTGCAAATTTAGCCGGTGGACTGCACAAACAAGGATACAAAGTGGGAATCGTCGATGCGGATATTCATGGTCCTTCCATGCCAACGATGTTTGACTTAGTAGGTGAACGTCCGAAAATGGTAGACGTGAATGGTCAAGGACTGATTCAACCAGTTGTCGCCAACGGGATCGGTGTTCTTTCCATTGGATTTTTCACCGATCAAGACAATGCTGTCGTTTGGCGCGGACCCATGGCTTCGAAAGCACTCACGCAATTATTTACCGATGCTCATTGGGGCGAGTTAGACTTTTTACTTGTCGACCTTCCTCCCGGAACAGGGGACATTCATTTATCCCTAGTACAAACCGTTCCTTTGGATGGTGTCGTCATAGTAAGTACACCTCAAGAAGTAGCACTGGCAGATGCCCGTCGTGGAATTAATATGTTCCAAATGGATACCCTGAAAGTGCCTGTCATCGGTGTCGTGGAAAACATGGCATGGTTTACTCCGGCAGAATTACCAAACAATAAATACTACATTTTCGGTCGTGATGGCGCGAAAAATCTTGCACAAGGGATGAAGGTTCCTTTCTTGGGAAGTATTCCTTTGGTGCAAAGTGTCTGCGAAGCGGGAGATGCTGGTCGTCCTGCTGTTTATCAGGAAAATACACCTACCTCATTGGCCTTTGATGAATTAGTTCATACATTTGTGGACGAGCTAACAAAACTGAAGGCTAAAACAAACAATTAGTCATGATGAATGCACAATTAAAAGCGACACTTTCAGACAAGGTAAATGAAGCCTTAAACCAACTTCGCCCATTCTTGCATGCAGATGGTGGAGATATGGAATTGGTAGACATTACAGATGAACACATCGTACGTGTTAAATTAATTGGTTCTTGCAGTGATTGTTCGATGAGTCACATGACCTTGAAAGGCGGACTCGAAGAGGCACTAAAGCAAGTTGCTCCAGAAGTAAAAGGAGTGGAAGCTGTTCAAATGGCTTGACATGAAAGTGAAGTTTTACGTTCTAGGTAAAACGGCTTTCCCAGATGTCAAAGTTGGAGAAGACCGATACATTTCTAGATTACAACACTATTGTTCCTTCGAACGTGTGGAAATTCCTGATGTGAAAAACCCAAAAGCACTGAGCCAAGATCAGTTGAAGAAAAAAGAAGGAGAGCTTATTTTATCCAAGTTGATTCCTACGGATTTTTTGATTTTAATGGATGAAAATGGCTTGCACCAAAGTTCGGTGGAATTTGCTCAATGGTTGGATAAAAAGCAAATGTCTGTAAACGGCAATTTCGTTTTTGTCATTGGTGGCGCTTATGGATTCAGTGCCGAAGTTTACGATCGAGCCAACGCCAAATTATCCTTGTCAAAAATGACTTTCTCACATCAAATGGTGCGTATGATTTTCTTAGAACAACTGTACCGAGCCTATACGATTTTGAAAGGCGAACCTTACCATCATTCTTAATTCATGGAAATCAATATCAAGAAACACCTGCTTCAATTTAAAAAGCCAAGTGGAACAAGTCGTGGTGTTTTGTACGATAAACCATCGTGGATTTTATCAGTGCAACTGCCCAACGGTAAAGTAGCGCAAGGGGAATGCAGTGTCATTCCGGGATTATCACCAGATTTTATCGACGAAATACAATACGAATCTTTTCTGAGCAAATTACAACGGCAATTTTCACATTGGGATCAAGGTGAATTCAAGGATGTTGCCTTATTTCAAGACGATAAATGGAAACAATTTCTAGCAGAATGGAGCGCCTTTCCTTCCATCCTATTTGGCATGGAAACATTGGCGAAAGAAATCCAACACGAAGGATCAGCTATCTTATTTGATTCAGCTTTCACTCGGAAAGAAGTGGCCATTCCCATCAACGGATTGATTTGGATGGGTGATGAGGCTTTTATGCTGGCACAAATGGAGGAGAAATTGGCGGCTGGATTTTCAACCATTAAAATGAAAGTGGGCGCCATCGATTGGAAAAAAGAAAAAGCTTTGTTGAAACAATTGCGCACGCGATTTACAGCAGATGAATTAACACTCCGCGTTGATGCAAATGGAGCGTTTGCACCGAAAGAAGCTCCTTCAAAATTGGCGGAATTAGCGGAATTGGACATTCATTCCATTGAACAGCCCATTATGGCAGGACAACTTCCAGAAATGAAGACGTTATGTGCCACGACACCCATTGGGATTGCCTTGGACGAAGAATTGATTGGAATACATGGAAAAACCGAAAAAGAACAACTGTTGGACTTCGTTCAGCCACAGTATATTGTATTAAAACCAAGTCTGCATGGTGGACTCACGGGAACTAAGGAATGGATTGAATTAGCGGAAAGTCTTGGCATTGCTTGGTGGATGACTTCAGCATTGGAGTCTTCCATAGGTTTGAATGCCATCGCACAATTTACTTCCACATTTCAAAATGACTTACCTCAAGGATTAGGAACAGGTGGATTGTACACAAACAATTTTGAATCCTCACTTGTTGTGGAAAATGGATACTTAAGCATGAACAAATGAAACAGCCAGACGAGTGGAATGAATTAAACGCTGAGGAAAAAAGAGTGTTATTGAATAAAGGGACGGAATACCCGTTCACTGGTGAATACAATTCATTTTACGAAAAAGGAACCTTCGTTTGCCGTCAGTGTGAAAATCCACTGTATCGCAGCGAAACGAAATTCAATTCAGGATGCGGTTGGCCGAGTTTTGATAATCAAATCGCAAAGAATGTGACACAAGTATTAGATGCTGATGGACGTCGAACTGAAATTATTTGTAGTCACTGTAAAGGCCACCTTGGTCACGTATTTTTTGGAGAGAAATTTACGTCAAAAGACACTCGTCATTGCGTAAACTCCATCTCGATGAAATTCATCAAGGACTAACGCGCTTGACTCATCGTAATTTCATCGCATTTCTGGTAAACCATTTCATGTAGAATAAGCTGAGCAGCAAGGGCAAGTTGCGTGTAGTTTTGAGAATTATTTCCGAATCCACCTGCTGTATTTTGCCACATATCTAAAATCAATTGTTGTGAACCAACAGTCGGTTGGATTTTGTTCACAACAGCCGCAACGTTCAAAGATCCTGCATGATAAACATGCAATACAAAAAGTCGGAACCATAAGTCCGATTCGTTATAAGTCAAATGGTGACTATCTAAAATACGCTTCGCTTCAGGAATACAAACCCGACGAATCAAACTAGCCGAGCCATAAGCACAACGGTCGAAATCCTTGCGTTCATCTACTGTGGCGTTTACGGTAAGTCCTGCAGCCCGTGCGACATCCGGCATCAATTGAAATGACCCATAAGCGCCGGAAATTGATTTTTTCATTTGTCCGGGACATTCAATCAATAAGATGGCTTGCGCATACCATGGATCAACACCGTATCGTTCGAACGCAGCCACTCCTTTTGAAAGTTGCGGATACACCTCATTAAATTTATAAAAATCATTTTTCCCGGAAGTCACATAAATGCGCGTTGAAGGATCAAGTCCAAATTGGGCGCGCAATTCCGCCCGAGTACTATCTTTTTCCGCTTCTGTTTGACGATTCCAATCCTTCAAGGACATTTTTTTAAGTACTTGACGTGTACTCGCGACATTTACCAAACAAGAATCAGGAGCAAGTAACATAATTTGTTTCCAAAATTGCGGTTGTGCTAAAACATCCCAGCGATCCGCGAATAAGGCTTCGGCATGCATCAACGTACTCATGTTATTCGACGTCTTAACAGTGATTTTCTCTGACTCCCATTTTGAGATGGGTTGTCCGTACGCAAGACTGAAATAAACACTGAAAAGAAAGAAGAAAAAATGCTGCATGTCGTTTGATTGAGTTTCCTAAAGTTAAACATAAAGTGGAAAATGGCAGAAAGGTTACGTGAAAACTTTACACACCAATATGTTGAATAAGTCCTTAACTTCGCTTTGTGAAACGGTTATATAAACTTCTGGGACTCCCATTTATTTTTTTGGTGCGGATTTATCAATGGGTCATTTCGCCCATTTTCCCACCATCTTGTCGGTACACGCCAACTTGTTCTTCCTATATGATTGAAGCGATAAAAATTTGGGGACCGATCAAGGGAATTTGGCTAGGTTCCAAACGCATTGCATCTTGTCATCCACGCGGTGGATTTGGATACGATCCTGTTCCACAGAAAGGGGAAGCTAAAAAATCTCCCAATTCCGTTGATGAAGCACACGACAACGATTGAGAAAGGATAAAAACGATTCTTCTTCATCCAACAAAGATTCGAAGCTAATAGCGGAAAGTTTCTGAAGATTGCCCATGGTACTTTCTTCCTCAATATAGGTGAACCAATCTTTCAGTCGCATCACACCTGGGTTTTTTGAACTGGAAAAATCGGATTGCTTCACGCTGGACACAAAATGAATCGATTTTCGGGCACGGCTAAAGAGCACGTTAAGACGTTTTTCTCCATTTTTTAGATTAATTGGTCCGAATCGAAGATCGAATTTTCCTTCTTGATTTTTCCCATAGGCAAAACCAACGATGAGGTGATCACATTCCTCACCTTGTACCTGCTCCAATGCTTTAAAGAAGAACTGATCCTTCTCAATGGCTTCTTCCAACTGCTGTTGGGATTTTGGCGATAGCTGTGAGTGAATGGACTTTAATTGTGCTTCAGAAAATGCAACTACACCATATTTTTCTTTACTAAAAAGTGCTTTTTCCACGAGCTGAGCTACGACTTTTGCTTCGATGACATTAACACCATCGCAATATTCCCCCTTCGGTACAAATGTTAATTTTAAGTTGTTTTCTCTTTTCGAGTATTCGGCAAAAGTTCGTAACCTTCCACCATAAAAGTAGCGATTGGAGAAGGCGATTAATCGTTCGTCACGACTTCGGTAATGGTGCGTCAATAAAATATGTGGCAAGTAAAATGCGGATTGATGAAGCACATCAATGACCACTTCTTCCGATTGCTTGAAATAACTGGAAGGACTCATTTGTTGATGGTCCCCAGCAATCAGGACACGTTTGGCACGTTGCAGTGCTCCGAGCGCGTAACTCATGGGGATTTGTCCGGCTTCATCAAAAATGACTAAGTCAAATTGATCTTTTTCCATTGGAAAAATCGAAGCGAGCGAACTCGGATTGGACAATTGAATCGGTTTTAAGACATCGACCCAATATTTAGCTTCCCCACTTCGCAATTCTCGAATCGACAAGTGGTGACGTGTTTTTGCGAATTCTTTGACGAGAATGGATTTCCCTTTGCGTAGGATCGACCGGAAGATTTTTTCTTCGTCATTCAATTTTGACAATGGAGCCTGAAGCAAACGGTGATAATCCGAAAATTTCCTCGCTTGTTCTTGCATCAAAAACACAGCAAGATCCTTACTTTCTTGTTGAATGCTTTCCAGATGTTTTTTCACAGATTGTTTAAAATCATGTATTTCAAAGTCCAACATGTAAGGATGTTTGGACACGTAAGTATTCCAGTGCTGCTGTTGAATCCATTCCTCGATTACTTCAATAGACTTTCTTGATTTAAGGACTTCAAACGTTTCATTGGACAGTTCTTCCAATCGCGTAAGTTCTCCTTTTCTTGACTCAAATGCTTCTGTTAATTCGTTCAAGATGCCCAAAAGATCGTCTGTAGGAGTCACTGTTAAAAGTGATTTAACGACGTGCAAATAATCATTGAGTGCACGATTTGATTGTGCCATAATCAAACGTGTTTCTGAAGGCAAGGATTGGAACCAATTCCAATCTTCCATAGAAATGTGATGAATGAGCTGCTCGATGACGGGTAACTCCAATTCGAAGGAGTTGATGCCCAACGATTCAAATTTCAAACTGCGTTTTTTTAAATCGGCCCGTAATTTCAACTGCTTTTCTTTGCTTGAAATCGTTTCGAGTGGATTTAAATCAGGTGTTCGCGTCCAAAATTTCCACATGCGTTTCCAGCGAATGTTGGCGAGCCAACCTTTTTCCTCTGCTGCAATTTTGAGTATCTTTAGTTCTGCGACACTTGGTTCCTGCTTCCAATGATTATTTTCTAAATCCAATAAATCAATGGATTGTTGAAGTTCCTTCCATTTGCGGATATCACGTTTTAATTCATTTAGTCCTTTCCCTAAAAGGTGCCCGTATTTCTCGTAAATCGCTCCTTGGAATTGGTGACAAACAAGCGCCATTTTTACAGATCTTTGAACTGCCTCTAAATGAGATAAATCAAATAATCCTTGGTACTTTTTTTGACAATCTTTCAGCGTGGCAATGGCTGTGATGTGTTCAGTTAAGAAACGAATATCAAGGCAAGTTTTGTTTAAAAAGGGTAATAGTTCAAAGGTACTTGTTGCTATTTCCTGAAGTATTTTTTTATCGTTTAACCAATGCGCATATGCAGGAACAGCTGACCGATGTAAACCTGAAAAATCTGTTTTTTTTGTTCGTTTTTTTTGAAAGTTAGAGAATGGAAAACCAAGTTCTTTCTCTGCACTTTTATAGGCACTAAACTGCTGAGCTAACTGAGCTGATTTTTCAAAAGTCACCCATTTTTTTTCTGTTCCGATTTGAACTTGTGTCAACCGTTCCCATGTTGTTTTTAAATCTTCGTAAAAGGCATGCGCATTGGCATGAAAGGATAAATGCGAACATAAAAATCCAAGATCCTGCTCCGCTAATTTTTGTTGAATCACCTGAAGTGCAGATTTTTTTTCAGATATGACAAGCACCTTTTTATTTTCGCGCAAACAAGCACCGATGAGGTTGCTGATGACTTGTGATTTTCCAGTTCCTGGTGGACCTTGAACAGTGACGGAGTCTTGGTTTAATTTTCTCAAAACTTCTGCCTGATCCGAGTCAAACTCAAATAAAAAAGGTTCTGAAAGTGACCATTGGGCAGAATTTCCCTCTGTCTGCTCCGAATGGCCGAGAATTCGCTGAATGGGCTGGGAGAAGTCCTCACAGGACAACAATTCTTCCAATTCTTTCAGCAGTTCGTAACGCTGTGGATGAAAGTTGCCGTAGTAAATGACTTCGGGAGAATAATTGTAAGCATTGGATTCAAAAATCTCAACTAGTTCTTCTCGTTTTTCAAATGCTGGTGGATCTTGTTCAAAAGTTTCACGGAACCAACGCTCAAAAAAAGGATTGATGAAATAATCCGCCTCGGATTCTGTCCATTGAATGGCCTTCTTTTTTCGAAAGTCAATTTGAACATCTCTTAAATAAACAACGGTTTCAATCGTTTTTCCTTGCTTTACCCATTGAACTACTCCCAAACTCTGACAAAATGGATGGATGCCTATTTCGCGATAAGTAGCTTGTGATGCTTTGAGTAATCGTTGTGTTTTTGGCAGCGACAATTCATCGAGTTCTTCTACCGACAGTACTTTCTGGAACTGAAGGTTTACAAGGATGTCATCTGACTGAAAATGAGTCAATTCATCTTTGTAATCGGCAAGAAGATCTTTGAATTCAGGCTCCATTGCTGTAAAGTTAAGTCCAATTTTAGAATGATGCATCACTTCTATGAATTGGATATAAATTTCCTTACATTTGTTTGACTAAAACAAACCCATGATAAAAAACACGTTTTTTCTTTGCATTCTCTTGATTTTGAGTGCAAAAACAAAGGCACAAATCTCTCTTGCTGTGGGTGATTTTGCGAATGCAGGAGATACCGTTCGACTCAGTCAAATGACCAATTCTAACTTAGATTTTGTATCCACTGGAACAAATTACACCTGGGATTTTAGTAGTCTAACGGCGAGTACGCAATCCTTAAAAGAATATACACCGATTGGTTTTGGCTCCTTTTTAATTCTAGCAACCTATGGTCCTTTTGCTGGATCGTATGCGGCAACATATTTTAATTTAACAACCGAACTTCCCATCGATCAGTTATCAGCATTTTTACCCATTCAGATTAGTGATTTAAGTCAGTATACCAAACGAGCAAATTCAGGAATTACGTCTATCGGATACTCTATTAACGTGCAAGGTCAAGGAGTTCCATTTAAGTCGGACACGATTGAAACGAGATACAGTTTGCCTTTAACTTTTGGTGATGTACACGATTCACGAGGATATACCTTCGTTGACTTAAATCCAGCGGCAGACATCAAATACATCCAACACCGCCAACGTCATACAGAGGTCGATGGATGGGGGACTGTCACAACACCTCTTGGTACTTTTCCAGCCTTGCGTGTGCGCCACGATATATATGAAATTGATTCAATTTATCAAACATTCTTTGGGACAGGAAGTTGGATTGGAACTCCTGCCATCGATCGAACCGAATACGAGTGGTGGACGAATGGTAAAAAGGAATACCTTTTGAAAGTGGTGGCATCCAATTTCAATGGCAATCAAAACATTAGTTCCATCGAATTTCAACAACAATACCTTGGCTTAGATGCTGGATTGACGGAATTAACTAACGAACTTGTTTTATATCCGAATCCAACAGAAGACCTCTGTTTCTTTGAATCGAACTTGGCAGTGAACGATGTCATTTTCTATAATCAAATGGGTGAGAAAGTGGCGACAAGTTCCTTCAATGGAGTGCAAAATGCATGGATGGACATGCATGACTTAAGTCCAGGTGTATATACCTGTCAATTACACACGAATAAAGGTGTCATTGTTCGTAAACTGACGAAACTTTAATACCTTTGAACAGGCAAATCAGTCTATCGCTTTTTTAAAGAGGAAAGTCCGGGCAGTATAGAGCGTCGTACTTCCTAACGGGAAGGTCTCGAGAAAGGAATTTTTCGGGAACAGAAAGTGCCGCAGAAAGGAAAACTACCTGAGCGCTTGCGCAAGGGAAAAGGTGAAAAGGTGAGGTAAGAGCTCACCGCTTTGGCAGTGATGTCAAAGGCAAGGTAAACCTTACGAACTGAAAGACCAAATATACCGAGGATTGCAGCAATGCATAAAGGGCTGCTCGTCCAATCTCGGAGGGTAGGTTGATGGATTCCAAGCGTGAGTTTGGAACAAGATAAATGATAGACAACTGCGTTGAATTTTTCAACAAAGGATACAGAACCCGGCTTATGATTTGCCTTTTTTCTTTTTTTTATGAATGCCTATTTCGTTGATTTAAGCAAGCGACTGGAGCTAGTGAGCGATGCTTCGCGCGTAACAGCCATGGAGAATTATATGAAAAATAAATTCCCATTTCTTGGCGTCATGAGTGGACCTAGAAAAGAAGTAATGCGCGCTTGGAAGTCAACCCTTCCTGTACAAATGAGTAGGAGTGAAACGTGGGACTTCATTCGAGAATTATGGCAGAAGGACGAGCGTGAATACCACCAATTAGCATTGGATTGGATGTTGACTTGGAACATTAAATCCTTCGAAAAAACCGATATTGAACACATTTATTTTATCCTAAACAATCAAAGTTGGTGGGATACCGTAGATGGAATCGCCGTACACATTGTTGGTAAATACGCCAAAAAGTTTCCGGAAGAGATGCCCAAAATCATTTCCGAATGGATGACACATCCTTCCTTTTGGTTGAATCGAACCTGCCTGCTTTACCAGTTGAAATACAAAGAAAAAACGGACCTTGGCTTGCAACAAGGATACATTCATGCTTTGAAATGGAACAAAGAATTTTTCATTCAAAAAGCGATCGGTTGGAGCTTACGTGAAGTTTCAAAATGGAATCCGGATTGGGTCAGGGCAGTTGTGCAGCAAGAAGAACTGAAAGGACTCGCTTATCGCGAGGCGATGAAGTATGTCCCTTAGTATTCTCGAGACTTTTTTGTAATTTCACAATCCTATGAAAAAAAATATACTATTCACGCTTTTTATAAGTCTTTCTTTGCTCCCTTTACGGGCTCAGTTTGGCCCAGAAAACGGCGTTAAAAAATCGGAGCCGAAAGCCATTCTCATTCAAAATGCACGCATCTATGTCACTCCCACACAAGTGTTGGAGAAAGCAAACATCTTAATCGTGGATGGAAAAATCAAGGAAATTGGAACTGGAATGAAAGCGGATCAAGCTGTTGTCATCGATTATTCCGGCAAAACGATTCTGCCTTCGTTTGTGGAATTGTACACCAACATTGGACTCCCAAAAACATCGTTTCGCGAAGGTGGATTCAGGAATCAACTTTCAGCAGATAAAAAAGGGGCTTTTTACTGGAATGAAACCATTCATCCTGAATTTGATGCGGCAAATGCATTCGCTATTGATGCAAAAGCAAATGAGGTGTTGATGCAGCAAGGATTTGGATTTGCAGTGAGTCATTTAATGGATGGAATGGTTCGTGGAACAGGGGCATTGGTATCCCTAGGAAACAATCAGGTGAATAAACAAATGATCAAAGGTAATGCCGCCCAATTCCTTTCGTTTTCAAAGGGATCGTCATCGGATGCTTACCCTTCTTCGCAAATGGGTTCGATTGCCATGATGCGTCAAGCCTTATTTGATTTATCCTATTACACCTCTACTCCTCAAAAAGCCTTTTCTATTTCACTAGATGCTTGGTCCAAACAAATGACTTTGCCAATTTTTTTCAAAACAGAGGACAAATGGGAAATCCTTCGAGCTGAAAAAATAGCGAAGGAACATCACCTGAATCTATGTTACATTGGTTCGGGAAATGAATATGCAGCGATAGATGAATTGAAAAAAATTCAACGTTCCATCGTTATTCCGATAAATTTCCCTGACCCATTTGAATTGAGGGACCCCTATATCGCCCGTCAAATTCCATTAAGCGATTTGAAACATTGGGAATTAGCACCTTCCAATCCATTGTATTTGCATCAAAACGAAATCCCATTCTGTATCACCACGCATGGATTGAAATCGGCAGAACAGTTTTGGAAGAACCTCCGACTAGCCATTGCTCGAGGATTGCCAGTGGATGCTGCCTTGGCTGCGTTGACGGTCAACCCAGCAAAAGAACTTGGTCTTGAAAAAGAACTCGGGACTTTGGAAGCAGGGAAATTCGCAAATTTTTCAGTGTATTCTTCCGATCCATTTGTTACCGAAGCTCAACTGTTGGATGCATGGATACAAGGTGAAAAATCAACATTGAAATTGCTTTCTGGCCCTAGTATCGTCGGAAAGTACAACGTATTAATCGATGGAGAAAAATACGATTTAGAAATCGAAGGATCCAATGAGCGTCCAAGTGGAAAAGTGAAACTAGCGGGTAAATTAAACGCCGCTAGTTCAGATACCACCACAAAAAAAGCCTCCATTCAATTGGTTGAAAATGACATCACAATTCAATTTTCGTCGTTCGACAAATCAAATCCAGGCATCATTCAACTGCATGGAAAAACAACGAAAAATGCAGCGATTTTCGAGGGTGATGGAACAAATGCGAAAGGAATTTGGTTGGCTTGGTCTGGTATTCGAACAGACAAAGCTGCGGACCCAGAAAAGGCAGCGGTGGTTAAAAAGGACACTTCCTTTGTGCCAGCTCCTTGGCTCCCGAATATGGCTTTTGGTTTTGAAACGAAACCGAAAAATCAAAGCATATTGATTCAAAACACGACCGTTTGGACCAATGAATCCGAAGGAGTCTTGAAAAATGCGTCTGTTCTGATTGAAAATGGAAAAATTGTTCGCATCGCAAAAAACAATGGCATTTCCGCGCCAAGTTCTGCCCGCGTGATTGACGGGAAAGGCATGCAACTTACCGCAGGTATCATCGATGAACATTCACACATTGCGATTTCAAAAGGAGTGAATGAAGGAGGTCAAGCCGTGACGGCAGAAGTGAGCATCGCAGATGTCGTTAATCCTGATGACATCAACATTTATCGTCAATTAGCTGGTGGCGTTACAGCGGCTCAATTGTTACACGGTTCTGCAAATCCCATCGGTGGCTGTTCAGCCTTGATCAAACTAAAATGGGGATCTTCTCCAGAGGAAATGTTGATTCCCAATGCACCGAAATTTATTAAATGTGCACTCGGAGAAAATGTCAAACAATCCAATTGGGGAGACTACAATACCTCGCGTTTTCCACAAACACGAATGGGAGTGGAGCAAGTTTTCTATGATGCGTTTTACCGTGCTCGCGCCTACAAAGCCGAATGGGAAGCTTACAACAATCATCTAACCTTGGTTCCGCCAAGACGCGACTTGGAATTGGATGTCTTGGTTGAAATCATGGACAGTCAACGTTTTGTGACGTGTCATTCCTATGTGCAATCGGAAATCAACATGTTGATGCATGTGGCAGATTCTATGGGCTTTCACATCAATACATTTACACACATTCTGGAGGGTTACAAAGTGGCTGATAAAATGAAAAATCATGGCGTTGGTGGATCTACTTTTTCCGATTGGTGGGCCTATAAATTTGAAGTGAATGACGCGATTCCATACAATGCCAAATTGATGGCAGATCAAGGTGTGATCGTGAGTATAAATTCAGACGATGCAGAAATGGGTCGACGCTTGAACCAAGAGGCGGCAAAAAGCATCAAATACGGTGGAATGAGCGAGGAAGATGCGCTTAAGATGGTGACTCTGAATCCAGCCAAGTTACTTCATTTGGACGATCGAATGGGGAGTATAAAAGTCGGAAAAGATGCCGATCTTGTTTTATGGTCGGATCATCCACTGAGCATTCAAGCAAAAGTTCAATTTACGATTGTCGATGGTGTAATTTTATATGAAGCTTCCACTGACCAGGAACGAAATGATCGAAATGAATCGGAACGCGCACGCATCATTGCAAAAATGTTAAATGCCAACGAAAACGGTGAAAAAACAACACCGTTCATCAAAAAACCTAGAAAACACTATCATTGTGATACCCTAGGCGAAGAAGGCGAAACAGGAGAAAACACACATTGATTATGAGAAATATAGGCTTATTTTTAACACTGATGGCTTGGATTCCCCTTGCAAACGCACAACGAATTTTAGTAATCAACGGAACTGCGCACATTGGAAATGGAGAAGTAGTGGAAACAGCGGCAATTGGCATGGAAAACGGAAAAATACTTTTCGTTAAGAATTCATTGACGAATGCCATTCAACGCAAAGATTGGGACACAATAATTGATGCAGAAAATCAACATGTTTACCCGGGTTTGGTGGCTGCAAATTCGACGTTGGGATTAACAGAAATCGACGCGGTTCGTGCAACGCGGGATTTTAACGATGTCGGTGAATTTAATCCGCATGTCCGTACGCAAGTAGCATTTAATGTAGAGTCAAGGGTCATTGAAACAGTTCGAACAAACGGGGTCATGCTTACCCAATCCACTCCAAGAGGAGGAATCATTTCTGGTTCATCTGCTATCATGTATTTGTCCGGATGGAACTGGGAAGACGCGACTGTTTTAGCGGAAGATGGCATTCATGTGAACTGGCCTGCAAGTACGCAGGGTGGTGGATGGTGGGCTGAACCAGCTCCGAAATCTAGAAATGCGAATTATCAGAAAGAAAAAGAAGAAATTGCAGATTTCTTCACGCTTGCCGAAGTCTATGCAAAAGGATCAAAAACAATCGAAGACTTGCGTTTGGAGGCCATGAAAGCGTGCTTTATTGGAACAAAAAGGGTCTATTTTCACGCAGATGGCATGCAACAAATATTAGACATCATCGAGTTTGTTGAAAAATTTAAGTTAAAGTACCCTGTTATTATCGGTGGATACGAAGCACACTTGGTTGGAAAACGCTTAAAAGACGCTAAAATACCCGTCATGTTAAATCGCATTCACATGTTGCCGGAACGTGAAGAAGATGACGTAAATTTACCTTATACACTGCCAGGAATACTTCAAAAACAAGGAATCCTTTTTTGTCTTCAAAATGCAGGAGACATGGAAGCAATGAATGCTCGAAATTTACCTTTCCAAGCTGGAACGGCAATGGCCTATGGCTTAAGTGAGGAAGAAGCCTTACAATCAATAGCCTTAAATGCCTGTAAAATCATGGGAATTGATCGCGAATTTGGCTCCATTGAACCGGGAAAATCCGCGACACTGTTTATTTCGAAAGGACCTGCATTGGATATGAAAACCAATCAAGTTACGACGCTCATTTTTCATGGTCAGCTTCTTTCTGCGGAAAACTTTCAGTACAAGTTATATCAGAAATACAAGAAAAAATACGCTGGAAAATAATCCCACACGTAGTTGTAACTTTTGCTTGATGCAAGCGTCTTATCATCGGCGTTATGACGGTAAGTGAGTATAATCAGAGTGTAAAGGACTTTGCGGATCGATTGTATCGATTTGCATTGAAGAACGTTGGCGACCCTGATTTAGCTAAGGACTTTGTTCAGGATGCCTATGAGAAATTATGGTTGAAAATTGACCAAGTGGATGCCCTAAAAGTCAAATCTTACTTGTTTCGAACAGTGGTCAATGCGCAAATTGACAGAGCCAGACGCGCAAAACTGCAGCAAAATCATCTAGCGACCATCGATGTGTATCAAACGGAAGAACAAACGCCATTTGATGTGCAAGAGAAAATCGATGAAGGAGTTAGACGCTTAACTGAAATACAACGAACCGTTTTAACCCTAAGAGACTACGAAGGTTATTCATACCAAGAAATTGCAGAAATGAGTGGTTTAAGTGAAGACCAAGTGAAAGTTTATATTTTTCGGGCAAGAAAGTTTTTGAAAGCCTTTATTGGACAAATAGAAGTACTGATATGAATTGGACAAAAGAATACATCGAAGCACGCATATTGGATGCCATGGATGGAAATCTATCCAATGAAGATCTTCAAAAATTGCGCACACATTTGAAAGACTTTCCAGAATTGGGAGACTTGGAAGAGGAACTACCCTCTCTAAAGAAGCCACTCCATGGTTCATACTCGACAAAAACCCTTTTCAAACAGTTTCCGTTCGCGCCGAAAGCTTATGAATCCGAACTTGGAGAAGACTTGGAGAAAATGGCCATTGCGAAAATCGAAGGATTATTGAACGAAAAAGAAGAACAGGACTTCGATCAAACACTGAAAGTCGAATCATCGCTTCAACAAGAAATTAGTAAGATTCAACAGACCGTTTTAAAAGTTGACAGCACGATTTTATATCCAACACCGGAATTGCTTTTGAAGGAAACCAAAATTGTTACTTGGCGACGTTATGTTAGTTACGCAGCGGCAGCAAGTATTATTTATCTTTTGTTTTTGAATTGGCCGAGTCAAGGATCCCAAGTGAAAACAGCTAGTAATACAACTCAAAAAGCGACGAAAGTTGACCAGAAGAAAACAAAATCTCCAGTTGTCGAGTCGAAAATATCCACGGATAATTTAGCTTTTCAGGACAAGAATAAAGTTGTTGAACATGTGGATCTAGGGCCAAATGACACGCGCGATTGCATTGTACAAGAGGTTTTTCCCGAGGCAGAACAAATCCCTATTGAACAGTCGATGTACTTGTCTCCACCAATTATTAATCCGATTGAATTTGCATCGGTGAATCCAAATACAGAAACGAACAATAAGGTGAACAGCGTCAAAAGCAATGAACCTATTGGAATCCGTGAATTTGTCGTTCAAAAAGGAAATGAACGACTCTTTGGAACTGCAAATCCAAGTGTTTCTGAACGCTATTCAAGCATTGCAAATTACATGGCGAAAACCACTAATATTCCGATTAACTACGAACAAAGGTCAACTGAAAAGGAAGAAATTACTTATGTTCGACTAGGATTTATTAGCATTGAACGAAAACGAGTAAAAAAATAATCTCCTTGTAACAATCTTTTTTAAAACACGTCAAAGGACTATCAAAACAAAATAATATGAAACAATTAGTACTTTTTGGATTCCTAGTTATATCCGCTACATTCTTTGCTCAAAAAGATCAAACAAAACGTATCGTTCAAATTCAAGGAAATGATACAACCATCATTATCATCAATGAACGAATGGACAAAATGGATTCCATCCTTACAGAAGAAATGAAAAAGATTTATGTGACAGATTCCATGGTGACGCGAGTGGATGTTTATATGGATTCAACCTACATCAGTTCAGACGGTGAAGGGTCAATGGATTCAATTAAAGTGAAAATCGGAAACATGAAAATTGTCATTTTAGAGGACCAAAACGGCACTGCAAAAGGACAGAAACGAATGATTATTGATGAACGTGTGATCATCAATGAGGACCGTGATATCTCCTTCCAAGATGAAGATGATCAGAACGATGATGGCGACAACTGCAGCTCAAAAACAAATAACCCTGTATGGTCAGGTTTTGGAGTGAACGCGAATGGATTCATGAATGCACAAAACAAAATCGCAACAGGTTCAGAACTTGGATTCCTAGAGTTAGACCCGGCGAGAAGTCTGGGCGTACAATTGAATGTACTTGAAAAACGATTCCCAATTATAAAAAATTACTTAGGCCTAACTACAGGATTAGGAATCCAATGGAATATATACGCATTGAAAGGGAATTACGACATTACTGCAACGAATGATACGATCTTTGGTGTAGAGAATACCAGCGTACAATATTCCAAAAATGTTTTAAGTTCTGCCTACCTCCAAGCGCCATTGTTGCTTCAGATTAATACGAATAAAAATCCAAGTGAATCTTGGACGATCTCCGCTGGAATCGTTGGCGGGATTAGAATTGGGGGTTTACATGAAACCAAATGGAAAGTCGATGGAAATCAAAATAAAGACAAAACAAAAGATGATTTCAATTTCAGACCATTTCAAGCCTCGTTAATGGCCTTGATCGGCTATGGAAATTGGAATCTTTACATGACTTATAACTTGACAGACGTCTTTAACGAAGGATCCGCTCTGTCATTGCGTGGTGTGAACGCTGGAATTTTACTCTCGTTTTAACAAATACCTCTTATCACCACCATAAATGAGGAGGCGGCGCAAGGATTTTCTTTGCGCCGTTTCTTTTGATGCAATTTTCGTTTATTCATCCAAAGGGATTCTTGCCTTTCGGTGTTGATTTGTATATTTGCCACACTGAATAACAAAACTGATAGAACGATGAGTTCATTTGATCATAAAACAGCTGCTTGGGAGGCATTTCGATTGATGTGCGCCGCGAAAACAATGGCGGAAAAATACGAGCAGAATAAGGAAGTTACCTCAAAATATGTGCATGCCACTTCGCGTGGACACGAAGCCATTCAATTGGCAGTAGGGTTACAATTAAAACCACAGGATTGGGTTTCGCCATATTATCGGGATGACAGCATCCTTCTTGGAATCGGCATGAAACCGTACGAACTCATGTTGCAAGTTTTTGCAAAAAAAGATGATCCATTTTCAGGTGGAAGAACATACTATTCGCATCCATCGCTCAATAGAGAAGGATTTCCAAGAATTCCTCATCAGTCTTCTGCGACAGGAATGCAGGCCATTCCAACTACTGGAATCGCGATGGGGATTCAGTACAAAGAGAAAACTGGAATCGCTGAATGGGATTTGAATGATGCGCCCGTTGTCGTTTGTTCTTTGGGGGATGCCTCCTGTACAGAAGGCGAAGTTTCTGAGGCATTTCAAATGGCTGCGTTGAAACAATTTCCAATTGTTTATTTGGTTCAAGATAATGGCTGGGATATTTCAGCGAACGCAAAGGAAACGCGCGCTCAAGACATATCAGAATACGCGAAAGGATTTCACGGTTTGGAAGTTCGTTCCATTGATGGAAGTGATTTTCAAAAAAGCTATGAAACGGTTCAAGAGGTGTTTGATGTGGTTCGCAAAGAGCGAAGACCATTCATCATTCATGCGAAAGTTCCATTGTTAGGTCACCATACCTCTGGTGTTCGCAAAGAATGGTACCGCGATGACTTGGAAGAAGCAGCTAAAAATGATCCGTATCCAAAATTGAAACAATTGGTACAAGATCTTGGACATAGCCTGGCCGAAGTCATTAATTTGGAATCAGCGATTCGTAAAGAAATTGATGAAGCATATGATCAAGCATTAAATGCGGAGAATCCAAGTATTAGTAGCGTTACAGATTTTATTTTTGCGCCCACTCCAGTTACGGAAGAAGTAGGGGAGCGCGAGCCTAGTGGAAAGAAAAAGACGGTCATGGTAGATTCGGCGCTTTTTGCCGTACGAGAAATCATGTCCAAACACCCTGAAGCATTGTTATATGGTCAAGATGTAGGTGGCCGCTTAGGTGGAGTTTTTCGCGAGGCGGCTACATTGGCACAAACCTTTGGTGATGACCGAGTTTTTAATACACCCATTCAAGAAGCATTTATCATCGGTTCAACGGTAGGGATGTCCGCTGTCGGACTAAAACCATTCGTGGAAGTTCAGTTCGCGGATTACATTTGGCCGGGATTAAACCAATTATTTACTGAGGTCTCTAGATCTTATTATTTATCCAATGGAAAATGGCCAGTCAGTGCGGTGATTCGCGTACCCATTGGCGCATATGGATCAGGTGGTCCGTACCACTCATCCAGTGTAGAGTCAGTCTTGGCAAACATTCGAGGCATCAAAGTCGTGTATCCTTCCACAGGAGCGGACTTAAAAGGACTTTTAAAAGCGGCATATTACGACCCGAATCCGGTGGTTATTTTGGAACATAAAGGATTGTATTGGTCTAAAATCCCAGGTACAGAAGGCGCGATGTCCATTGAACCAAGTGAGGATTACATGATTCCAATCGGGAAAGCACGAATCGTTCAAAGTGCAGATGAAACGAAAATGAAGCAAGGAGAATCAATAGGTGTTATTACTTATGGTCGTGGCGTATATTGGTCTTTAGAGGCGGCAAAATCTTTCGAAGGACAAGTAGAAATCCTTGACTTGCGCAGCATCAATCCACTCGATATGGAGGCTATGGGGGCGCTTTGTGAACGGCATGGCAAGGTACTTTTAGTAACGGAAGAATCCATCGAATGCTCCTTTACGCAAGCATTAGCAGGAAGATTGCAACGCTCTCATTTCACCTTCTTAGATGCACCTATTGAAATTGTTGCCTCGATTGACACGCCTGCGATTCCTTTAAATGGAGATCTAGAAGCAGCCTTGCTTCCAAATGCAGAAAAAGTGGCGGCAGGAATAAACAAATTATTGAATTATTAGCATTATGAAATTGAACGAAATCATTGCAGCGGTGGAGACATTCCACGATTCATTTGGGATTCAAAATCACTACGAACCAACAGCTGATTTAACGGCACAGGAAGTTCAACTTCGTTTTGATTTGATGAAAGAGGAAAACGAAGAATACTTGGAAGCAGCTAAAAACGGAGACATCGTTGAAATCGCTGATGCGCTTGGAGATCAATTATACATTCTATGTGGTACCATTTTAAGGCATGGACTTCAAGATAAAATAGTGGAGGTTTTCCAGGAAATTCAACGTTCGAATATGAGTAAATTAGATGCAGATGGCAAACCGATTTATCGCGAAGATGGCAAAGTGTTAAAGTCAGACCGCTACTTCCGTCCCGATATCGCGTCCATTCTTCTAAAATAGAGTTTTACACGACTGCGTTTTCATTTCTTTTTTTTTCTGTGAAGTTCCATTGGAGCTTTGTTGTGTAGCTTTGTTAGCAAATACACAAGCATGAACGATATTTCGATCTATTTTCAACCCATTTCTGATTCAGATGCCTGGACAGAGCAACAATTGGGTGCTGTCATCATCAAAAATCAAGGAGATTTTCCTGAGATCGAAAAAAATGGATGTGCCTTATTTTATGTCCCTGAATTCAGAGGAAGCGGAAAGGAAAATACGCATCAATCAGCCACCTTTCGTCGAGCCTTTTATCGACTACATGGTGAACAATTGTGGAATTTTCCAATGTATGATTTAGGAGATATTTTACCTGGAAACTCGATTGAAGACACATACTTTGCAGTGTCAAAGGTTGTGACGGAATTGGTAAAAAATAATGTAGTCCCTATACTCATCGGTGGCAGTCAAGATTTAACGGTTGCCATGTACAATGGCTACGAAAAATTAGAGCAATTAGTGAATATTTGTTCCATTGATCACTCCTTGGACTTAGGGACTCCAGATGAAGAAATACACGCCCATGGGTACCTTAGTCAAATTTTATTAAAACGACCATGCTATTTGTTTAATCACGCCAACATTGGCTTGCAAATACCCTATGCGAGTCCAAAAGAATTTGACCTCTTCGAGAAATTGTTTTTTGACATTTGCCGTTTAGGGGAATTCAATCAAGATTTCACCAAGGCAGAACCACATCTTCGCAATGCAGATTTAATCAATTTAGACTTTCAATCGATAAAAGCCTCTGAAACGGCGAATCCGTCCGCTATTCCAAATGGATTCTATGCAGAGCAAATGTGTCAAATTGCACGCTATGCCGGTATTTCCGATAAGGTAACCTCTTTTGGAATTTTCAATTATGAATATGTCAATTCATTGTCAGATAAACTGTTGGCAGAAATCATTTGGTATTTCATTCAAGGGTACATGGATCGAAAAGGAGATTTCCCAATTGGCAGTAAAATGGAATACACCAGATTTACGGTCTTCTTGGAGGAATCTGGACGTGAAATCATCTTTTATAAGAGCAATAAATCGGCACGATGGTGGATGGAAGTCCCGTATCCACCACAAAGCGGAACCAAATATGAACGACACCATATGGTTCCCTGTAATAAATTAGATTATGACAATGCGATGCGGAATGAAATGCCTGACCTATGGTGGAAAACCTATCAGAAACTCGGATAAGTCCCGGATTAAATTCACGATTCGTTTTATTTTTTCATTTAAATTTCTTATTTTAGCACCTTAAAATGGCATTTCTCGTGTGAGATTTGCTTTTTTATAATTGTTAAATAAACCATATGCTATTGAAAACCAAGCTATTA
>JAHEMQ010000107.1 GCA_024643555.1 Crocinitomicaceae bacterium | reverse complement strand
CCTGAATTATTTGGGTCAAGCCGCTTTGTGTCTAAAACCTGGATTCCATTTGGAGGGAGCAAATACGGTATTTTATGCCATGGTTCCTTCGTACATGATGCCTTTTGCTGTAGCAATTGCGACCTTGGCAACCATCATTGCTTCGCAAGCCTTAATCACGGGTGTCTTTACCTTGATGAACGAGGCCATCAAACTGAAATTGTGGACTAACCTGCGCGTGAAATATCCATCAGATCATCAGGGACAAATATACATTCCATTCATAAACTGGTTTCTTATGGTGGGTTGCTTGCTGGTCATCGCGATCTTTAAAAAATCAAGCGAAATGGAACATTCGTACGGTTTAGCCATCACCATCAATATGGTCATGACCTCTATGCTGATGGCCATGTTACTGTTTATTCGCTATCCACGCTGGCGCATGGCTACCGGGTTCATTTTCTTAGTCTTTCTGTCCATAGAATTCGTTTTCTTGATGTCGAATTTAGGAAAAATCGTTTCAGGTGGATGGTTCACACTCGTTCTGTCCATTACTTTCTTTGTTCTCTTGTATTTGTACTACAAAGCAAAACTGTTGCGTTCAAACATTACAGAATACATGCCGATGCGTAATGTAATTCCATTACTAGAGGGGGTCAATTCGGACAAAGGAATCATGTATGAAGCGACGAATTTGGTCTTCCCGACACGAAGTAATTCACCCAATAAATTGGATTTAACGGTTTTTCATTCGCTTTTTAAAAAGAAACCGCGAAAAGCAGGAATCATTTGGTTTCTTCACCTAGATATCTTAAACGAACCTTGGGGTGTGCACTATTCGGTAAATGAGATCATCGATAAAAGATGTTACTACGTGAGCTTGCAACTAGGATTCAAGGAAGAACACCGCATCGAATACATGATGCGCAAAATCTATTGCAAAATGATTGAGAAAGGAGAATTTGCGGGAGAAAGTATATTTGAATCGGTTCGTGGCAAAATAGACGAGGTTGATTTTAAATTCATCGTTCTAAATTCACGCGTATCTACGGATAATCACTTAACGGCCTTCCAACGTTTATGCGTGAAAGCATACCGCTTTGTGAAATCCACCGGACTGAAACCAGCTGAGGACTTCGGTTTGGATAAAACGAATGTTTACGTGGATTACATTCCAATTTCTGTAACCACGCAGGTAGATCAGGATATGACGGAGGACTTTGAAAATTATTCTCAGAAAATTTATAAGGTCTCGTCGAAATAATTCAAGTCTTTTCCAAAGGTTTCGGTTAACCGCGAAATGCTATAAAAAGCGAGCGACATAAAAAGAATACCTACAATCAATGCGGACCATCCATCATTGATTCCGATACTTACGAGCAATCCAAAAAATAAGACCACAATATTCACGGATCCACGAACGAGATTCGGAATGGTGTTGGCTGCAGTTGAACGAATGTTCGTTCCAAATTGTTCGGCGGCTATGGTGACAAAAATAGCCCAGTAGCCTGTTCCTGCGCCCAGAAGGAAACACATGAAATAATACGTATGCTCAGTGATGTTGTAGTCGTGTAAACATAAAAATACGACTACGCACAACAGGGAAAATCCAAGGTACAATTGCACTACTTTCTTTCTGCTTTTCATTACTTGACTTAAAAATCCAGAAATTAAATCACCCACGGATAAGCCGATATATGCATACATCACGGCAAGTCCGTTGGAAATGTCATGCACACCAAGCCATGGTCCAAAATTGTCCTTCGAATTCATGATTAATAGTCCAATCACATACCAAATTGGGATTCCAATGGCAACACAATGAAGGTATTTGATGAGATTTGCTCGTTGAAAGAAAATCAGCTTTAAATTCCCTTTTTGTATGGATTTATCCTGATGCATTTCATGAAAATACTTGGATTCCAGCGTGCCAATGCGAAGGAATAACAATAAAATCCCCATCGTACCGCCAACGACATACGCCACTTGCCAATTTTGCAAACGCAATCCTATGCTCTTTTCTATTATACCTGCAATCAATGCGCCTTCTGATCCAACCAACGAAGCAACAACCGCTCCCAAGGCCCCAAACGTAACAATAATCATTGTTCCATAACCACGTTTTTCTTTGGACATCATCTCAGAAACCAAGGTGATTCCTGCGCCTAATTCACCAGCGAGTCCGATCCCTGCAATTACGCGAATGATCGCATACGTAGTGACATCCGTGACGAAGGCATTGAGCAAATTGGCAGTCGAATAGAGTAGGATGGATCCAAAAAGCACTTTCAATCTCCCACGTTTGTCGCCCAGAATTCCCCATAGGATTCCACCAAAAAGCATTCCCAACATTTGCATATTGAAGAGGAATTTTCCTGTTGCGGCAATCGCCTGCTCACTTGCCCCTTGCATAATGCTTGTCAGGCTTTCTGCTTTCACCACGCCAAAAAGAACGAGGTCGTAGATGTCCACAAAATAACCCAGTGCGGCTACGATAATGAGAAAAATGATTTTGCGATCTAAGGGTTTTTGTTCTTTGTTCATGCAACGAATTTAATTTAATTTTCGAAAGAATGAGCCTTCGTCGAAGGAGCATCTACTGTAATCCTTTACCGTATCCCGTTTAAAACGTGTATCTTTGCACTCAATTCAAGCAGAATGGCACATAAATCAGGATTTGTTAACATCGTCGGGAGTCCAAATGTTGGAAAATCAACATTAATGAATCAACTTGTAGGTGAAAAATTATCGATCGTCACCTCTAAGGCACAAACGACGCGTCACCGCATTTTGGGGATTGTAAACGATGAGAACTACCAAATTGTATTTTCGGATACGCCAGGCGTGGTAAACGCTGCTTATAAGTTGCATGAAAATATGATGGACTACGTCAATTCTTCTATTCGCGATGCGGATGTTTTATTGTTCATCACCGATACCTTGGAAAACGACATGAATCACAAGGAAACATTGGAGCGCATCAAACGCTTGGAGGTTCCTGTTTTGTGCCTTATTAATAAAATTGACAAATCGAATCAAGAGAAATTAGTGGAACGAGTGACCTACTGGAAAGAACAACTTCCAAATGCGAAGATATTCCCGATTTCTGCGTTACATAACTTCAACATCGACAATGTTTGGGCAGAAATCCTTGCGTTAATGCCGGAAAATCCACCGTATTACGAAAAAGATGAGCTTTCAGATCGACCGATGCGTTTCTTCATTTCTGAAATTATTCGCGAGAAAATATTTATGCACTGTCAAAAGGAAATTCCGTATAGCACACAAATTGAAATTGAAGAATTTAAAGAGGAGGCTGGAATCACCCGTATTCGCGCGCACATCATCGTCGAACGCGATTCGCAAAAAGGAATCATTATCGGTAAAGGCGGTGAAATGTTACAGCGAATTGGCCGTGCAGCACGTCAGGACATGGAAAAGTTTCTCGACAAGAAAGTATTCTTGGAGAACTTTGTTAAAGTGGACAAAGATTGGCGAACATCAGCAGACAAGCTAAAAAAGTACGGGTATTAATACCCTTTAATTAGAACAAAAAAATGAGTAATATCGTAGCAATCGTTGGTCGACCAAATGTTGGGAAATCAACGCTTTTCAATCGCTTAACGGAATCCCGTGACGCCATCGTAAAAGAAGTCAGTGGTGTAACGAGAGATCGCATTTACGGAAAATCAGAATGGAATGGTTACCAGTTTTCGGTAATCGATACAGGTGGATATGCCACGGTAAAAGAAGATATTTTTGAAGGCGAGATTCGCAAACAAGTGGAATTGGCGATTCAAGAAGCAACGGTGATCATTTTCATGGTTGATGTCATGACCGGCATTGTTGAAATGGATGAAATCGTAGCACAATTACTTCGTAAGAGTAATAAACCGTGTATGATCGCAGCGAATAAAGTCGACAATACGGATCGTTACGGACTTTCCTCTGAATTCTACTCCTTTGGCTTGGGTGAAGTATTTGATTTAAGCGCGACAAATGGCGGGGGAACAGGAGAAATCTTGGACAAGCTTGTTACCTATTTCAATAAGGAAGACGAATCCATCCGTGAAGAAGATTCTTTACCGCGTATCGCGATTGTTGGACGTCCAAATGTTGGAAAATCTTCGATGATTAATGCCTTCACTGGTCAAGAGCGAAACATTGTGACAGATATCTCCGGAACAACGAGAGATGCAATTCATACGCGTTACAAAGCCTTTGGATTTGATTTTCTATTAATTGATACGGCTGGAATTCGTAAAAAAGCAAAAGTAACGGAGGATATTGAATACTATTCTGTTTTAAGATCAGTGAGAACGATCGAAAATTCCGATGTTTGTCTCTTTATGATGGATGCATCCGAAGGAATTCAGAAACAAGATTTGAGTATTTTCTATATGATTGAAAAAAATTCAAAAGGTGTTGTTGTTGTCGTTAACAAATGGGATTTAGTGGAGAAAGATCAAAATACCATGATTGAATACGAAGCAAACCTACGTGAACAATTAGCTCCATTCAATGATGTTCCGATTATTTTTACTTCAACAATTACCAAACAACGTATTCACAAAGCACTTGAAACGGCGATGCGTGTCAACGAGAACCGTATACGTAAAATAGCCACTCATGAATTAAACGAAGTGATGTTGGAGGTTGTAGCACAAACACCACCACCTGCCGTAAAAGGTAAATACATTAAAATTAAATTTATTCAAATGTTACCGACACATGCTCCTGCATTTGCAATCTTCTGTAACTTACCTCAATATGTTCCGGATTCCTACAAACGTTTCTTTGAAAATCGCTTGAGAGAGAAGTTTGATTTCGAAGGTGTTCCAGTGAAAATATTCTTCAGAAAGAAATAACAAATAAAAAAAGGCGCTAATGAATTAGCGCCTTTTTTGTGAGTAAGATTTGGACTTAGCGAAGTAAGTTCAAATGTCCTGAGACTACCTTGCGATCGTCATTTTCTTTTGGTTCGTATTGCATGCGCCATGTGTAGACTCCTGCCGGAACTTTGGTTCCCAAATTCCCGTAGGTTCCATCCCAAGCTTGTGTCGCATCATGCGTTTCCCAAATCACTTCTCCCCAACGATTGT
>JAHEMQ010000103.1 GCA_024643555.1 Crocinitomicaceae bacterium | reverse complement strand
ACACCTTGGATCCAACGCAGGATTGAAATACCTCACCTTACCGAACAAATCTTACCAAGATGGCGCAAAAAAAACAGATGGAAGTTCCATCGACACCCTGAGCTACCTCAGCCATCAGCCCTTGTTAAATGACATTAAAGGCACGAGTGATTACCAATACAATTGGCAAGGTTGGCAAGGACGAAATGCTTGCTTCATCATCGATTTAGGAAAAGTGGATTCCATTTCATCCATCCAACTAAACTTTTTAGAAAACAGTTCTGCATGGATTGTCGGCCCTCAATCTTTCCGCGTGCGGATTGGTCAAACCGAAAGTGAAGTGCTCTCTGATCAAGCAAGACAACAAGCGATGCAAATCAATCCGAATGCCGGCAAACAAATTTCCTCCGGCATTTACCCCTTGAAAATAAGTTTAGATCAAAAAATGGCCGGACGTTATCTTTTTGTAGAAGTTAACAATCTTGGTCCTCTGCCGAAATGGCGCGGAGTAGACGGAAACGCTTGGTTATTCATCGACGAAATCGAAATTCATTAGCATGCAAAAACACATCAACCTCTTCATTGGAGTAATCCTCTGTACAAAATTATTTTCGCAAGAACACGAGCAACGGTACTTTCCACCAAGTGATCCCTTAGTGCAAGAAAAATTGGAAACGTGGCAAGACTTCAAATTTGGATTGCTCATGCATTGGGGAACCTATTCGCAACTTGGCGTGGTTGAAAGTTGGAGCATTTGTCCTGAAGATGAAGATTGGTGCATTCGTCGTGGACCATACAAGAACGATTATTTCGGCTACGTGCATAACTACGAACAATTGCAAACAACCTTTAATCCCACTCAATTTCACCCCGAAAAATGGGCCAAAGCTGCCAAAGATGCCGGGATGAAATACATGGTCTTCACCACCAAACACCATGATGGATTCTGTATGTTTGATTCGAAATACACGAATTACACGGTTGCAAATGAAAACTGTCCGTATTCTACAAATCCCAATGCAAACATTGCACTGAAAGTTTTCGAGGCCTTTCGAAAAGAAGGACTTTGGACAGGAGCCTATTTCAGTAAACCAGATTGGAGCAACGATGACTACTGGGACCCGACCTTTCCTCCATACGATCGAAATCCAAATTATGATTTGACTAAAAAACCAAAGAAATGGGATGCATTCGTGCAATTCACACACCATCAAATCATGGAATTAATGCGCGATTACGGAAAAATCGACCTGCTTTGGCTCGATGGCGGCTGGGTACAGCCCATGACTGAAACTTCGCCTCGTTGGGGATACAAACCCGTGAATCAAGACATTAAAATGGATTCTTTGGTCGCGGAAGCACGAAAATTACAACCGGGATTAATTGTGGTCGATCGTGCTGTGGAAGGTCCAAATCAAAACTATTTAACACCGGAACAACAAATTCCAGCAAAACCCCTTCCCTATCCATGGGAGTCCTGCATGACCATGGCTAACAGTTGGAGTTATGTTCCAAATGATCAATACAAGTCTACCGCGAAAATCCTAGAAAACCTCTGTTTAATCGTTTCACGAGGCGGAAACTACCTACTAAACATCGCACCAAATGCACAAGGAGAATGGGATCCAATTGCTTACCAAAGACTAGCGGAAATCGGTGCATGGATGAAAATAAACGGATTAGCAATTTATGGCACACATCCCGTTGCTCCGTATGAAGTAAAAACGGAACAAGGAAACTGGGTTTTCACAGAAAATGATCGAAAAGAACTTTTTGCGATTTTTATTCCTGTTGATTTCGAAGTCATGTTCGTAGAATTGCCTGTCAATCAATTGAACCTTACGGATAAAAAAAGCGCTTACGCACTTGGCTCCACGACACACTACAAATTAAAAAAGTCCAGTGCCAACGTACTTTTATACGATCGCAATGGACTTCCTCAAGTTTGGAAAATAGCCAAGTAAACTTGACTTAATGTGCGCTATGTTCTCTCAGCATCGCCGCGACATCTAATCCTTCTTTGCGAATGATTTTCAATTGAGCTTTGCCCTCTTTGTTTTTGATGTCTTTTTTGAAAACGTCGAAAATCATATAAACTGCCGGAACGACCACCAAGGTTAAAATCATCGAACTTGTTAATCCGCCAATCAACACCCATGCTAATCCACTTTTCCACTCCGCTCCCGGACCATGTGCCAAGGCTATCGGCATCATTCCGGTTATCATCGAAAGCGTAGTCATTAAAATCGGACGCAAACGTGTTTTTCCAGCTGCAATCAATGCTTCCACGGTGTTTCTTCCCTCAGCCTTTAGTTGATTCGCAAAATCGACGATCAAAATGGCATTCTTCGCAACAAGACCAATCAACATGATCATACCCAACATCGAGAAAATACTGAGCGGCTGCATGGACAATGCCAAGGCTAAAAGTGCTCCAACCACGGCAACTGGAATCGAGAACAAGACCACGAACGGATACACGTAGGAATCGTACAATGCCACCATGATTAGGTAAACAAACAAGATGGATGCAATTAAGGCAAACCCTAAATTCGCGAAAGCCTCTCCCATGTTCTTTGAGTTTCCTTCAAAACTTACAACCACCGAACTCGGATAGTTTTTCTTTTTAATGAATTTTGTCATCTCACTGGTGACCGTTCCACTGGATACACCTAAAACTTGTGAGGAAATGGTAATGGAAGGAACACGGTTTTTACGCTCCAACTTGGTGGAACCTGTCGATCTTCCAATGTTTGCAAACTGCTCCAAGCGAATGTTCTCCCCACGGTTATTGATGAACACCATGCTTGCCAAATCGCTTTCGTTGCGACGATCAAAATTGTCGTACATCACATTGATATCGTAATCTTTCCCTTTGTCTGTATAAGAAGCCTTGCTATTCCCGGAAAAGGCAGCTTGCATGGTCATCCCTACGACATCCATACTCAATCCAAGTTCAGCCATTTTCTCTCGGTTAATGTCCACACTGATTTCTGGATTTCCAGATTCAATCGACATTTTCACTTCTGCTGTTCCTTTGATGGATTTTAATTGATCAATCAATTCGTTTGCTATTTGGAAATTTTGATTTAAATCGTTTCCAGTCACAGCCATTTGAACAGGGGCTTGATTCGCTCCACCTGTGATACTCACCGCGGCAGAACTCACTTTGACACCTGGAAGGATTTTCTCCAACTCTAACTTCATGAATTGTGCATAAATACTGGACTCCACTTCGCGTTGTTCGCGTGGTACGAGTTTGACGTTGATCTCCGCTTTATTGTTTGTTGAGTTACTTCCTCCTATCGCATTCGATGCTGTTCCAATGCTCGAAAAGACATTCTTCACATCCGCATTTTTAAAGAGGTGTTCTTCCGCTTGTTGCACCGCATCATTGGTTTGAGCCAATGTCGCATTTTGAGCCAATTCCAAGTTTACGATGAATTCACTGGTATCTCCTTGACTTACGAATTCCGTCCCAATATACCCTTTGCCTACCAACATAAAAGATGCGATCACCACGACAATGGTTCCTAAAATAACGTAGCGTTTTTTACCAAGTGCATAAGCCAAAATATGCCCATACGAATCTGTCAGATTGCTGATGAATCGCTCGAACAGCAAGATAAATCGACCGAATAGTGTTTTATTCGTCATTTCTTCTTTTCGTGCCATGCGCGAAGCCAATAGTGGTGTCAACGTGAAGGAAACGAATAAACTCATTAAAGTGGACAACACAATGACCACTGAGAATTGGGACAATAAATTGGAAATAATTCCACCAACTAACGTTAATGGTAAGAACACAACAACGTCCACTAAGGTAATCCCAAGTGCTGTGAAGCCAATTTCTTTACGTCCTTTGATCGAGGCGGTGATACGGTCCTGTCCAAGCTCCAAGTGTCGATAAATGTTCTCCAGCACCACAATCGAGTCATCCACTAGAATTCCGACCACTAATGAAATCGCTAACAAAGTCATTAAGTTCAAAGAATAGCCTAATAAGAACATGGCCACGAAAACCGAAATTAAGGAGGCCGGAATGGCAATCATGACAATCAAGGCATTTCGAATACTGTGTAAAAATAGAAGCATACAAAGGGCGACAATGAAAATCGCTAATCCAAGGTCATTCATCACGGCACTCGCAGCCGCCAAGGTAAAATCAGATGAATCCGAAGCAATGTCAAAAGTCAAGTTTTTCCCTTTGTAAGTCGTTTCCAAGTTTTTAATTTCCTTTTTAACGAGTTTACTTAATTCAACTGCGTTTGCATCGTTTTGTTTGATGATCAATAAACCAATCGAATTTCTTCCATTGATGCGGCTAAAGGTTTTGATTTCTTTAGTACCATCTAAAATCGTAGCGACCTCAAATAAGCGAATTTTTGAACCGGTGTTTTTATCGATGCCAACTGGTAAGTTACGAATATCATCCAAGGATTGATATTTCCCTTTCAATTTGATGACAGTTTGGGTATTATCATTGGTCAATTTTCCAGTTGGAAATTCCAAATTGGCATTTTTAACGGCTTGACTAATTTGCAAAATCGATAGGTTATACAATTCCGCTTGACGTCGATTAATGTTGATATTGATCATGCGCTCTTCTCCACCAACGATGGAAATCTGCGCTGCTCCCTTCACGCGTCCAAGCAAAGGCTTCACTTCGTCTTTTACCAAGGAATACAATTCGCTTGGTGGCATTTTCGCTGTCACACCCAAACGCATAATTGGCGCCTCGTCAAAGGAGAATTTCCCCAAAGACGGAGATTGAACATCTTCAGGCAATTTTGAAAGAATGGCATTGACCTTGCGCTGCGCATCTTGGATGGCTTGATTTGCATCGGAATCCGGTTTCAACATCAACACGACCGAGGAAACACCCTCCATCGACGTTGATTTAATCTCGTCCAAATTTTCCAAATTGGACAAGGCGTCCTCCAACACTTTTGTGACTGAATTCTCGACCTCTGTTGGCGATGCCCCAGGATAAACCGTGGTCACACTCACCACCGGAATGGAGAATTTTGGCATTAATTCGTAGTTCAGTTTCGAATAACTGAGGATACCCAAAAATCCTAAAACAGAGAAGATCACTACAATAAGTGAGGGTCTTTTAATCGCTAATTCCGTAATTGACATGGACTTTTTTATTTAATGATTTCAACTTTCGATCCGTCCGCAATGTTCAATTGTCCGGTACGCAC
>JAHEMQ010000095.1 GCA_024643555.1 Crocinitomicaceae bacterium | reverse complement strand
AGTGCAGGCCACGATGCCGGCATCTCGATGGGCTCTGCCTATTGGGTAGAGCACATGGTAGCCAAACAAGCGCGCAGCGAGGCGGTGTTTAACGCCAACACCGGCTGCCAATACAGCAATGCGTTCATTAAGTCAGAATGCGAACGTCTAGAACTCAGCTACAGAGAATTACCAGATGCCGAGTTGTATCCGGAAATTGTGCAGTGCCTCACCAATGGTGGCGTAGTGGGCTGGTTTAATGGTCGAGCAGAATTTGGTCCAAGAGCCTTAGGTGGACGCTCCATTATTGCCGATCCACGCCGCACAGATGCCAAAGAAATCCTGAACCTCAAGATCAAGCGCAGAGAGAGCTTTAGGCCCTTTGCGCCGAGCATTCTCAAAGAAGAAGTGAAGCATTGGTTTGAGCTCGACGAGCCCGTACCATTCATGGAAAAGGTATTCCCGATCAAGGCCGACAAACAAGCCGAAATTCCGGCTGTAACCCATGCCGATGGCTCTGGGCGCCTGCAAAGCGTAGATGCAGCGTATTCGCCGCGCTACCACGCCCTCATTTCGGAGTTTTTCAAGCAAACCGGCGTACCCATTTTGCTCAATACCTCCTTCAACGAAAACGAACCCATTGTGAACGCCCCAGTGGAGGCCATTAACTGTTATTTGCGCACCAGTATGGATATGTTGGTGATGGAGAATGTGGTGATATCGAGGAAATTCTAAAATCCGCACAACAAAATGTCTTAAATGTGCACAACAAAAAGTCTTAAATGTGCACAATAAAATGCCTTAAATCTGCACAATTGTGAAAATTGATTAGCATCAACATGCACCTCTCCATCATCACCGTTACCTACAATTACCTGCGCACCAGCTTGGATATGTTGGTGATGGAGAATGTGGTGATATCGAGGAAGTAGCCTTTAATGTATCCAATAAATATTTTTTGTTCAATGCCGTTAGTAGATAGTAAAATCGTTATATGCAAAATGAACTGTTTTTCTATACGTCAAATCAGCAAGAGACCAAAATTCAAGTACTGATTAACAGTTGTCGCAAATTTTGCGACAACTGCTCAAGATGGCAAAGTATATCAGGTGGAGCATTATAATTTAGATATGATTCTATCTGTTGGTTACCGCGTCAAATCTTCCAAGGGCATCTTCTATGATGGTCAACTTTTTGATGCCTATGTGTTTGAAATATAAGCGATAATTTTATCTATGCTCTCCATCATCACCGTTACCTACAACTCCCTGCACACGCTCCAAGACGCCTACGCGAGTCTTTGTGCGCAGACATTTACAGGCTGGGAGTGGGTGCTGCAAGACGGTGGGTCAAACGATGGCACAGTGGCGTGGTTGGAGCAACTCAATGATGAACGCATTAGTTGGGTTTCTGAGAAAGACCACGGTATTTACGATGCGCTCAATAGGGCCGTGAGTAGGGCTAAAGGTGAGTGGATTGGTTTGTTGCATTCGGATGATGTTTACCCGAACCACAACGTGTTTCAAGAGGTGCTCAAAGCCATGCAAGGCAATGATGCTGTATATGGCGATTTGAAGTACGTGCAGGCTGCAGATATCACAAAAGTGCTGCGCCATTGGAAGAGTGGGGCTTTTGCGCCGCACATGCTACAAAAAGGCTGGATGCCACCGCACCCAACGTTGTTTTTGCGCAAGGAAATTTATACACAGGTAGGAGAATTCGATACGCAATTCAAGATTGCTGCCGATTACGACTTTATACTAAGGGTGTTTCAAGAACCCAAGATAAAAGTTGCCTATCTTCCAACGGTACTGATGCTCATGCGCCAAGGCGGCGCGAGTTCGAAAGTTCAGAACCTGCTGGCCAAAAGTAAAGAAGACCTGCGCGTGTTAAAGAAGAATCAAATTCCAAATTACCGACTTGTCTTAATTCGTAAAATTGCGGGTAAATTCAAGCAGTTTTTTTTGAAAAACTAATATAAAATCATCGCAATGTTCATGACTGTAATGTAGGTTGCGATAAATAACGAAAGTGAGGCAAGCTATTCGTTGTCACAAAATAACACTTGCGTAACTTCTATAAACCTTCCTTCAACATTGTTACCTCAGACCTCACACGTCTTTAGGCTGGTTTCTATGTCATAAACGAAAAACGAAAAGCGAACAACGAAAGTCGAAAAACGAACAACTAAAATGCAAAAATTCCTCTTCCTCCTCCTAATCTCCCCATCTATACTTTGGTCTCAGATTCGTACTTCTGTTTCCCCGCAACTCGCTTACAACGAATTCAGCGACCAATTTTTTGTTTTGGACGATTCCACACATTACTACACCCAGAAACCGGGAAGTAAGCAGTGGATCAAACATACGTATTCTTACCAAGGAGATGAGTCCTTCCGTGAGGTGATGAACCTCACACGTGTGCTTCCGGTGAACAAGGACACCTATTATTTTGTCGAGGCAGGTTGTGGACGCGTATACGAGTTAAGAAAGGGAATTTTCAAGCGCGTCGACATAAGTTTTTCACATCGCAATCAATTTGGTGCTTCGATGGTCGCATGGAAAGGAAGCGTTTTCATGTTTGGCGGCTACGGTTTTTTTCAAGATAAAAACGTTTTCTCCCGTTATGTCTCCTCTTCAAAAGAATGGTTTGAAGTCATTATTAATGGAACCAATCGTCCATCACCAAGGTCCATTTCCTTGTTTTTAATGAAAAAAAATAAGTTGTACATTCTTGGTGGTCTTCACATTGATCACATCAATCAAACCACGTTAAGCGATGTTTGGGAGTACGACTTCACGAAAAAGACCTGGTTGAAAAAGGGAAACTTGAATGAATTGTTATTGGCCAACTACAATCAATCCATGTTGCATTCACATACACAAAATTCGGTTTTTCGAAAAGCAAATCGCTTAATTGAATTGAACATCGACGAGAATAAGTGGACTTCCTATGAAAATCCCTACGTGCTAAATATGTTGCAACTGGTTCCATCCAAGCAGAATAAATACATCCTTTATTCGTGTACCGATTCCAAGCGTTCCTTTTTTGAAGTAAAAGTACGCAGCCTGAAGTCCTTGCAGGAATTCAAAGTAGGGGAGTTTCCCATTTACCAAAAAACGTCTGTGCTCAGCGAAATTTCAAAAGAAGATTGGTTGTGGCTTTCACTTATTTTTAATTTTTTCTTGTTCACGCTTTTGTTCTATGTCCGCCGACTGCATAAAATGACCTTCTTAACCCGTGCGCAAAAAAAACTGCGCAAAGTTGATTTTACAGAAAGTGAATGGGAAGTCATGTGTTTGATTCAACAACATGGTCAAATGGAACTGTCCGCATTGAATGAGTACTTCAATGAAGCAGGATTATCTTATGAAACCTTAAAGAAACGAAGGGAATCCTTTATCAAAAGCATTCGAATAAAAATTGCGTTAATTACGCGAAAACCGATGGAAGAGATTCTCATCGAAACAAAGCACCACGTTGATAAACGCATGAAAATCATACATTGGAACGAGGAAATCACGCTGGAAGGCGGATCAGATTCCTAGAAAATAGAATAGGAGAAAGTATAGTTCCCCTATAATTTTGAATTCCTCCTATTCGAAAAATAGTTTTTAACAATTAATTTTACCCTCAACTTCTGTCGTAAAAAACGCGTCTAAGATTACATGGATATTTACTTATTTTTTTTATTGGCTTTCTTTTTTACCACAAGTTTCATGCTGATGTACTTTGTTACACCTGTCATTATTCAAGTGGTGAAACTCAAACGACTCTACGAAAAAATGAACGACCGCAGCTCTCATTCGCAGCATGTTCCTAGTTTTGGAGGCGTGACGTTTTTCATTATCTTAGTACTTATTCTTAGCATTGCGGAGCAGTTTTTTGTCACCTCGCGTGCCATGTTTTTAATTCCGTCTAGCTTGTTGATTTTCTTTACAGGACTTAAGGATGACCTAACTGGAATTAGTCCATGGAATAAAATCATGATGCAAGTCATAGCGACATCCTTGTTGTTTATTTCTCCAGATTTCCAAATTACAGATTTACATGGCTTTTTAGGAATTCATGAGATTGCACCATGGGTGTGCATTCCACTGTCTTTCTTTGTTGTTATTTTTTACATCAATGCCTTTAATTTAATTGATGGTATTGATGGACTCGCTTCCTCCTTGGGAGCATTGTTTTTTACCTTTTTCGCCATAACCTATTATTCCTTGAATGATTACATGATGATGGCCGTTTGTCTTTCCATGGTTGGATCGTTTATTGCTTTCTTGCGGTTTAACGTTTCTAAGGACAAGCGTATTTTCCTAGGAGATACAGGGAGCTTATTCATTGGCTTTCTCATTGCAGCCATTGTTATCAATATTTTATCCAAGGACTATGCGGAGAACATCAATATGACGTATGCATCGAACCTGCCGATCCTTATGATTTCTGCCTTGTTCACTCCCGTTTTCGACTCCATTCGCGTGTTTGTCATTCGCCTGCAAAATAACCGAAATCCCTTCGCGCCAGACCGTACACATGTGCATCATGTTATCTTGGACTATTTTCAATTTACCCACCGAAAAGCAACGTCAGTAATCATTTCCATGAACTCCTTGCTCCTAATCGTAATGGGTTTTGTCACCGAATACTTTAACCACCTCATAGCCTTGAGTGTGCTTTTAGGGTTTTGTGCCGTTTTTGCTGTTGTTTTACACAAGCTGCGCATGGCACTCCCGAATAAAGGGGTTTAGACAAATGAACAATGTGCTTCCGCCAAGGCGGAAGCACATTGACACATTAGCACATTCCCACATAATTCCTTACCTTTGTTCTTCCAATAAATTAAATGAAAAAGAACGGTACCCTTAGTTTTTTAACAATTGGCATTTTGCTCCTATTTATGAGCCTCACTTCGTGTAAGATACGCGAACGACTCGTGTATTTGCATAAGCCAGAAGCGGACAGCATTCAGGTAGTAAAAAATACCTATTCACCGATATTGCGCGTCGATGATCAACTCAGCATCATGATTGGTGGAACCGACCAAGAGGCATTGGCGCCCTTTCAGTTCTTTTCCTCGGGAGCAGGAAATGCAGGAGGTGGACAAAACATGCAGATGATGTCCGGAATAAATTACCTTATCGACATCAATGGGAACATTAATTTCCCAGTGTTGGGTTTCGTTCATTTGGCAGGAAAAACGCGCTTAGAAGCCGTGATATTTATGCAAGAACAGTTGGCGCAATACGTGGAGAATCCAGTAGTGAATATTGAAATCAAGAACTTCAAGTTTACGGTTCTTGGACAAGTGAAATCACCTGGAATTCATACGGTTTCAAGCGAACGACTAACCATATTAGA
>JAHEMQ010000091.1 GCA_024643555.1 Crocinitomicaceae bacterium | reverse complement strand
TCAAGCGGTGATTTGGTCCTTTTGGGAAGTAATCTTCCGCATACCTGGTGGGGTGAAAACGAAGATGGGAGTCCGTCGGAAGCAATCGTTATTCAATTTTCCGTTGAATTCATAGAACCATTTATAAGGTTAACCGAAGGTCAGTCCATCAAAGAACTATTAGCAAAATCAGCAAAAGGGATTCGGTTTGAGTCATGTACTTTGCTCCATACAAAACTGCTTTCCCTTGGCGAAACGAAAGAACTAGAAAGTGTATTAAGTTTATTATCCATCCTTCAGGAATTAACCGAAAAACCAGCGGCGAACTTATGTGCAAATTCTTATCACAACATCATTTCTAAGAAATTCGAAACGCGCATCAACAAAGTGTGCACGTACATTCAAAATCATTATTCGGATTCAATTACACTCAAGCATGTTTCTGATCTTGTGTTTATGTCCGAAAGCAATTTCTGCAAGTTCTTCAAGAAAGCCACTAGCACGACATTTTCAGATTACCTAAACGATTTACGCATCAACGAAGCTTGTCATCTTTTGCTCTATTCTGATGACACTGTCAGTAAAATTGCACAAGACTGTGGCTTTGAGTCCTTGAGTTATTTTAACCGAGTTTTTTTAAGGAAAAAAGCATGTACGCCGTCGAGATATAGAAAGGGCTGAAAGACTAAACGTTAATATTTAATTGAAACAAACTAGATTTTAATTATGGTCAAAATAACTAGTCGAAATAATGAAACTCACCTATTTTGAGATCAACGTATGAAGGGTATCATTTTGAAGATTCAGGTAGTTCCTGTTTATGACTAAGAAACCGATAACAGTTCAAAAATCTCTTAAAACAAAAAATTTGAAACACCTACTTCTTCTCACCATATTTTTCCAAAAGCAAATCATTTAGAGTCGAAACCATTAAATTTTCTTTTTCAAGAGTTTTAAGGCGATAACTCAATGATTCAAAGGTTTCAGAGAACAATAGAAAGAAGTCAAAATTTAGAACACGACTTATGGAATGTAGTAAATCAGTATCAATAGATTTCCTTGAAAGAATGGAATACACATTGCCCCTTGACTTATTGATTCGCTTGGCAAATTCAGATACGGATACGTCACTTGTCTCCAATACCTTTTTAATTTCATTGCCAATGTGAATTTCTTCCATGGAACAAAATTGCGCATTGCCTTTTGAATAAATAATTATTAATCGCTTGTATATTAGTACAGTTTTGTACATTTTTATTGTACATTTGTAGTAAAATTTTAAATTTATACAATAGTATTAGGTTTTGAACTATGCTAAAGCTATAATGATTGTATAAATTATTAAAGTTTTTTTTGAAAAATATCTAATTAAACTCTAATCTTATGAAAACCTTATTACTACTTATTACAATTTTAACATTAAGCTCATGTGCAGATATTTACTTCAGCGAAGATGCCTATATGCTCGCAGAAAAACAAAAAACATTTGCCATCATCCCTCCAAAAGTTTCCATAGCTGCAAGTAAAAAAATTGATGCCGCATCAATGATTGAACAACAAAAAACAGAATCATTGAATTTTCAAAAGGAAATGTTTTCTTGGTTTTTAAAAAGAAAAACACAAGGGTCATTCCATCCGGAAATTCAGGATGTTGAAACCACAAATGCCCTATTGGCGAAAGCTGGCTATCCAGATACACCTTTAACATCAAGTGAAATCTGCACGATTTTACATGTGGATGGCTATATCGTTTCTAATTTTCAACTATCCAAACCAGTTTCAGAAGGAGCCGCTATTGCACTTTCCCTGTTAGTAGGAGTTGGTACCGCTACAAATGAAGTAGGTGTAAATTTAACCATAAACGATTGTAGTCAAAGTAAAATGATTTGGAATTACGCATTTACTTATCAAGGTGGTATTGGAAGTAGTCCAAATAAAATGGTAAATGAAATTATGCGAAGCTGCAGTAAAAATATGCCTTATTCTCAACATTAAAAAACATAAATGGTCACATTACTTTACACAGCTGGACTTTATTTTATTTTACTGCTATTTTCTACCAATATCATAGGATTTATAGTGAACGGATTCTATGATCCTATTTTGGATGTGAAAAATAAAATTTCCACAGAAAGACTGATCGAACGATCAAAAATGGATAAAACTGGTTTAAAGCCATTGGCATATGCTTTCTTAGTACTCGGATTGATTTATTTGTATTCTGTTTATTACTACTTCAATATTGGTTTAGCTTTCGTTGCATTGACCTTTATGTTAATTAGAATACCGGATGTGCGATTTGAGATTAGAACTAATACAAGAATCATTAAGAAAAATATTCCTAAAAATTCATTGAATACAATAATCACACTTATTCATTGGCTAATGCCACCTGCTATTTATTTGTCTTTGAAATACCTCGAAATAAATAATTCATTCATCAAAATAATTTGATCTATTAATCAAAGCTATTGATGTTTTAAACATTTTCACAAAACAACACCCCCTACCCCTTCGGTTTTTCTATATGTCCGTCGGCATGTTTAGCGAAGCGTCCTTCTGAGGAAGCGTGTACTTGATCATAGCGAGACCAGGGCCATCCGCCAAATTGTGTTTTCTGGTAATCTTCGAATGCTTGATAAATTTCTTCTTTCGTGTTCATGACAAAGGGACCATGTTGCACAACAGGCTCGTTGATTGGACGTCCCTGTAAAACAAGAACCTTAGAAGTTTCTGTGTTGTTTTTTAAGGTCAAGGACATTGTTGGATCCACTTCTACAGCATGGTAATGTGGGATTTCTTGTCCATCGATGTTTAAACGATTTCCTTCGTAATAAAACAGGGTGCGGTTGACACCTGCATCCGTTGCTGGTAATGTCCACTCTGCATTTGCTTCCATGTGGATGTTGTAAATCGCTACATGATTATTTTCATCTGCTGCCCACGAATTTGGGGGTGAACTGATGGAACGGTGTTCGTTTAATTTACCAACCAAAACTTCAATGTGACTTTCATTTGCTTCTGTATCTTTAGAAGTGAATTTTGGGACAGATTCAGACCAAATCATTTTGAAATGTGGTTGAACCATTTTGCTCTTTTTCGGTAAGTTTAACCAGATTTGAAATAATTCTAAGGGATTATCCTTGTCTTGATTCAATAGTGGAAACATCTCAGAATGCTGAACACCTTTTCCTGCGGTCATCCATTGTACATCACCGTTTCCGTAACGTCCCGCCGCACCCAAAGAATCCGCGTGATCTACAAGACCTGTACGTACAACAGTAATTGTTTCAAATCCACGGTGCGGGTGACCAGGAAAACCTGGAACGGTGGAGCCATGGTACATTCTGAATCCATCTTTGACAATAAAATCTTGTCCCATGTGACGACCGTTGAATAAACTAGGATCAGGTCCTAATTGTGCATTGCCTTTCGGGAAGAAATCCTCGTGATGGACACAGAATAAAAAAGGATCTGCCGTTTCCCATTGGAAACCTAGTGCGCGAATGCGTTTGATGCTGTTTTGTGTTTCTTTCATGTCTTCTTTTTCTTTAGACCAAGATGCAAAAGGTAAAGCAACCAAGGAAGATATTCCTAGGCCTAATCTTGTAATGAAATTTCTTCTTTCCATGCGTTTTGAATTAACTGTTCAAAAATACATGTTTTAGCACAGATTTTTCCTAAACCAAGGTTAAGAAATCCAATCGCTGAAGTTCTCATTAAACCTAAGAAAGTTCCAACTTAAATTCTGAGGTTTTGTGGAATACCAAATCCGGATAGTCTTGCTCCGCCATCTGTAAAAGGAATGGCGTTTCTGCTAAGAAAACGATGTTATCATCCTTGTCCGTTGCAAGGTAATTGGACTTCGCACGCATGAAACTTTGGAGCTGCTCATTGTTATCGGTGGTAATCCAACATGCTTTAAAGTAATTTCTTGGAACAAAACGACAATTTGCACCATATTCGTGAATCAAACGGTAATTGATTACTTCAAATTGTAGTTGTCCGACCGTTCCAACAATTTTACGATTTCCAGGTTGTTGAACGAATAATTGTGCAACTCCTTCATCGATTAACTGTCGGATTCCTTTCTCAAGCTGTTTCGATTTTAATGGATCTAAGTTTTCTAATTCCTGGAATATTTCAGGTGAAAAACTAGGGATACCTTTATACATCATTACCTCTCCACTCGTCAATGTATCGCCGATTTTAAAGTTTCCGGTATCATATAAACCCACAACATCACCTGGGAAGGCCTCATCGATGACACTTTTGTCCTGCGCCATGAAAGAAGTTGGATTCGGGAATTTTAGTTTTTTTTCTAAACGCACATGCTGATAAAAGGTATTGCGCTCAAATTTACCGGACACTACGCGTAGAAATGCGATACGGTCGCGGTGTTTTGGATCTAAGTTTGCGTGAATTTTAAAGACAAATCCAGAGAATTGATCATCTCCCGGCTCAACCATACGCTTATCCGTTTCACGTCCACGAGGGGATGGAGAAACCTCACAAAAGGTATCTAATAATTCTTTGACACCGAAATTATTTACCGCTGAACCAAAGAAAACTGGAGCAACATCTCCAGCGAGGTAGGCCTCGCGACTAAACGCATCGTAAACGCCTTCGATCATTTCCAGTTCCTCTCGTAATTCATCTGCTGGCTTTTCGCCAATGATTTCATCTAATGCTGCATCTTGAATATCCGTTATAGATACTACATCGTCTGAAATTTTCGTTTTGTTTGCAGAGAAAAGATTCAATCCTTTTTGGTAGATGTTGTAAACCCCTTGAAAGCGGTCACCCATGCCAATTGGCCAAGTCAAAGGACGTACTTTGATGTCCAAGCTTTGTTCCAATTCATCTAATAATTCAAATGAATCCTTCCCATCACGGTCCATTTTATTGATGAAGATAATCACTGGCGTTTTGCGCATGCGACAAACTTCCATCAACTTTCGTGTTTGTTCCTCTACCCCATTTGCACAGTCAATCACCAGAATCACACTATCGACAGCCGTTAAGGTACGAAATGTGTCCTCCGCAAAATCTTTGTGTCCAGGAGTGTCTAAGATATTGATTTGTTTCCCATTGTATTCGAAGGCCATTACGGAAGTCGCAACGGAAATTCCACGCTGCTTTTCAATTTCCATAAAATCCGAAGTCGCGCTTTTTTTGATTTTGTTGTTCTTAACGGCACCAGCTGTTTGAATGGCACCACCGAAAAGCAACAACTTTTCCGTTAGCGTGGTTTTACCCGCATCGGGATGCGAAATAATCCCAAAGGTTCTTCTTTTTTCAATGGCTTCTTGATTCTTCATGGTATACTATGGAATGAAAAAAGACCGCAATGCGGTCTTTTCAAAAATATGTATTGTCAGAAATT
>JAHEMQ010000090.1 GCA_024643555.1 Crocinitomicaceae bacterium | reverse complement strand
TAAATCGAGTCCTAAAAGTCTTTGCTCATGACCGCTTTCGCCAATGACATGGACAACCAGCGGACTCCCCTCGTGAAAGTACCAATGTTCATCGCTTTGAATGCGGTGAAAATTTGAAGCGTTATCAGAGGTGAGCAAAAACAATATTGACGTCATCAGAGACTGTTCACCATCTATCGTCTCGACACTACGATAGGTTTCTTTGTAGTATCCGCCTTCCGGATGAGCCTGCAAATCGAAATGCTCAATGAGCGCTTGTATTCGTGCCTTTGAATTCATGTCCATTTATTCATTTAGTTGGGCATCCAAGGATGCTAAAAAGTTTTTTGCTTTCAACAAGTGCCCTTCGCGTTTTTCTACTTGCATTTTATCAAATGTATGGATTAACATCCCTAAACGTGGGTTCGACAAAAAGAAATTTCGCTGTTTGTCCATAAAATGCCAAAAAAGTCCATCCCATATTGACTGCCACTCGCCCTTTTCGAAATTGCTCATTTTCATGAGGTAATTGCTGCCGCTGATGTATGGTTTGGTTGACATTAGTCCTCCATCGGCAAATTGACTCATGCCGTAAACATTTGGAACCATCACCCAATCGTACGCATCGATGAAGAACACCATGAACCATTCATAGACTTCATCTGGGTCAAATTCACACAACAACATGAAATTACCTAGGACCATCAAGCGCTCAATGTGATGACAATAACCTGTTTGAAGCACTTTCTGAATGGTAGAATCAATGGGTGGTATTCCGGTTGTTCCATTCCAAAATGATGCTGGAATTTTCCGTGTAAATCCCCAATAATTCCGAGTGCGTTCTTCTACTCCCTTACATTCGTAAACCATTCGGATAAACTCTCGCCAGCCTATGATTTGACGCACGAATCCTTCCAAAGAATTCAACGGGAAGTGCTGCTTTGTTGCAAAGGAAATGGCCTCTTCCAAGACAACCTGTGGTGTTAAAAGTCCAACATTCAACATGGGTGTTAAGACACTATGGTGCAAGATCAATTCTTCCTTGACCATGGCGTCTTCGTAGGTTCCAAAATCTGCGAAACGATGTTCGAGAAAATCCTGCAGCCATGCCTTGGCCGTGTCAAAGGTAGTTGGATACTGAATGACTCCATCCAACATTCCGGGATTCTCCGAAAAATGAGCATTGACGTACGAAATCGCCTCTAAATCGACATCATCCAAATTTGGTTGTTCTATTTTTGGAGGGATTCCTTGTTTTGGAAACTTGGAACGATTTTCCTCATCAAATGACCATTTTCCACCAAGGGGTAACTGATTTTCATCCACTAAAATCCCGCGTTGAATGCGCTGTTGCTTGTAAAAATCAGCTTGAAAGAACCTTTTCTTGGAAGCATTCTTTTGTGCTAAAAGATCGATGTCGTTCAGAAACATCGGACTCGGCAACTTCGTCACGATTAGATTTTGACTTTTACTCACCTCACTAATCCGTTTTTCCAACCAATGATCGGTAGTATCAATGTACGTAAGTTGATTGATTCCCATGGATTTCAACTGTGGTATCAATAAGCGAATATTAGCATTTTCCTCCGAGCTTGAAATGTACTTGACGCTCATCTGTTGTCCCAGTAAATACCGTTCATAATGTTTCATCGAGCTACGGTGAAAAGCAATTTTCCGCTTGTGAAAAAAATACTGACGAAAATACAATTGCTCCTCGATTAAGTAAATCTGATCGCAACAAGACAACAAGGGATTTGCCTCAAACAATTGATGTGGGAAAATTAGTCCAACGTTCATAACTGATTTTTAGTGGTGCGACATCGATCACTGCAATATTTCACTTCCTCCCAGACCTTTTCCCACTTTTTACGCCAAGTAAACGGACGCTGACAAGTGGTACATATTTTTTGTGGCAAGTCACTCTTTTTTCGTTGCTTCATTTTCGCGGATTAACATGTTTTTTTAAGATGCGTTTTGCATCCTTTTTTACAGCCAGATCTTTACGAAATGACCATACCTCTTCACTAGCCGTTTTCTGAGTCGCTTCTAAATCCACAATCGGAGCAGGATAGTCCACACCAATTTGAAAAGCATAAAGCGTTTGTTCCATCTCGCTTAGAAGCCAAGGTTCGTGTATGAATTCCGTTGGTATATTCGCCAATTCAGGAACCCATTTTCGAATGAATTCTCCTACAGGATCATGTTTTTTTGAGTTCTTGATTGGATTGTAAATGCGAATGATGTTCATGCCTGTTAAACCAGCCTGCATTTGAATCTGTGGATAGTGAATTCCCGGTTCGTAATCGAGAAACAATCGCGCTAGAAAATGCAGTTCACGCCAATCTTGACCCAGGTTAAACACAAAAAACGAGACTAACATCGCCCGCATTCTGAAATTGACGTATCCTGTTTCCATCAAACATCGTAAACAGGCATCGATCAATGGAATACCCGTTTTTGCAGCGTGCCAAGCATTTAAATAGGCTTCATTTTTCGGGTATACTTTCCCTAAATACGCTTTGTTAAATGGTTCAAACTCGATGCGACATTCATCCTCAAACTTTTGAATAAAGTGACAGTGCCAATGCAGGCGAGAAATAAACTGAGTCAAGGCGCGTTTATGTCCTGACGTTTTGTAATGCTGCATTGTATATTGATAAACCATTCGCATGCTGATATTTCCATAGCTCAAATACGGAGAAATACGGCTACAACTTTTCCGACTTAACGCTGGTTTCGAGATGTGATTGGCATAATTCACACTTCGTTTTTTCAAAAAACTGTCTAAATATTTCCATGCATAGGACTCACCGCCAGGTTGGAAATTGCCCGAATCAGTCGTAATCTCTTGGGCTAAATTAGGCCCCTGGATTTCACGGTAAAATTCCTCATCAAGACTGAGCAAGTTCCAATTTGTTTCAGAAACGAGAAAAGGCTGCTGTGTCATGATGGACTTCCACCGTTTTTCCCAGTCCAAACGAGTGTTGCCTCCACGTTGAACAGCATTGTGCGTGTACTCGTTCCAGGTAATTTGCTGCTCTCGACAAAAGGCTTGAACTGCTATATCTCGTTTATAGGAAATCATATTTCCTACTTCTTGATGAGAATAAAGTGTTCGAATCACATACCGCTTTTGCAATTCTTTGAAAACAGAAAGTACTTCGGCATGAAAAAGATAAATCTGTGAATGGAGTTCATTTAATTTCTCATTCATTTCACGCAAGGACTGATGAACAAAACGCCAATGACGAACATCACTATCGTGGTATGTCATTAGATCAGGCTCAAAACAATACAACAAAAGGATGGGAAGCTGCTGTTTTTGAGCATGAAATAAGGCTTCGTGATCCGTAAAACGCAAATCACGCTTGAACCAAACAATGACAATTTCAGCTTTGTCTACAATTTGTTGGGCCATTTTTCCGGTTTAGCATACGATAAACGCTGTAATAAATGAGCTTCGAAATAGGCATCCAATCCAGCGCATGTTAAAGTTTTCGCTTTCGCTAAATCCACGAATCCGTCAGAGGACAACCATTCCTCTTGAAGATCGATGAACTGAATGCTTCCAATGATGAGTATGGTTCCATTGATGGCAATGTCTATTTTTTCTTCGAATTTCATTCCAATTTTAATTGGACTTTCTGTAACGAATGGAGCCGGAAAGTTTGAAAGAGAATACTCATGTAAGCCACATGCCTCAAATTCAGACGTTTCACTTGCATATTTCGCGGAAGTTTGGTGTGCTTTTTCTGCATCGTCCTGATGAACGAAATTAAATGTGTAGTGTCCTGTTTCTAGGATATTGCGTAAGGTATCGCGCTGAACCGTATCTGGCCGACAAACAAATCCCCACAAGGGCGGATTCGCCCCAATATGCATTAAAGAATTGAAAATGGCCACATTGGAAATGCCGTCCGAAGACTTTGATCCAATCAAAAAAGCCTGCTTGATTCCAGCTAAGGAATTAATCAAAGTTGCTCGATAGCGGCTTTCGAATTGACTTAATTGTGTAGCATCAATGATCATACGTTTGGTAGATTTTCATGAGTTCTTTTTTCAAGGATTTCCAATACGCAAAAAAGGATGGAAAATATCCTGTAATTTCTGGTGAAATCCAATCGCGAGATTCCTCTATTCCAGAATATCCAATATTTAAAGGATGTTCTTTGAAGTAAATGGAATTTAAGGTATAAGTCTCCTTTAGCTCTTGAAAGGACCCAACAAAAAGCTGTATGTTAGACACATTCTTCGCTAGTTCCAACACAAATTGGATGACCGTTGTATGAACCGGATGCTCTTTAAAAAAAGCAGGGTCGAGTAATAAAATTCGATTTCCTGCTTCTCCAAAGTGCCAGTTAGGATCTACATTGTAAAAATTGTAGAGAAAAGTCGGAAGCGTTGCATCAATTTGAATTTTTTCAGCATCTGGAAGCTGAGTTTCCAATCGAATCTCTACCGTTTCCAAAAGTTCTTGGGGAATTTTTGTTGGGGGTAAGTATTCATAAGGTTTGTCGAGAAAAGTTCCATGCTGTTGCGTCCCCGCGAATCGATTCACGTTCTCTTGATTGGCCACATATTTCTTGTTGCTATTCGCTCCACATACCCATTGCCAGCTGCAACGATTACTCGCAAAATCTGCATCAAGCAAATAATAATACATCCATTTTGAAGGCAATAACCAATGTGATTTTGCGATATTCGTTACCAATGCGGCGGTATACATGCGTAAATGATTGTGCATGTACCCATGTGCATACAATTGTTCAATGGCATCATCCACAGCTTGAATTCCCGTTTGGGCATTGATTACCGCCAATGGAATCTCATGATGAGCGACATCCACTTGGGGGAATTTAATGTCTTGTTCTAAATTTCGAACCTGAGCCAAGCGCTGAAAATAATCGCGCCAAGCCAATTCTTTGACGAAACTTTCTATTTCCTCGAGTTGATATCCTTTAGCCAGGATTTTATCCAATACCATTTTGGTACTGATCACTCCTCTCGAAATATAGGGAGAAAGATAGGTCACTGCTCCTTCTAAATAATTGCGCGTCTCCCCATATTTTATGGGGTCGATGCTTTCGATGCGCGCGATAATTTCGCTGTATTTCGTCGGAAAGTTCATCTAGCGCTTGCTGATTTTGTTCATCGAAATACTTGTTTGTCGAGAACATTTAAAGCGTTGAATCTCTGGATTTCGTTTTTTGGCATGTTTTAAACTCACGCCACTGTTCACACGATCACGCCATAGAATAAAACTACTTCGTTTTAATTCCTTGCGCATCAAGGCAATAACCTGAGTTTCCGTTCTTCCGAATTGGGCAAAAATAGCTTCAAATGGTGTACGATCTTCCCATGCCATTTCGATGATGCGATCGACGTCGACTTGTGTGAGTTCCA
>JAHEMQ010000043.1:22674-28014 GCA_024643555.1 Crocinitomicaceae bacterium | reverse complement strand
ATACCGTACAGCAACAAATTACGGTAAACACCGTTTCGTTGCATGAAATCAAGACACAAACGCCTTATTTCTATCAAAATCTGCAAGGTGAATTCGTTTGTCAAACGCGTATGTTTGATGTCTTGAACATTGAAGCCATCAATCTTTCTGGACAACAAATACCAGTGTCTTACACTCGAAATGCAGATGGTACGATTACCTTTCCTCACAATCCAGATGTATTTATGTTGCGCATAGCCTTTGATCAATTTGTGTTAATTCAGCGTATACACTAATGGATTACGTAACGGATCAAACCTTTGATGGTCTCACGATTGAAGAACTCAGAACGGCTGAATACGAAAATTGTGTCTTTCAGTCCTGTCAATTCAACGGTGCGGATTTATCGAATTTCACCTTTGTCGAGTGTGAATTCATCAACTGTGACCTAAGCTCGATTCGAAGCAAGAAAACCTCCCTGCGCGACGTCTATTTTCGCGATTGCAAGTTGATGGGAATACATTTCGAAGACTGCAATCCGTATGGACTGAAATGTACATTTGAATCCTGTACCCTAGACTATTCCTTCTTTTACCAGTGTCCTTTGAAAGGTTCAAAATTTTCCAATTGTCGCTTGATCGAAGTGGATTTTACAGAAACTGGTCTTGAAGGTGTTTCCTTTGACGGATGCAATTTATCTGGTTCTGTTTTCCAACAAAGCAACTTAGAGAAGTCCAATTTTGTCGGCGCACAAGGATTCATCATTGACCCTTCGAGTAACCGCATGAAAGGTGCGCAATTCAGTCAAGATGGACTTGCAGGACTTCTGACGACCTTTGGAATTCATATCGCATAAAAAATGCCCTGACGTTTACCGTCAGGGCATTTGAATAGTTTCTATTTACGTTTATTTGATGACTTTCTGCGTATAAACCGTTGATCCAACTTCTAATTGGAAGAAGTATGTTCCTGCCGGTAAATTAGTTGTAACAATTGAAGTTTGTTGAACAGATGTCAAGGATTGCGACTTCACCACTTGACCATTCATGTTGAATAAACGCATCGTTCCAGAAGTCACCTCATCAAATTCAACCGTTAATTCATCCCCCATTGGATTGATCACCGTAAATGGGTTTTTAACGATTTCAGATAAACCACTGAGTTGAAGCATGTCATTTACAACGATTGTTTTGATGTTGCTCGATTTAATCGGACAATAAAGAATAAACTGAAGATTTACACAGCCATTCGCCATTCCGTTTGGAATATAGTAATTGATCGTATACGTTCCAATCGTAACGTTCATCGAATCAACAAAGGTCCATACTGTTTGAAGAGTGTCATTTCCGATCATCGTCGATGAAGTCATTGAAGCCGACGTACACGCATTGAAATTGAAATTACAATCCTCGTATTGTTGCACGAAATTTCCAACTGCTGCAGGACCACAATTCGCATTATTCACGACAAGCGTGTCTCCAGCATTTGCACCTAACACCGTCATGGAATCACATACATACATTTGGCAACCAGTGGCATCAGTAACATTCACACAATAGTTAAATCCTGGAATAAGGTTTATAATATCCTGCGTAACAGATCCTTGACTCCATTGATACGAATAAGGAGCGGTTCCACCTGTCACATTCGGTGAAATAGAACCATCATTTGAACTCACTGTTGAACAAGGAACAGTTGTTAAAGTCACATTGAAATTCGCACATGGATTCATTCCTCCTGAAATCACAAATGTCGCATTCAAAGAATCAATTCCTCCCGCAGGATTGGTTTGATTGTAAAATACACCATAATACCCTGGACACAAATTACCGATTTGATATACACCAGAAGCAATCACTGCACCATTTCCATACCATGTGATGGATGAAAGAATGACTCCAGAAGGATTTGAAATAGCTGCTGTTCCGTCACAAACGTTCGGTCCACTTGCTGGCGTAATGTTCAACTGTCCAAAGGAAAATGCTGAAATTAGCGAAAGAGAAATTCCTAAAACAAAGGATTTAAATAGATTTTTTTTCATTAGTTGATGATTTATAGCAATAAAGTTACAATTTACTGTTCACATAACGACCATATTCTAAGACAGTTGCCTATTGAATTGAAATCAAGCGAAAGGACCTAGAAGTACTGGTTTGAATGGGTGCATTCCAGTGAAATAGGAGTTGACTCCATTTATGAATGAAATTTCTGAACGGAAATACCTGACCAATCTGCCACGTCAATTCTTTGTAGACAATACCATGCTTCGTTTCAAAAACAATTTGCCTCGAATAATAAGCCGGCAAGGTCAAAATAACCGCATCTGGACCATGAAATAAAAAGCGTACGTTATGATGTAGCGCAATGTCCTGCACACGATGTTTGATGCCCCTTTCGACACGATTCCATTGTTCCTCCTCAATGTGTCGACAAAAGCGACATGACTTTGAGCATATGGCTTGCTCTTCTGCTTTTGAAGTTGTTTTCGACTGAGCATCAATCGTCAATTGCACATAATTGCTGTAAATTCCTGAAGCATCGATTTGCATTTTCTCAGGATTTAAGGAATCTTCCACGTTCCGACCATGGTGATCATACGCTTGAAAAACATAGGGTGCTAAAGATTCACCAAATGGGTTGTAATGTGCAATGACTTCATAGTTTCCATCCGGAAAATCTGGAAAAGTGTCATTGGAATAAATGTACTTTCGTGCGTTACTGCTGTCGTTTACAAACAAGGGAATGCTCACAGACTCATAAGCTTTCAAGCGCTTAAAACAAACCGAACCAATGAACGATGTGTCCATTTTTAATTCCAATGGACTCTCAAAAACTTTGGTGTAAAAATTAGTTTCTGTATTCACCGAAAACACTTGAAGCTGAAGGATGCGTAGTCCCTTGTTCTGACTTCCGGGAAGGATAACACTCAAATCACGATCGGTTTGATTGGTGAATTTTACCTCAAACTGAATGATTTCATGATTTTGGTGCATCGATTTCTTCAGAATCAATTCCATCGTCAATTCAGGCATACGCAAATCCGCATAACTCATCCCGGATAATAGGATGCTTATGAGCAAAATAAATGATTTAGTCCCAGCCAATTTCATGAATGATATTTGAATTATCTTTTAACAATTCTTCATTGGTAAACTGCTGATTTTCCACCTCCACTTCACCATCCGAATAAAGCAATAAAGAAATCGAACCGAATGGAATCACGAGTTCAGCACGCATCAAAAAAGCGTTCATACGTGAAATGTGGATTCTATTCTGTCTACGAACTTGTTTCCATCCATAATCAATTTGTTGTTCCATCGGATTTCCTTTCGTGTAAGCGAATTCCATCCAACTCTGACAATTCGGGAAATAGGTGTTCAATATTTGTGGTGAATACAAACCTTCTAAATGGATTTTCGCCACATAGCTTCCATTTTCCAAATTCCATACTGGCATTTTCCAAGCTAATTTCGCAAAGGACTTTACGATTTCTTTCACCCGGTAATTCGTAGTGTCTCCTTGTAGTAATCCAGGAAAAGCACCTTCGGGAAGTCGAAGAAACAACAATTGTTCACCTACATCGGTACTTGGAAAAGTAAAGCTGGAAAACGGCTGACAATCCATGACATAGGAGTACCATTGCGCCAAGGAATCAATTTCCGCTCTTGAATAATGTTCTTTATTGGTTCGAAAGATTTGCTGATGCGCTAATCCATATACATTGGAGCGCTCAGTCTCAGATAAGGAAGCTAATTTACGTTTATCATTGACCTTATTTTTTGTCTGAATCGAAAAACCACGTTCGTATTCTTGGTAAAAAATCAATTCTTGTTTGTTGTTGTAACGTCGGCAAGCTCCATTTCTTAATCCATTCGTATATGAATAGGAAACGAGTATATTCCCCAAACTGTCCAATTCTTGATAGGGACCTTCTAGTTTCCCATCCACGGTTTGACGCGAACGAATTTTAATGCCATTCGAAGCATAGATTTCTTCGATGCGTTCTGTTCCTTTCTGAAGAATTTGTGATTTTAAATGGGCATTCGGGTAATAGTTTCGTTGAGAAAGGTTGGTCATCGGAGATCCACAATTCACTTCCACTTCCAGGGCTAACTTGCCATCTGAAAACCATTCTTTTTGAATGTTCTTAAATCTTTCGCCATTTTTATATTCTACGCAATGAACCGCTGCCAAAGAGCCATTTCCAAAATAAGATACAAATGATGTGTCCGCAAATGGGTGATGATTCAATATGGATTTTATTTGACCATCTTGAAAACGTTCTATTTCAATGTCTTTTTTGTAATCATTGGCTTTGATCCTTGTTTCATAAAGGATGATTCCTTGGTCGTTCCATTTTTTAATATATCCATTTCCTTCATTATCCAAAACAAGGTCCAAAAGCAATTTTCCCTGTTCGTTCCATTCCTTTTTGGAGGGCAGAAACGGATGATTTGAGTTTACATCATAAAAATGTTCCGTTTGTAATTGACCATTGTCGAACCATGTGCGGTAATAGCCTTGAAGGATATTGTCTTTGTAGGTCAACTCCATGTTTTTCACTCCAAGATAATTGTATCCCACCCAAGCTCCATCTGGATTTCCATCTTTATAACGCCCTTTTGTTTTCACCTTTCCATTTTCATGAAATTCTGTGAATGGCCCATCTTTGGATGAATCATTGGAGGATTCGCTTAAAATTAATTTATGGTGAAAACGACTCATTAACACACCATCCGTTGAATAATTCTCTTCGTCTCCGAATTCGACTAGCAGCGAAGTATATCCTTCGTCATCGATGGTATGAGGAGGATGATTTTTGATTTCATATTCATTGATTTCACTTATACGGACAAACGCATACGAATGAACGAAGCGTTTTTTCCCATTCAAATGATAATCGATTTGTTTCATGCAGCGACGTCCCGTTTCATCCAAGTAATAAACACAATACATCGCCGGCTGACCATTCTCCCAATAGCTACGTAGTTCCGCAATTACTCCATCTGAACGATCAGTAAATGTTTTGAGGATGATGCGTGGTTTGCCATCTTGAAAATTCGCTTCTTCCAAAATCAAATGTCCATGTAGAAACTCACGTCGTTCATATAGTTGACCTTGAATGAAGGATTCACATTTTCCTTCCAACGGCGTTTTGTAATCGCCCTCAAAATAGGTAGAGAAAACGTAGTTACTTCCCTTTCGGATATTTGTTTGAAATTGACAGTTTTCTTGACCCGTTAAATCAATGGTGATGAATTGAGAAAACACGAATATAACTAAACCAAAAAACCGAATCATGAACGAAAATACAACAATAACTTAAAAAGGTTCATATTACTTCCAAAACGAAAATCGAAC
>JAHEMQ010000043.1:0-22574 GCA_024643555.1 Crocinitomicaceae bacterium | reverse complement strand
ATCGGACATCTAACATCCAAAACTCACTTTATTGCAATCACTTGCACTACCGCTGCTTTCCCGAAATGGAATTCGCCTTCATGAACTTCTCTTTCAAGTTGCGTTATTTGCAAATTCTTAAACTCATGAAAATCAGACTTTAATTCTTCCTCTGAGTACAACATCGTGTCGGTCATTGGTCCACCTGTTTTATAATTCAATTGCGTTTTATGGTATGCCTCCAAGACTAATTTCCCTCCTGGTTTCAGTGCTTTGTAAAATTGTCCATGCACTTTTTCGCGCAATTCTGTTGGAAGGTGACCAAAAATAATCACGATTCCGTCCCACGTATTTTCTTCAAAAGCAAACTCATTTAAATCTGCACAAACGGGATGAATCACGACACCTTTCATCTCTGCTAATTGCGTCATTTTTCGTACGCCTTCTTCTGAATAATCGACACACGTGACCTCATGACCTTGTTCGGCCAAGTAGACGCCATTTCTTCCTTCTCCTTCGGCTAAACATAGAATCTTTGATTCAGCTTGAAAGGTTTGTTCCTGCAAAAAGTCATTTGCTTCCATCCCGTAAGCAAATACTTCTTCTTTGTAGCGTTCATTCCAAAATTCTGCTTGCATATGAATTCGATTAATGTATAAATAACTCTTTCGTCAGAATAAAAATGCTCATTACGAACACAAACCAAGCGAATCCTTTACGTAAATACTTCGTTTCGAGTCTCTTTGCCAACTGTCCACCGATTAAAATTCCAACAATTGACAGCATACTTATTAGGGCTAAAAAGCTCCAATTCATTTTGTCACCTTGACTCCAAACATCACCACTGAATCCAATCAAGGAATTGACGGAAATGATGAACAAAGATGTTCCTATTGCTAATTTCATGGGTAGTTTACTAAACATGACCAACGCAGGCACAATCAAGAATCCACCACCAACTCCCACAAATCCAGTCAATAATCCAACAACTAGCCCTTGCCATGCCAGAGAAATCGAATGACCGTTAATTGGGGCGACTTTTGTGTTGACATTGGTTGGACGAAGCATTTTCAAGGCCGCAAAAAGCATCAAAATCGCAAAAAACAACATCATAAACCTTGACTTCGCCAGTTGAAAATCACCGAAAGTAAACAAGGGGTCGGGAATTTGAGGCAAAATCCACTTTCGAATTAAAAAAACAGCAAGCATGGAAGGTATGCCAAACAAAACTGCTGTTTTCACATCCACTTCCTTTGCGTTCCATTTCGTAACAACACCAATAAGACTTGTTATACCGACAATGAACAAAGAGTATCCCGTCCCCAAACTTGGATGAACGTGAAACAAATAAACTAAAACAGGAACAGTTAAGATGGAACCTCCCCCACCGATTAACCCCAAGACGAGTCCAATCAAAATGGCGGAAACATACCCGATTAACTCCACTATTTCAAGACTTTACTTTGACAAATAAAATCGGTCGTTGGAATGGTTGTTTTCGATATGGCCGCAAATCCACCATCTACTTCTGTAAAATTACGATAACCTCTTGCTTGAAGGATACTCGCTGCAATCATACTGCGGTATCCACCTTGACAATGCATAAAGAAATGTTCATCGGGATTCAGGTCTTTTGTCCATTCATTGATATATGCCAACGGTTTACTATAGGCTTCCGAAACATGTTCTGCCGCATATTCTCCTTCTTTTCTTACATCCACAACCACAGATTTCTCTGCGTCAAATTGCGCTGCAAATTCCTCCGGACTAATGCGATGAACTTGATCGGTCTCTTTGCCACTGGCTTTCCAAGAATCAAATCCACCTGCCAAATACCCAAGTACCTGATCAAATCCAACTCTACTTAAACGCATGATCACTTCTTCTTCCATACCAGGATCAGTCACTAACAATAGTTCTTGTTTCACATCTCCGATTAAGGCGCCAACCCATGGGGCAAAATCGCCTTTGATTCCAATGTTGATGGCATTTGGAACGAAACCTTTGTGAAATTCAGCCGCCGGACGCGTGTCCAAAATCAGCGCGCCAGTTGATTCAGCAACTAACTCAAATGCTTCCGGTGTCAATGGATTCAATGCACGTGTTTTCACCTCATCAAAACTTGCATACCCACCTTTGTTCATGGCCACATTGAAACCAAAATAAGCTGGCGGAGGCAATAGTCCATCTGTTACGGCTGCAATAAATGCTTCTTTATTCGGTTGATTTAAGGCGTAGTTCATTTTCTTTTGATTCCCCAACGAATCCACTGTTTCTTTCATCATGTTTTTCCCGCAAGCAGAACCTGCTCCGTGTGCAGGATAAACCGTTACGTCATCTGAGAGGGGCATGATTTTAGTCATCAGACTCTCATATAAAAGTCCAGCCAATTGATCTTGCGTCATGTCCGCCGCTTTTTGCGCTAAGTCCGGACGACCAACATCGCCAAGAAATAAGGTGTCTCCTGAGAACAATGCCACATCTTTCCCATGTTCATCTATCAATAGAAAACATGAACTTTCCATGGTGTGTCCCGGTGTATGCAATACTTTGATTTTAATGGATCCTAATTCAAATACCTGCTCATCCGCTGCAATCATTGATTCGAAGGCAGGAACAGCAGTTGGACCATAAACAATGGAAGCACCTGTTTTTTTGCTTAAATCTAAATGTCCCGAAACAAAATCAGCATGAAAATGTGTCTCAAAAATATATTTCAATTCAACGTTATCTTCCTTCAAACGTGCTAAATACGGCTCCACTTCGCGCAAAGGATCAATGATCAATGCATCCTTGCCACTTACGATGTAGTAAGCACCTTGCGCTAAACATCCAGTATAAATTTGTTCGATTTTCATATGCTTTCAATTATTTACAGTACAAAGATAAAGTACCTATTCCAATCAAAAAGTGATATTAGTCACAATTTGAAAATAGACGTGAGTTAAATTAAAAAAAGACATCCGAAGATGTCTTTTATCGTATATAATCGGATTAAATTCTATCCTTTTCCTAACATTCCTTTTTTCAAGTTTTCATCCGCCGGTTTTGACCCCAACCAAATGGAAAAAAGTGCTTTTTTAAAGTCATATCCTGGAATAGTTCCTTTTACCACGCCATTTTTGGTCACCTTCGTACCTTTCTCCGGCGTGTAATCAAAATGAATGATGTCGCCATTTTTAAACTCCTCTGAAAAGAAGGCGATGAATTTTTTCTTTTCATCCGCAGAAGCCTTGCAGGATGCATTTGCAAATCCTTCATTGACAGACTCGATGAAACGCTCGCGGGTAACGCTGCTAGAAATAATTTTCAAGTGAATGGCCATTTCCTCGTTTCCAAAAATAATCTTGCTGGCATCTGTTGACTTTGTATCCAAATACAATGCAGCAACATAAAGGTCCATCCAGTATTTTTCACGGAGTCCTCCACCGTTTAAAACCAGTTCATTTTTTCCGATTTTTTCCGTTAGTGGGAATTTGACTCCACTGATTGTTTTTGTTTGTCCGAAGGACGTGAATCCAATGGCTACAAACAATAAAAGTTTGATTGATTTCATATGTTTTGTTTAGGGTTTCTCAAAAATAAGGAATGAATTGCAAAATTCCAACGTTGCATTAACCATCCCATTCATTCGGATCTGTATTTTCTTGAATGAGTTTCTTCCAATTGTAATTCAGATCTTCGGTATCCTCAATGATGGACCTATAGTCTTTTTGATCGATGTCGTAGCGTAAAATTTCTTCACCAGTATAGGCTTCAATAGCATCTAAAAAGACCACCTCTTCTTCACTACAAAACGACAAGGCTTGTCCCGTTTGTTGTCCTCGGCCAGTTCTTCCGCAACGGTGGACATAGTTTTCTGAAGAATCTGGTAAATCGTAATTAATGACATAATCCATATTCGGAATATCGATTCCACGACAAGCGACATCTGTGGTAATCAACACATGATTTTCAGCGGAACGAAATCGATCTAAAATCGCAAAGCGATCTTCTTGATCTTTCCCCCCATGCAAGGCCTCTGATTTCACTCCCACTCGCTCCATGGCGGCAACGACACGTTCTGCCCGGACTTTTGTTCGTACAAATACTAAGAATTTAAATTCAGGATATTCCTTGATCATATTTTCTAAGAAGAATCGTTTGTCGTCCATTTCTATAAAGGCAACGGCATGCGTTACGTTCTTAGACACAGGATTCTTTGGAGATATTTGAATGCGTATCGCATCCTTCACCACATCGTAGGCTAAGGATTTGATTTTCTTCGAAATGGTGGCTGTAAAAAATAAAGTTTGACGATTTTTAGGGATTTTCTTCAACACATCATGGATGTCTTTGGTGAAACCCAAGTCTAACATCAAATCTGCTTCGTCCAATACCAAGATTTCCAATTTGGAAAGATCAATGAATCCTTGAGCGATTAAATCAAACATGCGTCCAGGTGTGGATACGAGGATGTCCAAGCCATTTTTCAACTGTGAAATCTGCTTATCCTGCTCCACTCCCCCATACAGTCCGAGCACACTCACGGACGTTTTCGCGCCAATTTGCACAACTACATCCGAGATTTGCTTTGCAAGCTCCCGCGTTGGAACCAATACCAATCCACGAATTCCTTTGTATGTACCTCTTCTTTTTGTAGCGAATTTATGCAACATTGGAATCACAAACGCTGCCGTTTTACCTGTTCCCGTTTGCGCTACCGCCATGACGTCTTCTCCATCTAGAATGGGCTTAATAGCACGGTGTTGAATATCGGTAGGACGCTTGAATCCGAGGATATCAAGTTGGTCTTTGATTTCATCAATAAGGGAATAGTCCTTGAATTTCATAGGACAAAGGTAAGCATGTTTATGGAGGAAACGGACATTCCTACTTTAATTCACGAGTGAAATGAACCTTTTAGTTGGACACCTGTAAGCAAGTGAAAATAGACAATCATGAAAAGAATCTTCTTATTTACCGCATTAGCGACTTTCAGCTGGAGAGCGCAGGCAACAGAAAAAGACCTCATTAAGGCAAGTTTATCGGAAGTAACGGTTTATTCTCAAGGAGCGCAGTTACATCACAAAGCAAATTATACCGCGAAAGTCGGAGTAACTGAAGTGAGCATTGAGGGAATAAGTCCCTATATTGACCCTAAAAGTATCCAAGTGAAAGCAACTGGAAATGTGGTGATTTTAGACTCAAAATATGTCCTATATTATCCACAACCGGCTGCAGTCACGGAGGATGGAATCCCATTAAAAATAAAAAGAAGTATTTCCTTACTGGAAGACTCCTTGCGTTCTTGGACTTTCGACATTCAAGAAATTGACGATGAAATTGGTGTCTTGAATGCGACAAAGTACATCATAAGCAATAATGGTTCGATGAAAGGAACTGGAAAAGTCAATGATTCCATTCAATTATTGAAATCGGCTGTTGATTATTACGCTTTAAAAATGAATGAAATCAACAAAAAACTGTTGGTATTACAGCGTAAAAAAGCGCAAAAGGTCTATTTGAAAAAAGAAATGGAAGATAGATTAGAAGAACTTCGTAATTATCAGAATGGAAATAGGTTAAACGTTGAAAGCAACAAAGCAATTCCACGTGTGGTGATTACGCTTTCTTCCAATGAAATCGTCAGTGGGAAATTGAGTTTTTCGTATGTCATTTCACAAGCCGGCTGGACCCCACTCTACGACTTACGAAGCGATTCTTCAACGGGAAAAATCAATCTGACTTACAAAGCACAAGTCCACCAAAATTCAGGTTTAGACTGGAACGATGTTCGATTGAACATTTCAACGAATAATCCATATGCGAACAAAACGAAACCAGAATTAAATCCATGGTACATCGATTATCAAGCAGCTTATGGAAGAAAACTTCAAGAAGTAACTGTTTCCGGAACAAATAGTGGCCTTATAAATACACAAGCAATGAACATGGGCTATGCCTTTACACAAAAAGATTCCGGTGATGCGTTGAGTGCTGCCAATTTCACAACAGTTGTTCAAATGCTCATTGCGGCGGAATTTAAAATCGATTTGCCGTATTCGATTCCTTCTAACAACGACCAACACATGGTTTTGATTAAACAAACGGATTTAACAACGACCTTCAAGTATTACGCAGTACCGAAATTGGATCCAGGCGTGTACTTGGTCGCACAAATGACGAAATTAGACGAGCTGCAGTTGATTCCAGCAAAAGCGAATATTTTCTTCGATGGCTCCTACATTGGCGAAACGTACATCGACCCAACAAGAATGGAAGACACCTTAAATTTATCCCTAGGCAAGGATCCAAATATTGTGGTGAAACGTACACTTTTGAAAAAAGAATGCAAGGACAAAGTCATACAAGACAAACGTGAACGCACCTTTGCCTATTCGATTGAAGTTCGAAATAGTAAATCGAGTCCCATCGACATCGTAATTCAAGATCAAATTCCGATCACACAAAACACGGACATTACCATTGAGTCAGCGAATTTAGTGAAAGGACGCTTGAATGAACGAACCGGCGTTATCGAATGGAGTTTTAACCTGAAACCAAAGGAAAACAAAGTCCTCGATTTCGATTACAAAATTCGACATTCAAAGGATAAAGAAATCAATATTTAAAAAAAATCCCTGCCGTATTCAACAGCAGGGATTTTTTTTAAGATACAATTAATGACTAGCTACGTATTTTCTGTATTCCATTTTACTGGAATCAAAAGACATGAATTTGGCTAGCGATGTGGCATTTTCACGATCCAATAAACGATCAGATAAAAATTTCGCGACTTCTAATTTGTTGTCATCGTAATTGTATAACTCAATGATTTTTCCCGCTTGCTCCGTAGTTAAACAGGTGTTTTTTAAGGCTAATTTCACTGCTTCGACACGGTCATCTTCAAAATTTTGATCCTTTAACTCTTCCAAGAAAGATGGAAGATTTGTCAAGGTACGATTACAAGAAATGATAGCGGATGATTGGTTATTCGTGGTTTGGGAATTGTTTTGATTTACTTGATTTGATCCATTGTAGTTCAAATTGGAACCACTGTTGGTGGTCGTGGTAGTGGTCGTTGTGGTGATGGTTGTTTGACCTGATGTTTGTTGGGAATTCATGCCACTTGCATTTACATTCATTTGAACATTCCCGTTATTACCATAAGTGTTTTGCGCTGCGTTTGAATTGACATTCATTTGCACATTTGCGTTATTGGAAGGAGTCAAGGTTTGATTCATGCCAGTTGCATTCACATTCATATTCATGTTCACATTGGCGTTTGGATTCACTTGCTGTTGTTCCATTCCTGTTGCATTCACGTTCATGTTTACGCCCATGTTTCCATTTTGAATGTTTGGATCCATTCCATTCACGTTAATACTTATGCCGACATTTCCTCCTTGCATGTTCGGATCTATTCCGTTACCAGAAACATTCATTTGGATGTTCGCATTTCCATTTTGGTTGTTTTGAGACTGATTCATACCTGTTCCGGAAGCATTCACGTTCACGTTCATGCCAACATTTCCACTCTGTGTCGTTTGCGTCTGTGTTGTTCCTGTAGTCGTCACATTCATGTTCACATTTGCATTTGGATTCGTCGTTTGTTGGTTCATTCCAGTCGCATTGACATTCATGTTCACAGAACCATTCGCAGGAACTTGAACATTTGCATTGGATGTTCCGTTGGTCGTTTGAACAGTTGTCGTTTGTACCGTTGTGGTTTGAACAACCGCGTCTGAATAAACTGCTGTGTCCGTCGGACGATAAACCACCGCACCTGGAGAAACAACTCCAGCTGTCGGTACTAAACTCACCAATTGAAGTTTACCCACTCCTTTTTTAAAGGTAATTCGCGTGGTAATATCACTGGGCTCATCCAAGAAGAAGTTTTTATTGACATCTGGCGTTTTTCCATCAGCAAAAATAATTTTCAAGGAATAACCTCCATTTTTTATGCCCGAAATATAGACATTCGTTTGCGGCTGCGAATTTTGTTTGATGCCGTTTAAAATCGCATAAAATTGCTGTCCACCATTATTAAAAATGGTTAAGTTACTTTGGGCCATCGAAATCATGGACACACAAAGGAATAAAATACTCAAAATCAGTTTCATTGTGTTCTTTTTTTTCAAAAATACGTAAAATTGATGTGCTTGTCAAAATCGCATGTCAAACCTTTTCCTAACTTCGCAGGCATGAATTTTGTCATTGTCGATGTGGAAACAACGGGAGGGAATACCAAAGACTCCAAAATCACTGAATTAGCGATGTACAAATACGATGGTGAAAAAATCATCGATTCGTTTATTTCCTTGGTAAATCCAGAACAGCCCATTCCTGAATTCATCGTTCGTTTAACCGGAATTACTGACTCGATGGTGGCAGATGCTCCGAAATTTTATGAATTGGCAAAGGAAATCATTGAATTCACGAACGATTGTGTCTTTGTTGCACACAATGTGGCGTTTGACTATGGCATGTTTCGCAGTGAATTTCGTCGCTTGGGTTATGACTTCAGGTTGCCGCATTTGTGCACCGTACGCACTTCGCGTTACGTCATTCCCGGACATGCGAGCTACAGCCTTGGTAAGTTATGTCGTGAAATCGGCATCGACAACAATGCGAGACACCGAGCGGATGGAGACGCAAAAGCAACGGTGGAGCTATTTCATTTGATTTACCATAAGGATCCAACGAACCTGAGTACGTTCATTCAGCAAGAACTCAATCCAAAATCCATTCATCCGAATTTAAGTTTGGATGTGATTGATAATCTTCCCTCCAAGACTGGTGTTTATCTGCTGTACAATGAATTCAATCAGTTGATTTACATTGGGAAGAGTATCAATATCAAAAAGCGCATTGAACAACACCTTCGCAATACCAAAACGGCGAAAGGATTGAAAATGATTCAAGACATTTGTCGCATTGAACATGAGTTAACAGGAAGCGAACTCATCGCCATGTTATTGGAATCAGATTTGATCAAAAAACACCAACCCATTTACAATCGAAAGTTGCGAAAAAGTTTTTTTCCTTTCGGCATTTTCGATGAAATCGACGAGCAAGGATATATTCAACTCAAAGTGGACTCTATCGCAAAGAAAGACGCCCACCCATTGATTCATTTCACCAGTAAAAAAGAAGGGACGGACTTCCTGACACATCAAGTAGAAAAGTTTGAATTGTGTCAGAAATTGTGTCATCTTTATCCTTCGCAATCGGCTTGTTTTCATTACACAATTAAAGCATGTAAAGGCGCCTGCGTTCAAGAGGAACCAAGTGAATTGTACAACGCACGTATCGAAGCACTCATCGAACAATTGAACTTCAAAGGAAATTCCTTCTTCATTATTGATAAAGGAAGAAACAAAGGAGAAAAAAGCTTAGTTTGGATCGATAGAGGAATGTATAAAGGATATGGATTCGCACCTTTTCATTTTCATGGCAAAGAACCCATGCATTGGATGCGCTACATTCAACTCGAAGCGGAAAACCGAGATAATAAATCAATCATTAACTTGTTTCTACGGAAAGATAAACGTCACCGCATTGTTTCTTTATAATACCCTTGATTTATGGTTGGAAAAATACGCGTTTTAGGTTCAGGAACTTCGCAAGGAATCCCAATGATTGCATGCGATTGCGACACATGTTTATCGACTGACCCAAAAGACAAACGATTCAGGTCTTCCATTCTCATCGAACTTAATGGCAAAAATTATGTCATCGATGCCGGGCCTGATTTTCGAACTCAAATGTTGAGGGAACAGGTCAAACAATTGGACGCCATTCTATTTACACACGAACACAAAGACCATGTCGCAGGATTAGATGATGTTCGAGCGTTTAATTTCTTCTCTCAAAAACCGATGGATGTCTACTGTTCGCACAATGTAGAAATCGCCTTGAGAAGAGAATTTCATTACATTTTCGATGAAAAAGAGTATCCGGGCATACCGAAAATTAATCTGCATCACATTGAAAACAAAGCGTTTGAACTCGATGGCGTGCGCATTCAACCGATCGAAGTACTGCATTACAAATTGCCTGTGCTTGGGTTTCGTATTGGAAACTTCGCCTACATCACGGATGCAAAAACAGTGGCAGCAGAAGAACGAGCTAAATTAAAAGGTGTCGACACCTTGATTGTCAATGCACTACATAAGTTTCCTCACATTTCACATTTTAATTTAGACGAAGCGCTCGATTTCATTTCCGATATTCAACCAAAACAAGCATACTTAACACACATTTCTCATCTTTTCGGTCGACACGAACTGATCCTAAAGGAGTTGCCTTCTCATGTTTCTGTCTTGTACGATGGCATGCAGTTGGAATTTACATGCTAACAGCTAAAATGTGAATAATTCAATACATACATGAGAACGACACAAGATGAAAAATGCTAAATTCGAGGCGTGCAAGCACCAAAGCTAATTGACATCAAAGAATTAATCCGAAGTAAAAACCCAACATTATTGAGGTATTTACCTGGGTTCGTTTTGCGCTACCTGCGAAAAACCCTGCACGAAAAAGAACTAAACGCCTTTATTACTGCGCATGGCACATTGGAAGGACATGACTTTTGTGAAGCAGCGACTGAGTATTTTCATTTTAAATTTGAAGTAGAAGGAATCGAGCATATTCCAAAAACAGGTCCGATCATCATTGCTATGAATCATCCCTTAGGCGGAGTGGATGCTATTGCATTTATTGTAGTTATGAAAAACCATCGTCCAGATTTAAAATTCATTGTAAACGATCTACTCACCAACATCGAAAACTTGAATGAATTTTTCGTTGGAATAAACAAGCATGGAAAAAATGGTGTTTCAACTAGAGAGCGCATCAAACAAGCTTTTCACGATGATCAAGCTTTATGTATTTTCCCTGCTGGAATGGTGAGCCGTGTCTATGACGGGAAAATTCAAGACAGTGAATGGAAGAAAACATTCATGACCTATGGACGTGAACTCAATCGACCAATTGTTCCTGTATTTATTGAAGGAAAACTATCGCCCTTCTTTTACCGTTTGTATAAAATCCGAACTTTTTTCGGCATAAAAGCCAACCTTGAAATGTTCTACTTGGCAGATGAAATGCTCAAACAAAAAAACAAAACAATTCGATTTACCGCTGGAAAAGCCATTATGGGCAAAGACATCGATCCAAACATGGACGATTTAAAAGCTGCAAATTGGTTTAAATCCATTGTATATCAATTAAAAAAAACGACATGAAACCTATTAGAGAAGCGATTTCAAAGGACCTATTAAAGTCCGAACTTACGTCAGATCGTTTTTTGCGTGTGACACGTAAAGGGGGAAATGAGATTTACATGATCAATTGCCACAACGCTCCAAATGTATTGGAGGAAATTGGACGGTTGCGCGAGGTAACATTTCGCGCTTCAGGTGGCGGAACAGGCGAATCTATTGACTTGGACGAATACGACCTCGGCCCATATGCCTACGAACAATTAATCGTTTGGTCCGTGGAAGATGAGGAAATCATTGGAGGTTACCGTTTTAAAAAATGCAGCGAAGCCATCGATGAACAAAATAACATCCATTTGTCGACAACGCATTATTTTGACTTTAGTCCTTCTTTCGTGAATGATTACTTACCCAAAACGATCGAACTAGGACGCAGTTGGGTTCAACCAAATTTTCAACCTTCTAACAATCCCAAAAAAGGCCTGTTCGCCTTGGATAACATTTGGGATGGATTAGGAGCTTTGATTCGTTTCAATCCGGAAATTGATTATTTCTTCGGAAAAGTGACAATGTACCCCAATTACAATGTCGCTTGCAGGGATTTCCTATTGTTCTTTTTACACCGATTTTTTCCTGATAAAAGCGAATTAATGAGTGCCTTTTACCCACTACAAATTGAATCTGATCCCGCCATTTTTGAGGAATTAATCAAAGATTTGGATTACAAAGAGGCCTTTAAAATCCTGAATACCTTTACGCGAGAACATGGTGAATTTATTCCACCGCTTATGAACATCTACATGAATCTTTCGCCAACGATGATGACCTTTGACACAGCGATTAATCCGGACTTTGGAAATGTGGAGGAAACAGGAATTTTGGTCAAAATAGCAGATATTTACTTGGAGAAAAAGGAGCGTCACATTGACTTTTAAGACTTGCTATTGAGCCATTCTTCTAGATTCACATTGCCGGTTTGACGTTTCACTTTTTCCTTGATACGAGAAATGTACATGTCGACATGCTTAATTCCCATTTTCTCAGAAATGTATTTGGAAGGCTTATCGTAACAATACTTCATTTTCAAGACCAAAGCATCACGCTTATTCACAGAACCTAGGACAGCCTCAAACAACTGTGTAATCAATTCTTCTTGGTCGTAAACTGGATTTTCTTGAATGATGACTTTTTCAGTAGTCGTATTCACCCAAACCTGATTTTTTTTGGCTTGACGTTTGCGAATTTCCGAAATACAGAAATGATGTGTAATCGTTTTCAACCAACCATAAGAAGCAAAAAGCTCGGGTTGGACATCATATCGTTCTATAATCAGTTGGTAAAAATGAATGGAAAATTCTTGAAAGGTATCTGGTAATTCGGACGCAGGGATGCTTCTGCGCATGACATGCTTGAAAAAGGATCCATGCTGAGTCATTAACTCATTGAAAACGATGGTATGTCGTGCGCTGTTCATTGTTTTTTCCTCAAAACAAAAATCAGTCCAAAATTGACGAAATTTAAAGAATCCATATTTTTTTTCACTTAAAACACTTTTTTAGCCTTAAATTCACAATTAAATTTCGTTTTCTTCGTTGTTGAACCATGCGCAAATTAGTTGTCCTAATTTTCTTATTTCCATTTTTGAGTCATGCTCAATACTATGGGGGTACGCAAACCTTTCAATTTCTAAATGCATCTACCTCTGCACGCAACGCCGGAGCAGGAAATGGTTTGATTAGTGTTTACGATAATGACCTCGGACTTGCTTTGGATAATCCTGCCTTGTTAAATGAAAAAATGAAGGGGCAGTTACAATATTCATACGGAATGTATCCTGCTGGTGTGAATTATGGGAATGTGAGTTATGCGTTTCATACGAAACTTGGAACCTTTGCGCCAAGCATTCGCTACTTCAATTATGGGAAATTCATTGAAACAGATGAAGTTGGAAACGCAATTGGAGAATTTAGCGGTGCGGAATACGCCATCGGGACTAGTTATGGAAGAAAGATCAACGATGTCATGAGCATAGGAGCAAGTTTATCCGTTCTTGGTTCTCAACTTTATCGTTATAGTTCAGTTGCAGTGAGTTCTAGTTTTAGTGGCTTATTGGTTCATCCAAACAAATTACTCTGCGCCACATTTCTTGTTAAAAATGCCGGATTTACCTTGAAAGATTACACTGGAATGAGTCAATCCCAATTGCCCTTAGATATTCAAGTAGGAATGAGCTACAAACTGAAACATGCCCCCTTTCGTTTTGGCTTCCAAGCGCATCAACTCAACCATCTAAACAATATTTACTTAGATCCATTAGCGAAACCATCCTATGATCCTCTCACCGGTGACACAATTCCTGTATATTCTCCGTCTGTCGGATCAAAAATCGCTAATCATTTCAATTTCCAAGTAGAATTGTTGGCGTCAAAATCGTTTCACATGCGCGCTGGATTCAATTACATGCGTCGTGAACAATTGAAAGTGACTGATCATCCGGGATTGGCGGGATTCTCTACTGGATTTTCCTTGAAACTGAAAAAATTCAATTTGGATTATGGCATTCAATTCTACTCCAAAGCTGGAACCATTCACTCCATTGGACTGAGTTCCTCCATCGGAAATTGGAAAAAGAATTAGTTCTTTTTCGAAAGATCAGTCAAATGAAACGCCTTCGTTTGTTCTATGTAACTGGAATGATAAGTTCCATCCAAATTTCGAATAGTGATTTCCTGGTAAATCAACTCGGCTGAAACTTTAGTAAAATCAATAATCACGCGTTTGTTCAGCTTTCGCTCGTTGGCATGAATGGAAACAATGCGCACAGGAATTAATCCGCATTGCTTTGCAAGCTCCATTAAAAAATCACGCTGGTCTCCAGGAAGAATTACCGTAAATAGTCCATTTTCCGACAATAACAGAGATGCTTTGCGAATGAACCTAAAGAAATCCGAGCGATCGATGTGCTTGGCTTGATCTTGTCCTTCCTCTCCAGATTTGAGTCCATCCATGTAAAATGGTGGATTACTAAAAATCAAGTCATAGGATTCGGTCGCTTCAAAGGAGAGAAAATCAAGCGGATGAACGGTCACTGCAGAAGGCCAAGGTGACTGTTGAACATTCAACACACATTCGACTGCTGCAGATGCGTGAATTTCAACCGCATCTATCCGTAATGTTGGATTTTGTTGCAAGGCCATTAAGGATAGAACTCCAGTTCCTGCTCCAATGTCCAGCGCGCGAGTTTTACCATTTACGGGGATAAAAGACCCAAAGATCATGCTATCGGTGCCCACTTTGAGCGGATTGTCCGACTGCTGAATGTCGAACTGCTGAAAGCGAAAAACAGACAAATTAATATGCTTTTGCGAAAATTACTCGTCCTGCCGAAGGTTTTCCAGTCACCATGCACACACCAGCCTCTTCTTTGCGATCCAGAGCAATGCAACGAATGGTCGCTTTTGTTTCTTCCTTAATGCGTTCTTCTGTTTCAGATGTTCCGTCCCAATGCGCCAAAAAGAAGCCACCTTTGTCGATTTCTTGTTTAAATTCTTCGTACGAATCGATTTCACGGGTATTTTCTGCGCGAAATGCTTTTGCGCGCTCCAATAAATTCGCTTGAATCGTCGCTAATAATTCTTCGATGTAGTTTTCCACTCCATCAAAATCAACGACTTCTTTTGTTTTCGTATCGCGACGCGCAATTTCTGCTTTTCCGTTTTCCAAATCACGTGGTCCCATCGCAATGCGCACAGGAACTCCTTTCGATTCGTATTCAGCAAATTTCCATCCTGGTCGACGGTTTTCATCGTCGTCGTACTTGAAGGAAATGCCTTTTGCTTTCAATTTTGTAGCCAATTCAGCCATTTTCTCGGAAATCGCAGCCAATTCCTCATCTGTACGGTAAATCGGAACTGCCACAACTTGTATCGGCGCTAAGGCTGGCGGAAGAACCAATCCTTCATCATCGGAATGCGTCATAATCAAGGCGCCCATCAAACGCGTAGAAACGCCCCAAGACGTAGCCCAAACGTAATCCAACTTTCCTTCCTTATCGGCAAATTTTACCTCGAAAGCTTTGGCGAAATTTTGTCCGAGGAAGTGAGAGGTCCCAGCCTGTAGGGCCTTTCCATCTTGCATCATTGCCTCGATACACAAGGTATCATCTGCTCCCGCAAATCGTTCATTGGCTGTTTTTCTTCCTTTAATTACCGGCATTGCCATGAAATTTTCAGCAAAATCAGCGTACACATTCAACATCAACTCTGTCTCTGCGATGGCTTCTTGCTTCGTAGCATGAGCTGTATGTCCTTCTTGCCAAAGAAATTCAGTGGTTCTTAAAAACAATCGTGTTTTCATCTCCCAACGAACGACATTCGCCCATTGGTTGATTAAAATCGGTAAATCTCTATAGGATTGAATCCAGTTTTTGTAGGAGTTCCAAATAATCGTTTCAGAGGTAGGACGAACAATTAATTCCTCCTCCAGTTTTGAGTCTGGATCGACAACCACGCCGCTTCCATCTTCTGCATTTTTCAATCGGTAATGCGTCACAACAGCACATTCTTTCGCAAATCCATCCACATGACTCGCTTCCTTACTCAAATAAGATTTTGGAATAAACAGCGGAAAATACGCATTCGAGTGTCCGGTTTCTTTGAATTTCACATCCAAAATATCACGCATTTTCTCCCAAATGGCATATCCATATGGTTTAATCACCATGCATCCGCGAACATCCGAATGTTCTGCTAAATCTGCACGATACACTAATTCGTTATACCATTTTGAATAATCTTCTGCTCTCGTTACGTATTTCTGTGCCATAGCTCCTTTAATTGGTTGCAAAGGTATGGAAAATACTTCAATTGAAAAGTGGAGCAATTGGGAGAATCATCCCTTTGAACGATGCGCTTTACTCGAAATTGGGGTCAATTGATTTGAAATCAAATCATGGGTGTAGTGCTGATACATCGCCTTCATTTGCTCGATGATTTTCAATTCGTGAGAACTGCGTTTGCACTTCATATTTTCATTCCAAACCGTATTTTTAAAACCAAGATTGGTCATTTCAAAATTGATTAAATTCCCTTGCTCACATACCATTTTGGGCATACTTACCGGATTGAAATAAGACGTTCCAAAGGAATAAAAGGTACTTTTCGCCCCCAATAAATCCAACAATGTGGGCATGATATCAATCTGCTGAAAAACTTTTCCTTTTGGCACCTTTGGCAAGTTCATAGAAGCATGATAGAATCCAATTGGAATGCGATAAGTCCAATTTAAGGAATGTCGGTCTCGCCGTTGTGTTGGTCCCACATGATCGGCGCAAAATACAAACAAGGTGTTTTTAAACCATGCTTCTTTTTGAGCTTTCTCCCAAAATTGTTTTAAGGCGATGTCAACGTATGAAATTGTTGCACAAAGCGGCTCTGGCCCATGTTTTACGCTCGACTTGAATTCATCCGGAATCGTATAAGGATGATGCGATGATAAGGTGAAAATCATCGAAAAAAACGGCTGTTTAAAGTGACTCATTTCATCCGCCGCGAAAGAGAGCATGTGATGGTCTTCAATTCCCCAATTCCCATCAAAGTCAGCGTCGTTTGGATATTCATTTCGACCATAATAGCGTTTAAATCCAGCCGCAGCCGTGAATCCATCAAAACGCATAGAACCGTTATTTGCTCCATGAAAAAAGGCGGAAAAATAACCGTCTTTTTTCAACACAGAAGGAATTCCTTGAAATTGATTCGAACTGTAAGAAGATAAAATGAATGATTCATTGGTATAGGCAGGAATCGATGAAACAACCGATGGAACCGCATCCATGGAGGTTCTAGAATTCGCAATTGCATCCGAAAAAAACATCGATTGATTTAAAATAGAATCTAAAAAAGGCGTGTAGCTTTCCGGACTATTTGGACCAGCGTACATGGTGCCAAAACTTTCTAATAGAATAAAACAAACATTGGTTCCTTTGGGTAAAATTGGTTGCGGATTGGTATTCTGAACCGGATTGAATATCGCATTCAATTGAGCCTCTTCAAAGTAGTGCTTCTCCTCCACTCCTTTCATGTTCCAAGTTTTCACCAAAGTAAATGCGGTATTCAAAACAGCTGGCGCATTTTCAAGGCTACTGTAATTCGTAGCCTCAATGATTCCGATCGGTTTCAATTGAAATCCACCTCGTCCAATAAGAATACTTGTGCCTAAAATTAGCACAAATGAAATCCAATTTTTTCTCAGCTTCCAATCCAATTGAAGTGATTTCACACGAATAAAACTGCGCAGAATAAACCACATGCTGAGGACAAAAAAGAGGATTAACCACCAAAACTCAAGGATAAAATCACCGGCAAGATTGGAAGTTTCTGTATTGGTGAGCATGTAAACAAAATAGTCAAAACTTGTTCGTTTCGCCGTGTAAGAAAAATACGCCACATCCCAGGCATTGAAAACGAAAATCAAACATGTCGTGATCAAAAAAACGGGAATCTTTATCTGAGTCCTTGTTTTTTCAAACGTGGTTGAAAGCGGAATATAACTGAGAATAAAAAAGGGAAAGTAAAACAGAGCAATAGTCATTAAATCAAACCATGATCCAATGAAATAATCTTTGAAAAAGAAATGAGGAAACTTTTTGATGTTGGAGAAAACCAACAGTATACGATACACACTCAAACAGAGCCAAACAAAGAGAATGGGTTTTAGTGATTTAAAAAAGGAACGATTCATTCAATCGAATTAGTACTTCATAAGACGTGTAATCGCTTCTTCGAGACGAATAGAGGCCAAGAATTGTTTTTCCAAAGTCACTGCAAATGGAACAGGTGTATCCAAGGAAGCTACTCGTAATACTGGTGCGTCTAGGTTTTCAAAGCAATGCTCGGTGATCAATGCGACCAATTCACCTCCTATTCCTCCCGTCATGCAATCCTCGTGCAATACAATTACTTTTCCGGTTTTATTCGCGGCTGCAAAAATAGCGTCTTTGTCCAACGGTAACAAGGTGCGTAAATCGATGATTTCTGCAGAAATTCCCTGCAAATTGGCCATTGTTTCTGTTGCCCAATGTACACCTAAACCATACGTAATTATCGTGATGTCGGTTCCCTCAGTGACGGTTCTTGCCTTTCCGATTTCTACAGTGTAATAATCGTTCGGAATTTCTTCTTTCAAACTGCGATACAAAAACTTATGTTCAAAAAACAGTACTGGATTCGGATCCTCAAAAGCGGCATTCAACATGCCTTTCGCATCGTAAGGCGTTGATGGATAGAGAATTTTCAATCCAGGTGTATGAAAAAACCATGCTTCATTGCTCTGAGAGTGAAAAGGTCCTGCCGCCGTACCCGCTCCCGTAGGCATGCGAACGACAACATCCGCATTTTGCCCCCAACGCCAATGCATTTTTGCTAAATTATTGATGATTTGATTGAATCCACAGGTAACGAAATCAGCAAATTGCATCTCTACCATGGCCTTCATTCCTGAAATGGATAACCCAAGTCCGGTTCCAACAATCGCAGATTCGCACAATGGAGTATTTCGAACACGATCCTTCCCAAATTGCTCCACTAGTCCTTCTGTTACTTTAAATGCACCGCCATATTCCGCAATATCTTGTCCCATCAAGACTAATCCGTGGTGTTTTTCCATAGATTGAATCAAGGCATCTTGTATGGCGTCAATAAATCGTTTTTCAGTTTTCTCCCCAGATGCAGCGATCACTTCTTGAATATGTGGCGCATATACATCTGATAATTCCACTTCCAAGTTCGCTTCGATTGCAGGTTCTGCTTGCGCTTCATCGAATCCTTCTTGTATTTCCTCTTTGATGGATTCTTTGATTTCTTGCACCTTTTTTTCCGTCAGAAGTCCGAGCTCCAATAAAAAAGATTCATAATTAGAAACGGGGTCTTTTTTCTCCCATTCCTCTTGAATTCCTTCCGGATAATACTTTGTCCCAGACGATTCCTCATGTCCGCGCATTCGGAAAGTCATTAATTCTAATAAGTAAGGTTTCGGGTCGACACGAATTTCATCGTTTATCCGTCGCATGACACGAATGACTTCCAAAATATTATTTCCATCCACTTGAAGCGCATTCATACCGTACCCAATTCCTTTATCGATGAATTGTTTACATCGGAATTGTTCCACGGAAGGTGTTGAAAGTCCCCAGCAATTGTTTTCTACCGCAAAAATCACCGGTAAATCCCACACGGCAGCAACATTGAGCGATTCATGAAAATCTCCTTCAGACGCTCCACCATCGCCGGTAAATACCAAGGTTGACTTTTGATTTTTCGTGATTTTATTTGCAAGGGCAATTCCATCAGCAATACCAAGTTGAGGACCTAGATGGGAAATCATTCCCACTAACTTATGATCTTGCGTTCCGAAGTGAAAACTACGGTCACGACCCTTTGTGAATCCATTCAACTTTCCTTGAAACTGAGAAAACAAACGGTTCAAAGGAATATTTCGAGTGGTGAACACCCCTAAATTTCGATGCATCGGTAGGATGTATTCATCCTCATTCATGGCATAAGCGCAACCTACAGAAATTCCTTCTTGTCCCCATCCAGAAAACCATTTCGTGATTTTCCCTTGACGCAAGAGAATGAGCATTTTTTCCTCAATTAATCTTGGTCGGACTAACTTATGGTATATACTCAATAACTCGTCGTCAGAGAATCCTTCTCGGTTAAATGTGATTTGTGACATGTGTCTTACTTTTAAATAGGCAATTAGAATTGGAAGGGTGTACTTCTTACTGATTGCTGATGATGGAAACTTAAACTTTCAATCCACGAACTACGCGTTCTTTGCGTTTCGTTTTCTGAAGTCGCTTCTTTACCACTAATAAATGTGCTGATCGTGGCGCGCCACGCATGAGATCTATTTTATATACGTTATCGCCGTAGTTGATTTTCGGACCTCCCTGACTATTCCAATCAGCGTCAAAATAATAGCGTTTCACACTGCTTCCCTCAGTTTTTGTAGCGAAGGTAAGGATTCGACCATCACCCAATTCAAAACGCACCTGTACCTCTCCTTTCGGACCAAAGTTTTCGAAAACACACTTAGTCATGGCTGGAATCACAATGCTTTCACGTTCGCTGCTGGAACTTGCCACAAGTGTACCGTTTTGAGTCGTGTTTTGACTATCATCTCTTTTTTCTTGATTCAAAATGATGGTGTGAGACGTGTAAAATTGCACTTGACGCATTTTTTCATCCGTATCTAAACTAAACTCATCGCGTAGTTGAGTCGTGTATGGAACCTTAACTCCACATGAAATGAGTACGATACTCATTGAAAATAAAAACATGATATTCTTCATAATCCGTAATTTTGTTCAAATTTACAGAAAATCGCAATGAAAAATCTGAAAAAACACTTTTTAAGGATGATCTGTTTCAGTTTCATTGGACTGATGATTGTTTCATGTCAAGAAAAGAAATCAGGGAAATTGAAAGATTTGGAAAATATTCGAGCGAAATCAACATATCAGCAAAAAGAAAAAAATACAATAAAAGAAAATTGGAAGGACTCCCTTCTAGCTATTTACAATCAAGATTCTGTTGATTTTAAATTTCAATCCATTGAAAGTGATTCGAATCGATGCTTTTTTCATGAATTCAATTATTTAGAATCATCCATGTGGAGTTTGAGAGACTCTAACAATCATACGTTCCAACATCAATTCGCACGATTTAAAACCGACTCTATACTTGTTAAAAATAATTTTTTCAATTGGTTCGACCAAGAGTTTTGTCAACGTAATCAAGCCGTTCGAATTTACAGTCGACTGACAATTTTCCCGGAACAGATCTTCTTTATTTGCACAAATCAAAGCATCCATGTCGTCAAAAGCGACTTTAAAATTGATTTAATGAAGTGGATTAAACTGATTCAGTTCACTGAGAAAAAAGTGAAGTTCATATACATTTGTCATCAAGCGAAGAACAAAAAAGCACTTTGGTACACCTTTAATCAAAACAAACTAAACCTAATCCCAGCCCAATGAACCTTTTGAATCGCGGACAAATCGTTGTATTTCCAACAAAGAAATTTGAAGAATGGTCGAGTATGAATAGTGAAGAACCGCTGTTTTTCTCGGAGAATCCCGAGCCTTCTGTGTATTTAATCGAAGAAGAATTTTGGGAGGATGATTTAATGATTGAAAAATACCGAAAAAAAATACTGGCGAGGGAATGTTCCGAAATTTGTTCAGATCAAACAAAATGGCCAATTGTAAAAGATAATGAAACCTTTCTTCAATACTTTCAGGTTCATCTGGGTATCATGGTCGTTGACCTATTGAACTCCGATTTAACTTTAGAAGAATTGGATTTATAAGGCCTTGAATAAATTTGCGTTCAAATATCGCGGATCGTTCGTTACTTCCTCTCCAATCCAATCAGGTTTCTTAAATGACTCCACTTCGGAAGACAATTCGATTTCGGCAAGCAGGAGTCCTTCGTGTTTACCATGAAAAACATCCACTTCCCAAACATGCGCGTCAACAAGAATTTCATAGCGCGTTTTCTGTAAACTTTTCAAATGCGCTGCTTTGATCATCTGAAGAGCCTCTTCCATTGGAATTTCATATTCAAATTCATGTCGAGAAATGCCCTTTCCCATCTTGATCGTTAAAAAAGCCTGATTATTTTTCAAGCGAATGCGAAGGGATTTATCTTCCTCTTGAAATAGGTAAGCTTGTTGAATCTCATGCTTCGCTTTGATTCCCTCCCTTTGCCAATGATCAGATTGAATGAGATACTTGCGTTCGATTTCGAGCATTCTTTAATTTTTTTTTAATAATTTTACCAAAGATGCAACTTAATGTGAAGGTATTGCGTCAAACCATGTGAAATTTTAAAGTGTACATAATGAAATTAAGCCTAACTATTCTGTCTATTTGTTTCTTAGGATTCGGATTAAATGCTCAAAAGAACATTGAAACCAACGGAATTAAAATTACTACGAAGCAAATCAATTGTAACATTCCTGCAGAAGGTTATGAATCTGATTTAATTCAATTAACCATTGAAAATCAAACTAATTCGGTAAAAACGGTAAGCTACAGTTTTGAATTGTTCTACGATGGTGCATGTGCAACATGCGACCACGAAGAATACGTATACACACAAACATTGCAACCAAAAGAAATTTTAGTGGGTGAATGTTTAGACCGCAATCACTTAGGTTTAACTATTTTTCATCACATGCCGGCGCATTTGACGAAAACGACGTTGACAGATTTCAATATTAAAAACGTAGTTGTAAAATAATTCCAATGAAATTTAACAAGTTATTTGTTGCGGCTGCGCTTGTAGCTAGCTCAATTCAATCGCTTTACGCACAATGTAC
>JAHEMQ010000036.1:25624-28144 GCA_024643555.1 Crocinitomicaceae bacterium | reverse complement strand
GCTTGGTCTTGGCTAAGTGTTTCCAATTCAACACCAATTTTCGCTAAGTGTAAACGCGCTACTTTCTCATCCAAATGTTTTGGTAGCATGTAAACATCGTTCTCATACTTGTCTGAATGCAACCATAATTCAATTTGCGCAAGCGTTTGATTCGTAAACGAGTTCGACATTACAAAAGACGGGTGACCAGTCGCACATCCAAGGTTTACCAAACGTCCTTCAGCAAGAACGATGACGTCTTTTCCATTGATGTTGTACAAATCCACTTGTGGTTTAATTTCAATTTTCGAAGCGCCGTGATTTGAATTTAACCAAGCCATATCGATTTCGTTATCGAAGTGTCCGATGTTACACACGATTGCTTTGTCTTTCATGTTTTCAAAATGACGACCAACAACGATGTTTTTGTTTCCAGTTGTCGTAACAATAATGTCTCCTAAATGAACTACAGAGTCCAAACGTTTTACTTCGAATCCGTCCATCGCTGCTTGCAATGCACAAATTGGATCGATTTCAGTCACGATTACTCGTGCTCCAGCACCTTTCAATGAAGCGGCAGATCCTTTTCCTACGTCACCGTATCCACAAACCACAGCGACTTTTCCAGCCATCATTGTATCTGTTGCACGACGAATGGAATCTACCAATGATTCTTTACATCCGTATTTGTTGTCAAACTTAGATTTCGTTACAGAGTCATTTACGTTAATTGCAGGCATCACTAAAGTTCCATTTTTCACTCGCTCATAAAGACGGTGAACACCGGTCGTTGTTTCTTCGGATAATCCTTTGATATCTTTTGTTAATTCTGGAAAACGGTCAAACACCATGTTTGTCAAATCGCCTCCATCATCTAAAATCATGTTTAGTGGCTTGCCGTCTTCGAAAGCGAACAAAGTTTGTTCAATACACCAATCAAATTCTTCTTCATTCATTCCTTTCCATGCAAAAACAGGAATACCTGCTGCTGCAATGGCTGCTGCTGCGTGATCTTGAGTGGAAAAGATGTTGCATGAAGACCATGTTACTTCAGCACCAAGTTCAACCAATGTTTCAATTAAAACAGCCGTTTGAATGGTCATGTGTAAACATCCTGCGATGCGCGCGCCAGCCAATGGTTTGGATGTTCCGTATTCTTGACGTAAGGACATAAGTCCTGGCATTTCTGCCTCTGCCAATTTAATTTCTTTTCTTCCCCATTCAGCTAAGCTGATGTCTTTTACTTTGTAAGCCATATTGATCTTTAAATATTAGTTATAATCGGTTGCAAAATTACCACTTAAATATGTAATTGAAAAAGGATAACGTTCAAATCCTATTTCATTCGTTCGCGTATGATATTTTCTAAGCCCTTTACAAAAAGTGGATGACTATTAGAACTCGGAACTAATTGGACTTTCTCACCGCCATGTTCTTCGAAAATCTCTTGGTATTCCCCGCCAATTTCCACCAAGGTTTCTAGGCAATCTGCGACAAATGCTGGACTGAAAACCAATAATTTTTTGGAGCCTTTTTTCGCCCATTCTTCCACCACTTTATCGGAAAAAGGAGTCAACCATTTTTTATCTAATCGCGATTGAAAACAAACGGTGTATTGGTCCTCCGTTAAACCAAGTTTGTGTGCAATGAGTCGCGTCGTGGCATAAGAGGTTGCTTTGTAACAATATTTGTTGTGGTCATTGATTTCCGTTTCACACGGTTGATCACCACATAAATCTGTTCCCTCATAGACTTTGTCAACCTGACGTTCTGGTAATCCATGGTAGGAGAACAAAACGTGGTCGTAATCATCTATTTTAAAGGCTTTTGTATTTTCAACGATGGAATCAATGTATCCTTCATTGTCCCAAAATTGACTGATGATTTTTATTTCTGGAATGACCCACCATTTGCGAATGATGTCCATCGCTTTTTCAACTGCAGACCCAGTCGAAGCACTCGCATATTGCGGAAATAATGGTAAAATGATGATTTCATCATAGTTTGCTTTGTGCATGCGATCTAGTACACTTTCCATAGAAGGATTTTGGTAACGCATCGCCATTTCAATGGTCACATCCTCCTGTTGAAACGCTTCTTGCAACAGTTCCTGAACTTTCAGTGTATGCGTCATTAGAGGTGAAACGCCATCTCCAAGTTCCCACAATTCTTTGTAAATCTTTGCTGATTTCGGAGCGCGAAAAGGCACAATGATGCCGTTTACAAGAATTTTACGTGCAATCCATGGAATATCAATCACCCTCGGATCATTTAAGAATTCGGTTAAATATCGTCTAACATCTTTCGTTTTTGGACTGTCCGGAGTGCCAAGTTGGATTAATAATACGCCTGTTTTCTTCATCTATTTATGCTATACTTTATTCAAACAACGTTTGATAACGCTTGTTCAAAATTACGCACATTTCTGCTTATTCTGCTTGAACGAGCACAATTCATCTTAACTTTGTTTCATGATGCATTCAGATTATTTGTTAGGAATCACAAATCAAAACTTTGAAGCGCGAGCCTTGGAATTATTCC
>JAHEMQ010000036.1:15823-25524 GCA_024643555.1 Crocinitomicaceae bacterium | reverse complement strand
ATCATAGAGACCGGAGGGATGAAAGGTAGACGAAAGGAATTGACGAAAGTTCAACTGCATGAAGCCTTGAAGTCAGGACTAGGTGTTTCAAACATTTATTCCGAATACGGTATGACTGAATTACTCTCTCAAGGATATTCCATGAAAAATGGAAAATTCGAGCTTGTTCCTTGGATGAAAATACTCATTCGTGACCCCTATGACCCGTTTCAATTTTATCAGGATGGTAGGTCTGGTGGAATCAATGTCATCGATTTAGCCAATCAACATAGTTGTGCCTTTATTCAAACACAAGATATGGGAAGAATCGTGGACAATGGGTTTTACATGGAAGGTCGTTTCGACGATGCCGATATTCGGGGATGTAATTTATTGCTTCATCAATAAGTGTATTTTTATACCTTTGAAAAATATGACAGCTCAAACCATTCTCATTTTAGGACTGATTGGCATTTTCGCAGGAATTCTCAGTGGATTCGTTGGTGTTGGCGGTGGTGTCATCATTGTGCCAGCGCTCGTTTTCTTTCTTGGACTCTCACAACACACGGCGCAAGGAACCAGTTTGTTCGTCTTGTCGATGCCGGTTGTTCTGTTTGCCGTTGTGAATTATTGGAAAACAGGGAATGTCCAATGGAAATTTGGATTGGTCATTGCTGCTACCTTTTTAATTGGAGCGTACGTCGGATCTAAACTTTCTTTGAAACTATCTCCAGGGATGGTGAAGTTGATTTTTGGACTATTCTTAGCTTACGTTTCTTTTCGTTTGATCTTATCTGGTTACTCTTCTATTTCTTCCAATGAATCTTGAGCAATTATCCGTACGCATCTCTGAACTTTTCCAAGATGTACTTTCCTGGCGCGAGCACATGCACCGTCATCCGGAACCATCTTTTCAAGAGGTGAATACCATGAACTTTGTTTCGAGCATTCTAACAAAGTTCGGAATCGCTCATGAAACAGGGGTTGCTGGAACGGGAGTTGTTGCGTGGATTGGAGCCGATCATCATTCAAAAAACGATGCTTGCATTGGATTGCGAGCGGATTTAGATGCCTTGCCCATTCACGAAGAAAATGAGGTCGCTTATCGATCGCAAGTCGATGGATGGATGCATGCTTGTGGACATGACGTGCACACGTCCATTCTGTTGGGAACTGCCGTCATTCTCCAGGAAGAAAGAAATTCCTTGAAAAGTCCCATCAAACTGATTTTTCAACCGGGAGAAGAAATGAATCCGGGCGGGGCTAACTTAATGATGAAAGCAGGTGTATTGGAACATCCAACCGTGACGAAAATGTTTGCCTTGCACGTGTTTCCCGAAATGGAAGTGGGAAATTTAGGACTTCGTTCAGGATTGTACATGGCCTCTAGCGATGAATTACATGTCGAGATTAAAGGTGTTGGCGGACACGGAGCTTTGCCGGAGAAATGTATAAATCCAATTGAAATCGGTGCGGAATGGATGCGTCGTGTCAAATCGTTATTTAAAGCTGCCTGTCCAGAACAGGTGCCAAATGTCCTCACATTTGGACGATTTGAAGCACTGGGATCAACCAACGTGATTCCATCTGAAGCAAGCATCAAGGGAACCTTCCGAACCATGGATGAAGTGTGGAGAGCTCAAGCTTACAAGTTATTGGAAGAAGAGGCGAAACTCGTTTCGATGGAATTCGGAGGAGAAATTCAACTGCATATTTCCAAAGGATATCCTTTTTTGAAAAATGATGAGGTACTCACCGAACAAACTAGAACTTTGTTTCAAGAAGTGTTTGGCGAAGAAAAAGTGCATGAATTGGCCTTGCGGATGACTGCGGAAGACTTTGCATTTTACAGTCAAGAAATACCGGTTTGTTTCTTTCGCTTAGGCGTAGGGAATGCTGCGAAAGGAATCACGTATGCCGTGCATCATCCAAGATTTGACGTGGATACCGAATCTTTGAAAATAGGAATACAAGCCATGACCTCAATAGCATTGAACGGATGAAAAAATCATTAATCATTGGATTTTCCTTGTTGCTCCTTGTAGCTTGTAATAAACCCAAAGCACAATTGAAACGCATCGATGGAACATGGAAGGTAACACTTGCACGTGTATTAGATGGAGAAGGATTTACGTTTTACGATAGTCTCCCTTCGGGAACATTGGTCATCTCATCGGATTCAAAAACCATGGAGGGTCGCATTGATTTTGATTATAGTCATTTTGGAACCAGTCAAATTCAAGATTCATTTGTTGTAAATCAAGGAAAGTTCACTATCAACTCCGATGGTGATCATTTAAACGTCATTCGCGAAACTGATACGATTGATGTCCGACTCCTTCTTACTTCTTCTAAACAATTGGAGTTCGAATATTACGATTACAAACAGTACCGTTTGAGACGTTTTGCTTTCAGTAGGAATTAAAGAAATCCTAACTCTAATTTCGCTTCTTCACTCATCATGTCTTTGTCCCAAGGTGGATCAAAAACGATATTGACTTTAGCAGAATTGACACCTTCAACGGAAGATACTTTATCTTCCACTTCTTTTGGCAAACTTTCTGCTACTGGACAGTTTGGAGATGTCAAGGTCATGTCGATGTACACATGATTGTCCTCCTCGATTTTTACTTCATAGATCAATCCAAGCTCGAATATATCCACAGGGATTTCCGGGTCATAAATTGTTTTCATCATTTGTACAATGCGATCTTCCAAGTCGTTCATGATGCTGTTGAAATGTGTTTAATTGCTTCTAATTTTAATCGTTTGACCATACCGAGTAATCCATTCGCTCGGGTAGGAGAGAGGTGTTCTTGCAGTCCAATCTTTTCAATGAAAAAGAGATCGGCTGTTGCAACCGTTTCTGGTGCTTCGTTATCGAGGACGCGAATCAATAATCCGATGATTCCCTTGGTAATTATGGCGTCAGAATCAGCGGTGAAATGCATGTGGCCATTGGCATAGTTTGCATCGAGCCATACGCGGGATTGACATCCTTCGATTAAACGATCTTCTGTTTTTTTGTCTTCATCGATTTGAGGTAAATCTTTCCCCAAATCGATGATGTACTCGTATTTTTCCATCCAATCATCGAAAATCTCGAATTCTTGTATGATTTCTTCTTGTTTTTCTGTTAAGTTCATCCTATTTCAACATGCTTAAACTACGTTCCACTGCAGCAACGAAGGTGTCAATTTCTTCTTTCGTATTGTAAAACGCAAAAGAAGCACGAACTGTTCCGGGGATTTGATAAAAATCCATCAAAGGTTGCGTACAATGGTGTCCTGTTCGGACGGCAATTCCTTGTTTATCCAATAATGTTCCAATATCAAATGGATGAATTCCTTTAACTGAAAAAGAAACGACAGATGTTTTGTTCTTTGCCTCGCCAATGATTTGTAGACCTTCGAAGGTATCCAACATGTCTTCAGCGTATTTCGCTAATTCACGTTCGTGTTTTTCAGCCGCAGCCATATCGATGGAGGACAAAAACTCGAATGCTTTTCCGAGGCAAATTCCACCAGCGATGTGTGGTGTGCCTGCTTCAAATTTAAAAGGTAATTCGTTGTAAGTGGTGCGTTCAAAAGTGACACGTGAAATCATGTCTCCGCCACCTTGATACGGCGGCATTCGGTCTAGCAAGTCTTCTTTGCCGTACAAGACACCAATTCCTGTAGGACCAAAGACTTTATGACTGGAAAAGGCGTAGAAATCACAATTCAATTCTTTCACATTGATGTGCATATGCTGAATGCTCTGAGCGCCGTCAATGAGTACTTTTGCCCCAACTGCATGCGCTTTTTCAATGATTTCTTTTACGGGATTGACTGTTCCGAGCGTATTGGAAATGTGTGTAATGGAAACCAGTTTTGTTTTTTTCGAAAGCAAACGTTCAAATTCATCCATGCGCAATTCTCCACGCTGGTTGATTGGAGCAACTTTCAAAATACACCCTTGTCGTTCACAAAGCATTTGCCATGGAACAATATTGGAGTGATGTTCCATCGCGGAAATCAAAATTTCATCTCCTGCGGAAAGTAAGTGTCCAAATGAAAATGCCACCAAATTGATGCTGTCAGTCGTTCCTTTGGTGAAAATGATTTCCTCCGATTTTCGTGCACCAATGTATTGTTGGATTCGTTGACGCGCCGCTTCGTATTCGGTCGTTGCTTTTTGACTCATAAAGTGAACGCCGCGGTGAATGTTCGCGTTTTCCTTCGAATAAAATTGGTTGATGGCGTCCAATACCAATTTTGGTTTTTGGGAAGTAGCGCCATTGTCAAAATAAATGAGGTTTTTCCCATAAATCTGTTGACGCAATGCCGGAAATTCATCTCGAATTTCACGCACATTAAACCGTTTTTGTTGCAATTCACTCATATCCGTACAAAAGTACGAAATCCCTTATTTTGAATTGTTCTAAAGAAGAAATTAATTCAATTTATTTTGCCTTTAAGGAAATGTAAGGAATGAGTACTTCCTCCAAGGAGATCCCTCCATGTTGAAAGGTATTTCCGTAATAATTTACGAAGTGATTGTAATTGTTGGGATACACAAAGAAATCTTGTTCGCGCGCAAAAACAAATTCAGCCGATAATTTCAGTTTTGGTAAAAATGCTTCACTTGGATTTTTTATGGTAAAAACTTCTTTGGACTCATACGTTAATCCTCGTCCTGCCTTGTAGCGCAAGTTTGAATTGGTATTTCGCTCACCTACGATTCGAACCGGTTTGTTGACTTTGATGGTTCCATGGTCTGTGGTGACAAGCAAACGAATTCCAGATTCCGCAATTTTCTTAATGATATCCAATAGGGGAGAGTGCTCCAACCATGAGACCGTAATGGAGCGATAAGCAGATTCATTATCAGCCAATTCACGAATGACCTCCATTTCCGTTCGGGCATGAGAGAGCATGTCCACAAAGTTGTACACGATAAAATTCACATCGTTATCCTTCCATGTATGAAAGGAATCACCTAATTTCTTTCCTGCTTCAACGTTGGTGATTTTATTGTAGCTCCATTTAACATTTTTGCCCAATCGTTTCAATTGCGCATCAAGAAATTCTTTTTCATGCATGTTCTTTCCACCTTCGTCTTCCTCGTTTTTCCAAAGTGTTGGAAATCGTTTTTCAATTTCAGATGGAAGTAGTCCTGCGAAGAATGCATTTCTGGCATAGTGTGTTGCTGTCGGTAAAATGGAAAACACAATTTCCTCTTCTTCTTTACTGAAGTAACGAGACAAAATTGGTTCAATCATCTTCCATTGGTCAAAACGCAAGTTATCGATGACCAAGACCGCCGTTTTTTCCTTTCCAATATATGGTGCGATTTTATCTTTGATCAAGGTGTGAATCATTTGAGGAGCATCCTCTGTTCCATTCACCCAATCCAAGTAATTATCCTCGATGAAATCACAGAAAAGTTTATTTGCTTCTTTTTTCTGCATTTCGAAAATTTCCAACATACCGGTATCCTCAATGTGGTCCAACTCCAATTCCCAATAGACCAGTTTCGCGTAAAATTCTTTCCATTCTTCCGCGTCCATGCGCCCCATCAGCTGCATACCAAGTTGACGAAATTCCTGCTGGTAATTCGAATTCGTTTTTTGACTGACTAATTTGGATTGATCTAAGTTCTTTTTGATGCTCAAAAGAATCTGGTTGGGGTTTACAGGTTTGATGAGGTAATCCGCAATTTTACTTCCTATGGCTTCTTCCATGATGTGTTCCTCTTCACTTTTTGTGATCATCACAACTGGAACCAATGGTTTTTGTTCTTTGATTTGAAATAAGGTTTCTAAGCCCGTTAATCCAGGCATGTTTTCGTCTAGAAATATGATGTCGTAACTATTTTCTAGGGCTTTTTCAATGGCATCTTGTCCGTTAGTGACTGGATCAACGGAGTAACCTTTTGCTTCTAAAAACAAAATATGAGGTTTCAATAATTCAATTTCATCGTCCGCCCAAAGAATTTTACCTTGCATATGCCTTATTTTTAATAGTTTTGAATGAATTTATTTAAAGGTACTCAATTGCATCCGAACGCACATCGAAACAACAAGAAGAAAATTATTAACGACCCTGTCTATGGATTTATTACAATTCCGGATGAAATAATTTTCGATATTTTGGAACATCCTCATATGCAGCGACTTCGTCGGATTATGCAATTGGGATTAAGTCACCTTGTTTATCCGGGTGCCAATCACACACGTTTTCACCACGTGTTGGGTGCCATGCACTTAATGAGTGAGGCAGTGGCGACGATTCGACGCAAAGGTCACGAAATCACTGTGGAGGAGGAGCGAGGAGTATGTTTGGCGATACTATTACACGACATCGGTCATGGGCCATTCAGTCATGCCTTGGAATACGACATTGTTTCCGGTGTCAGTCACGAAGAAATCTCGTCCTTTTTTATCCAAGAATTATCCAAGGAATTCGATGGTCAACTCGATAAGGCATTATTGATTTTTCAAAATAAATACCACAAACCGTTCCTGCATCAATTGGTTTCTAGTCAGCTCGATATGGATCGCCTGGATTATCTAAACCGCGATAGTTTTTATTCGGGCGTAAGTGAAGGAATCATCGGTTCAGAACGCTTGATTGAAATGTTGAATGTGCGCGAGGGACAGTTAGTCTTGGAAGAAAAAGGAATTTATTCCATTGAAAAATTCATCGTTGCTCGACGATTGATGTACTGGCAAGTGTACTTGCATAAAACGGTGGTGGCGGCAGAATTTATGTTGATTCATGCACTTCGTCGTGCAAAATTTCTAGCCAAACAAGGGGAAGTCGTTTTCGCGAGTCCGGCATTGGATTTTTTCATGCAACAAGACATTCGTCAAGCAGATTTCGTTTCGAGACCAGAAGTTTTGCAACATTTTGCTCAGTTGGATGACTACGATATTTGGTCCGCAATTAAGGTGTGGCAGACACATTCTGATCCCATTTTAGCCCGATTGTCGCAATCGTTGGTGAACCGCACTTTGTTTAAAATCGTGATTTCGAAGGAGTCTTTCAGTGAAGAGCGAATCGAAGCAGAGCGCAACCGTGTACAAAAAGCATTTCAGTTGAGCCGCGAGGAAGTCGACTACTTTGTTTATTCCGATGTCCTGACAAACAAGGCGTATAACCAAGATAAACAGAATATCAATCTCTTGATGAAAAATGGCGATATCGTCGATTTAACTCAAGCTTCAGACAATTTGAATATTTCAGCATTGGCTCAACCGGTGGAAAAATATTTTCTCTGTTTTCCTGCCTAGATTAAATTCTTCAAACAATAAATTTCATTTTTGGCGTTATTCTTTTGGTCATAAAAATGGAAAATGAAAAAAAAATACTTGAAAAGTTGTACTAAAGTGAAACTAATTGTATTTTTGTATGGAGAAAGTGGGAGAAAAGTGAAGGGATATCCTCTTTTTTGAATCGTATTTTGAAGATTTTTTTGTTCAGCAAAAGCCAAAAGTAAAGGAGAAAATCATTTGGACCCTCGAGTTGCTGCAAGAGTTACCAGTGATTCCAAGTCAATACTTGAAACATATTCACGGAACAGAAGGATTGTATGAAATACGCATTCAAAACGGTGGAGACATTTTCCGAATTTTTTGTTTTTTCGATGATGGTCAATTGGTTGTGCTCATCAATGCATTTCAAAAGAAAACACAAAAGCTTCCACGTCGAGAAATAAAGCGTGCCATTCAATTAAAAAAGGAGTATGAAAACAACAAGTAAAGTACTGACATTAGATCAGTTCAAAGACAAACATTATGGCCCTAAAGGTTCTGAATCTCGCGATGCATTAGACAAAGGGTATCAAGAATTTCGATTAGGAGCCATGATACAAAGTGCAAGATTAGAGAAAGGGATGACTCAAGAACAATTAGCCACAAAAGCAGGAACAACAAAATCCTATATTTCAAAACTAGAAAACGACATGAAAGAAGTGCGTTTTTCAACCTTGAAAAAAATCGTTGAGCTTGGACTTGGTGGACAACTTGAGTTATCCATTCGGCTTTAATTATTTTCGCACGATCGTTTTGGCTAATACCACGGATGTTGGAATAGTCACTAAGTGATTTTCCTTTGTTTTGATGTACATGAAGAAGAAACTGATGTCCACTAACTCACCTTCGATGTCGTATTCTTTGTCTAACACTTGAACGGTTTCCCCAATTTTAAGTGGATGATTGAAGAACAGGATTAAACTGGAGGTAATATTTGAAAGAATCGACCATTGTGCAAAGAATGCCACGCCCATCACGGTGATGATGGAAGTAATGAATACCATGAAGCCTTTTTCATCAATATTCCAGATTCCCGCTAGGACAATCGCCACAAAAATCCACAAGAATAAATTAATAATGCGAACTGTAATCCGTTTGCGCTTAACATCGAAATCGAAGCGTGTCAAAAAGCGATTCACAGATTTCGTCGAAAAGTATTTGATACAGATGGTTAAAACAATTAAGATAATCGTTTCTGCCAATTTTTTCAATTCTAAATCACTCATCCTTTTTTCAATTTAAGTTTTGCTTGATCCCAAAAAGTATCCAATTCATTTAAAGTCATATCTCGGATGTCAAATTCAGCATCCTTTATCAGTTCTTCCATCAATTGAAAACGTTGGATAAATTTCTGATTTGTTTGAGCCAAGGCATTTTCAGGAGAAACACCAATAAATCGTGCGTAATTCACCAAAGAAAACATCACGTCACCAAACTCTTCTTCTACGTGCTCGGAGTTTGCTTCCACTTCCACTTGTAATTCTTGCATTTCCTCCTCGACTTTTTTCCACACATCTTGGCGGTGTTCCCATTCAAAGCCGATTCCTTTCGCTTTTTCTTGAATTCTTGTCGCTTTTACCAAGGCAGGTAGGGAAGAAGGAACGCCTTCCAATACCGATTTTTTTCCTGCCTTCAGTTTTAACTTTTCCCAGTTTGCTTTTACTTCTTCCTCACCTGAAACAGTGACCTCACCATAAATATGTGGATGGCGGTAAATTAACTTTTCACAAATGGCATTTAGAACACTTGTGACGTCAAATTCCCCTTTCTCTTCACCCAATTTACAGTAGAATACAAGGTGCAAAAACAAGTCGCCAATTTCTCCTTTGATTTCCTGTAGGTCATTTTTCGTGATGGCATCCATCAGTTCATACGTTTCTTCAATCGTTAAATTTCGCAACGTTTCAAACGTTTGTTTCTGATCCCATGGGCATTTCTCCCTCAAATCGTCCATGATGTTTAATAAGCGTTCAAACGCCACAAGTCTAGAATCCATAAAGCAAAGTTAAAGTTATTCTGCCATCCAATAATTCATTAATTTTGGAATATGAAAAAAAGCGGCCTACTTTTTTGCATTTCTATGATGCTAAGCACATTCAGCTTTTCTCAATCTGGCTTTGAAGTCCGTGAGAAAGTTGGATTTTTAGCGGCACATCACGCCGGCATGGCGCACATTCCAAAGCAATTGGCCGTGGCAACGGAATTGACTTACTTCAAACGGTTAACAGGGGACAGGTTGTGGCAGAAATCATACCGTGAGCCGATTGTTGGCTCGACATTGTTCATCGGCTCTGTCGGAAACAACCAAATTTTAGGTCGTTACGTTGGCATTTATGGTTTTGCGGAATTACCCATTGTCAAGTATAAAAAGTACCGGATGGACTGGAAGTTTTCCACCGGTATGGGATACACCAACAAACCATAT
>JAHEMQ010000036.1:0-15723 GCA_024643555.1 Crocinitomicaceae bacterium | reverse complement strand
GGAATGTACATTCGAGATAAGTACCGTGCCGATGGTCCAATGTACATTCGCTTGGGTTGTCGTTACTATTTGACTAAAAATATTAGTGCAATATTCGGATTAAAAACGCATTATGCGAAGGCAGATTACCTCGAATTTGGACTTTCCTATCATTTTATAAATTTGAAAAAATGAAAGGATTTTCCCAACTACTGTTTATCCTAGGTTTGTTTGTATTGACCAACTGTAAAAAGCCTGAAAATCGCTCCTGTTGGAAAGGTAGTGGAAAGTTGGTAACAAAGATGATTGCTTTGCCCTCGTTCCAAAGCATGGAATTACACCAACGGTTACAAATTCAATTGGTGCAAGATTCTAGTGAATTTCTAGAAGTACAAGCGGGAGAAAACTTGCAAAATTTCATTGAATGGTCAGTGGTCGATGGTAAACTGGAGATTTGGAATCGAAATAAGTGTACTTTCTTACGCTACAAAACAGGTGATGTGAAAGTCATCATCCATTTCAAAACCTTATCCAAGCTGATCTATTGGGGATCTGAATTGTTGGAGTCATCCGATACGATTCAAGCAGATTATTTAGATGTATTGATGAACGATGGCGCAGGGGATTTAGATCTTAGCGTCCATGCAAATGCCATCAATGTGGTGAATCCTCATGGATTTTCGAGTATTTCCATCAAGGGGTTCTGTAAATTCTTGCGTCTGGACATCGATGGGTATGGAACCTTTGATACTAGAAATTTAACCGTCAATGATTCGATTGCTGTGATGTACGCATCAAACGGAAGCTCTTATCTGGATGCGAACAATGTGAAAATCAAAGCGGAATTATCCAGTTCTGGAAATGTCTTTTATCAAGGTGTGCCAACCCTCATTCAAAAAATGCGCTACGGTTCTGGGGATTTAATTCATCAGTAATGAAATATTTGTTTTCAGTTTTCATTTTCGCCTTTGTTATGGACAGTTTCGCGGGAGAAAAAGACAGTTTGCGCTTTCAAATGCATGGATTGATTGATGGGTATTCGACCTTTGGAAAATCCAATTCCTTGGGTAAAATCCCGTACTTGGTTTCTTCATCCACTTTGAACGCCTTCCAAATTAACTTGAATTTGATGGAGTTCACGTGGGAAAATTCCACATGGAAATACGTCCTTTCACCTGCGATGGGAACCTATTTGACCCAAAACTATGCAGCTGAAAAATCGTACAAACGTTGGATTTATGAAGCCTATATTCAACGGAAAATGTATCATTCGAGCATTGCCGCTGGAGTATTCAGTTCGCCGTACACGCAAGAAACACCGAAAAGCATCGATCAAATAAGTTATTCTCGAAGTTTGGCGCCAGAATATGTGCCCTATTATATCAGTGGGTTGAAATATAACTGGACCATCAATTCGCATTGGAGTTTGTCCTTATTTGCCATGAACGGATGGCAAAAATTGGATTACAGCAATTTTACGCCATCCTTTGGTTCCTTACTCGAATTTAAAAAAGGAAATTGGAAAGTGAATTGGTCCACTTATATCGGTCGTGAAAAATCGATTCAAATGAAGGAGCCTCAATCTCGCATGTTGTGTGAAGGAAACATTCACTATTCAAATAGAAAATGGAACATTCAAAGTTGTATTTACATTGGTTCTCAAGGAATCAACTTTTCACGAAATTGGGGACAAATAAATGCACAATTTGCCTATTCCTTCTCCCAAAGAATGAGGTGCTATGGTCGTATTGAATACTTCAAGGATCCAAGTAATATGCAAATTGCATGCAAGCATTTAGCGTCCGAAAGTACAGGTGTTTTAGTTGCCTTAAACGATGTCATGAACATAGGGACAGAGTTTCGATGCTTCCATTCTGAAAAAAAAGCGTTCGAACCGTATCAGTTTCTGTTTTTTCAGCTTAAATTCTGATTAAATTTGAATCTTCGCTGAGCGAAGTGTTTTTAATCAATTCGACCCATGAAACTAATTTCTTTTAATGTGAATGGAATCCGTGCTGTTGCCGGAAAAACGTTCATTCCAGATATGCAACGCGTGAATGCGGACATCATTTGTTTGCAAGAAACGAAGGCGACACCTGAACAGGTGCAAGATGCGTGTGCAGGACTTGCTGGTTATCACGTTTTTGCAAATTCCGCCGAACGAAAGGGATATTCGGGTACAGCAATTTTAACGAAATCCCAGCCTTTGAACGTAAGCTATGGAATAGGGGTGGATGAACACGATTCGGAAGGACGCGTGGTCTGTGCAGAGTACGAATCGTTTTTTGTTATTTCAGTCTATGTTCCAAACTCTGGAAGTGAATTGTTGCGTTTGGCATACCGTCAAAAATGGGATGCTGATTTTCTAACATATTTAAAAAAGCTTGAATTGAAAAAACCTGTCATTGTTTGTGGAGACTTTAACGTGGCACATCAAGCGATAGATTTGGCGCGTCCAAAAGAAAATTACAACAAAGCGGCTGGATACATGCAGGAAGAAATTGATGGTATGAATCAGTTTGTTCAATACGGATTAGTAGATACCTTTCGTTCTTTAAATCCTGAACAAGTCAAGTATTCTTGGTGGAGTTACCGTGCAGGCGCTCGAGAAAAAAATGTAGGCTGGCGGATTGATTACTTTTTAGTTTCAGCTCATTTTTTACCTCAAGTCAAGGAATCATTTATCCTGAACGATGTCTTTGGTTCCGATCACTGCCCAGTTGGCATTCAATTATAACATACTAAATGCAGCATTTAAAAGATACGTTTAAACACAAGGGGAAACGCAAACAATTGATCTTGGAATTGTCCGAAATGGGCATCAAGGATCAGCGAATTTTAGAAGCGTTTGATCAAGTACCTCGTCATTTCTTTTTGGATTTGGCGTTTGATGATCAAGCCTATTCGAACATGGCCTTTCAAATTGGATCCGGACAAACCATTTCTCATCCCTACACCGTTGCTTTTCAAACAGAATTATTGGAAATTCAAAAAGGAGAGAAAGTTTTAGAGATCGGAACAGGTTCTGGATTTCAAACGTCCATCTTGTGTGAATTGGGCGCCAAGGTTTTTTCGATAGAGCGTTACAGTGATTTACATTTAGCAGCAAAATTTGTGATTGACCATTTGAAATACACCCCGAAATTGATTTTTGGTGATGGGTATAAGGGGAATGCTCTAAATGCACCTTTTGACAAAATTTTGGTAACTTGTGGAGCACCAGAAATTCCAAACGAGCTCTTGAAACAATTGAAAGTTGGAGGAATTATGGTGATTCCTGTTGGAGAAGGAAAAGAACAGAAAATGCTCAAAATAATAAAACAAACAGAAACTTCGTTTAGTCGAGAGGAATTTGGAACCTTTAAATTTGTCCCAATGCTCGAAAGAACAGTTAAAAAATAAAAAATGAAAGTTCTTATAATTGACGATGAACGTGCGATTCGTAGAGCACTAAAGGAAATCTTAGAGTACGAAAAATGCCATGTTTTAGAAGCGGAGAATGGCAAAGAAGGACTAGAATTGATTCGTTCGAACACATTGGACGTGATATTTTGTGACATCAAAATGCCTTTGTTAGACGGCATGGAATTATTAGAGGTCCTTCGTCAAGAAGGGAACGAGGTTCCAATCATCATGATTTCTGGACACGGAACACTTGAGACGGCTGTTCAGGCCATCAAAAAAGGTGCATTCGATTTCATTGAAAAACCATTGGACTTAAACCGAATCTTGGTCATTCTGCGCAATGTACAGGATCGCAATTTGTTGGTTCAAGAAACAAAAATTCTAAAGACAACCGTCAAGAAAATAAAAGGAAGTTCGATTATCGGTGAGACACCCCAAATTCAAGAAATTAAAGCGATGATCGAGAAGGTGGCACCTTCCGATGCACGTGTACTTATTACTGGTGGAAATGGATCAGGAAAGGAATTAGTGGCGCGATCACTTCATGACTTATCCAATCGTTCAAAAATGCCGTACATCGAAGTAAATTGCGCCGCGATTCCCACGGAGTTAATCGAAAGCGAGCTTTTTGGACATGAAAAAGGAGCGTTTACCTCTGCTGTAAAGGACAAGAAAGGGAAATTCGAGTTGGCTTCTGGAGGGACCCTTTTCCTCGATGAAATCGGAGACATGTCGCTCAGTGCGCAAGCAAAAGTATTACGCGCTTTACAGGAAAATGTCATCCAACGCGTTGGTGGAGAAAAAGACGTCAAAGTGGATTGTCGAGTGGTTGCTGCAACGAATAAAGACCTGCGCAAAGAAATTACTGAAGGAAGATTTCGGGAAGATTTATTTCACCGTCTAGCGGTCATTCTAATCCATGTGCCATCACTCAATGAGCGAAGAGCAGACATTCCCTTGTTGTCAAATTACTTTTTGAAATTGATTTGTCAAGACCACGGTATCCCTATGAAAACGCTAAACGAGAAGGCACTAAAGTCTTTGAGTGAACTAGATTGGACGGGAAACATTCGCGAATTGAGAAACATCATCGAACGATTGGTAATACTGTGTGATCAGGAAATAGATGAGACGGATGTCCGCAAATATGCCAACGTAAAAGCCTAACATTTCATAGAATTAGCTACTTTCACATAAAAAAATAAACAGATGAATCCAAAATTGAAGTCCGTTCTTCCTCACCTTGTTGCTGTTGCAGCTTTCTTACTTTTATCCTGTATTTATTTCTCTCCATTATTTGATGGATTCAGTTTGAAACAAAGTGATATCCGACAGTTTCAAGGAATGTCCAAAGAAATTGTAGATTATGATTTTGTACATGGTGTAAAACCACTTTGGACCAATAGCATGTTTGGTGGAATGCCGAGTTATCAAATTGCCGTGGAACACAATGCGAATTGGTTGACTTATGTCGATCAGGCACTTAAATTAGGGCTGCCGCGTCCTGTTGGAATTTTGTTCATCAGCATGTTAGGATTTTACATTCTGACCTTGTGCATGCGTGTGAATCCTTGGTTGGGGATGATTGGTGCAGTTGCCTTTGGATTCTCAACCATTAACATATTGTACATTGGTGCGGGACACATGTCTAAGGTAAATGCAATTGCTTACATGGCGCCTGCTCTAGGTGGATTAATTCTTGCTTTTCGAGGAAAATGGTTACTTGGCGCAGCTGTTTTTGGACTCTTTTTCGGTCTGAATTTAACAGCAAATCACCTTCAAATGACGTATTATTTGTCCTTCTTATTAGCTGCGGTTGCCATCTCGGAAGTCGTTCGTTTGGCACTGAAAAAAGAATGGATCTATCTTGGAAAGTCTGTTGGAGCGCTTACAGTTGCATCCATTTTAACAATTATGGCGGCGGCAAGCAACTTAATGACTACCCTGGAATATAGCAAGTACACCACACGTGGAACATCTGAATTAACCTTAAAGCCAAAAGGTCAAGCAGCGAAGATGACGGCAAAAGAAGGCTTGAACAAAAACTACATTTTGGAGTATAATTTCGGTGGTGGAGAATGGTTGTCTTTAGTAGCACCGAATGCCAAAGGTGGTAAAACGGAGATTCTTGGAAACAACGAAAAAGCGGTTGAAATCATCAACACGAATCCCGATTATTTCCAATACGCGGACATTTTGTTGAATACCGATCAGTCGAAACCAGCTTTTCCAAGTTATTGGGGTGGACAAAGTTTCAGTGGAGGAGCGTTTTACTTTGGTGTCATCATGCTTTTCTTTTTCGTGATGGGATTAATTTTCTTGAAGGATTCATTGAAATGGCCATTCCTCGTGATTGGTATGTTGGCGATTTTGTTATCCTCCAATGATCCTGGTGGAATCAATGATTTCTTTATCAATAAATTCCCATTATACAATAAATTCCGCGACTCGAAAATGATTATGACTTTGTTACAAGTCATGATTCCGGCATTGGCTGTGTTGTTCTTGGATAAATTACTACGTAAGGATGGATTAATTGGAAATAAAAAAGCGTGGATGATTGGAAGTGGTGCATTGGTGTTCGTGGGAGTCATGTTATATGCGGCGCCATCCATCTCTGGTGATTTCTTGACGAAAAACGAAGTAAAAATGTTTGCAGATCAAGCTAAATCGGTAAAAGACCCTTCTCAATTGACGTACTTGAGTGGGGTGAAAAATGCCATTGAAGATGTGCGCATTGAATTGTATCAATCAGATATGGGACGATCTATTTTATTCATCATCTTGGGTGCTGGAATGGTGTTATTGTTATCGCGAACTAGTTTGCCGAAAGGGATGATTGTCGGGATTTTAGGTGTGCTCGTTTTGATTGATAATATGTCCGTCAACAAGCGCTACTTGAACAACGAGTTGCCGGGAGACCAACTTTCGAGTTATGTGGTTGCGTCGGATGCTACGGTACCTTATGTTCCAACAACTGCGGACATGAGTATTTTAAACCGCGAGAAGGTGAATGCATCTACGGAACAGACCATTTTATCAAAAATGTCGACAAGTGTTTACTTTAAAGATGCTTTGGACGATCAGATGAATGCGTTATATGCCAAGTTCGGAGCCTTGAATTTAAATTCGGATTACCGTGTATTGAATTTCTCAAATCCAATGGCTGAAACAGCGACCAGTTTCTTCCACAAGAGTATTGGTGGGTATCATGGAGCCAAATTGAAACGCTACCAAGAGTTGGTTGATTTTCATGTCATGGATGAAATGCAGCAGATTAACCAAGAGGTGAGTGCTTTGAAAAATGCAAAGTTGCGTATGTACGCGACTCAAATGGACATCACTCAAGAAATGGCGCAACAGATTTTTGACACAATTAGTGTCGATGAAATGGCTGTTTCAGATCAGAATCCTGCCTTGAATATGTTGAACACAAAATACATCGTCGTGAATCCAAGTGCGAAGGCCATTCGAAACACGAATGCAAATGGTGCGGCTTGGTTTGTGGAATCCATTGATTGGGCAAAAGATGCAAACGAGGAGATGACCAAGTTAACGAAGTGCAATACAAAGAAGAAAGCGATTGTTCACCAAGAATTTAAAGCACTTGTTTCAAGTGTTGGTGCTGATTCAACAGCAACGATTCGTCAAACAAAGTACGCAACAACGGAGTTATCCTATCGAAGTAAAAGTAAAGTGGATCAACTTGCGGTATTTAGTGAAATTTACTACCCGGGAGGATGGAACTGTTACGTAGATGGTAAGCAAATTGAAACCATTCGAGCAAACTACATTCTTCGTGCAGCAAAAATCCCGAAAGGATCACACCAAGTTGAGTGGAAATTTGAACCAAAAGCTTTTCAAACGGGAAGTAACTTGTCCTTTGCTGGTTCGAGTTTGCTGTTATTGGCATGCATCGGCGTGTTCTGGATGAACCGCAAAGTGACACCAGTGGAGGAGGCTTAAGAGCGCTTACTTTAAGTGGGAGAGAATATCGTCGATGGCACGTACGCCAAAGTGATCATTCTCCCAAGCGTAAATGATTTTCTTGTGTTCACTTAAAATCATACATGGAAATCCTCCTTGTGCCATGATGATCCAATCTTCAGGTTTTTTCGATAAGTCAACCGCAATCTTTCGATTCAGTGTGGATCGAAATCCGCGCATGCTTTTGCTTGATTTGGCGACAACTACATAGCGAATGTGTAGGTTGGGATGACGTTCGATTAATTTATTCATGAATGGAATCGTTTCATGACAATAGGGACAACTTGGCAAAACCACGACATTCAAGGTTAGCTTTGAAGGAAATTTCTCCAAGCATGTGGGCTGAAAATGGGTGTTGACAAAGTCACCTTGGTAAATGGGAAAGAACGCAAAATACGTCCAGAATGGTAGCAGGCAAAGTATGGACATGCTGAGCCATTTTTTTAAGCGCTGTTTTACTCGCTGATGTAAGGTGTAAACCAAAATGAATCCTAACAAGGCCATTAGTACATATGGAATCAACTTGGCAAGGGTCCAACTGAATCCTAGGTCTAGAAAAATCGTTTCAAAAAAATTCATGTTTTGGTGAAAAAAAAAGGGGGCAGAGCCCCCTTTGAAGTTGATATGATCAATTTATTGAATTGTACAAGTTTTTGTAACAATTGCATTCGATGATGAAAGGGCTTCACATGCCGCTTTCGCATCTTTTTTCGTGTCTTTAATCGTGGTTGTTGTTGAAGAATTTCCTCCTACAACATCTACCGAAGTACATTTACATGTGTAGTCTTTCGCACAAGAGGCGAACAAGAATGAAGCAAAAGCTCCTAAAATCATTGTTTTTTTCATTGTCGGTTGTTTTTTGGTTGAATTAACAATGCCTAAAAATACGAAATTATTTTATATTCATTTGGAATTATCTATTCTGTTTTTTCCTTTTCATCCATTAACTTTTCCATACGGTTGGAATTTCGTTAACGAATTAACGGACTTTTCTTAATTTTGATTAAAACCTCGTAATCTTGACAAAAAAAATCCTCATCATTGTCGGTACTCGTCCGAATTTCATTAAAGTAACGCGTTTCAAGGAATTGATTCAATCTTTTCCGAATTTGGAGGTGGAAATTGTACATACCGGTCAACATTGGGATCGAAATATGTCCGAGGTCTTTTTTGAAGAATTTGGTTTGAAACCAGATTACATGCTCTCAGCTTCTGCGCACTCTGTCGTGGATCAATTTTCAAGCATGATGAGTAAGCTAAGTGAACTAATTTTGGAAATTGGAAAACCGGATTTAATGATAGTTCCGGGTGATGTCAATTCAACTCTTGCCTCAGCATTAGTGGCCAATAAAATGGGGATTCCTTTAGCGCATTTGGAAAGTGGATTGCGTTCATTCGATCGTTCCATGCCAGAGGAAATCAACCGTTTGTTAACGGATGAGCTATCTGATTACTTCTTTGTGACCGAACAAAGTGGATTGGATCATCTTCAGGCTGAAAAGAAACATGGAGCGGTTTTCTTTGTTGGAAATACCATGATTGACACCTTGGTTCATTTCGAGCCGCAAATTGCACAGAGTCAGATTTTGGATCGATTAGACATACGTGAGAAACCATACATTTTAGTGACCTTGCATCGTCCTTCGAATGTGGATTCTCCCGAAGGACAAGGGAAAATCATGCGTTTGTTCGCTGAATTAAGCAAAAAATATACGATCGTTTTTCCCATTCATCCGCGAACACGTAAAAATTTCGAGGCAGCAAATAATGTTGCGGAATGGATGGAAAATGGAAACTTGCATTTATTGGATCCTTTGGGTTATTTTGATTTTCAATCATTAGTGAAACACGCGAAAGTCATTTTAACGGATAGTGGTGGGATTCAGGAGGAAAGTACCTATCGACAAGTGCCGTGTTTGACCCTTCGTGAAAATACGGAGCGACCGATTACGGTTGATTTAGGGACAAATACATTAGTTCCATTCGACGAAGCACTCATTTTGAAATACATGGATGAAATTCACGATGGTACCTACAAAAAAGGGGGCATACCACCCTTGTGGGACGGACAAGCGACTGCTCGCATCCTTGAGGCTATCTCGGCGATTTTAAAATAAGTTCATGCAAGTATTCACTCATTTCCTTCGCGAGTTCTTGACGACTGTATTTTTGTAAGGTATCCGCACGATTTATTTCACCAATGCTCAGTTCTTCAATTTGTGTCCAAGTAGGTGTTTCATCGAAGTCGATCACCAATGTGTTTGCTTGACCGTGAAGGATTTGAGCCGAGTCTCCGCTTTTAGGACCGATCGCTAAAATTGCTTGGTTACTTGCTAGGTACTCGAATAGTTTACCAGGAATAATTCCCTGTTGATTTTTAACATTATTCAACGGCAAAAGTAAAAGCGTACATGAAGACATTAATTCGATGACTTCATGGTGCGGAATGAACGGTTTTTGCTCCAAATAGGACATGAGTCCGTATTTTGTTAACGATGCAAGTACCGAAACATCCACGGCGCCAACCAGCTGAATTTTTAGGCTGGATTGTAGTTGTTGATTTCTTTGTACTTCTCCGGATAAAAAACGCCAGAAGTTTTCGGGATTTCGATCGGCATTTAACGATCCTGTGTGAAGTATGGTAAATCCGGAATCTGGTTTTTTGTCAAAATGTGTAAAGTCCGAAGGAGCGAATCCATTCGTAATTAACTTCACCGGTCGATTGGCTAACACTTCGAATTCTTTCGTCCAAGTGCGACTCACGCAGCTAATTCCTGTGGCCTCTTTTAATACGGCTTGTTCTAGTTTTTTGTGACGTGCAATCGCCAAGCGAGTCATGGGTAGTTTATCAAACCAATCGATGTTCGTCCAAGGATCTCGGAAGTCTGCAAGCCAAGGAGTTCCAGTTGTCCGCTTGAGTCCAAGCGCAATTAAATGGGTGGTGTGTGGCGGGCCTGTAGAAACAATGAGATCCACGGGATGGTCCTTTAAAAAATCATTCAAATGTTTGATGGATGGCTTAATCCAGAATTTTTTAGCATCTGGAACAAACAAATTGGCGCGCAACCAAAGTGCGAATCTTTGCAGCCATTTGTTCCCTTGTTTTCCATCCTCATTTAAAAATCCGGTTTGAAGCTTTTTCCCTTTTTTTCCGGTCAGTGCTTTGTACGCATGGAAGGGTTCCCAAATGGGATATTTGATCACATGAACGGTGTCTGTTAATCCGTCGAGTAATCGATCGTCCTCTACAGGTGCTTCCGCATTTTCTGGCGTGTAAATGATGGGTTCCCATCCGAGTTGACTCAAATACCGACTAAAATGTAGCCAACGTTGAACACCACTGCCTCCGCTAGGTGGCCAGTAATAGGTGATGATGAGTACTTTTTTTGCGTTAGGCAATTTTCGTTTTTATTTGATCCAGAGCGGATTGTAGTCCTTCACTTCGTTTACCGCCGGCAGTTGCAAAGAATGCTTGTCCACCTCCGCCACCTTGAATGTGCGACGAAACCTCACGGATCCATTGTGCAGCGTTCCATTGTTTGGCTTCTACCAAGTGATCCGCTATGATGAGACTCAGTCCGCATTTTTCGCCATCTTTGTTACCGATGATTGCTACAAAATTTGGTTTTTCTTGTTTTAATTGAAACAAAATGTCTTTCACGGAATTTGCATCCATGTCTACGATGCTCGATAAAAATGAAATCTCACCTATTGTTTCAACATTAGCGCTCAATTGACTTTTCAAGTGTCCAGCTTTTTCTCTGGTCAATTGTTCGACTTCTTTTTGCAATTGATGATTGCGTGACAATAGATCTTCTACGGATTTTAAAATGTCTTTAGGATTTTTTAAAACCTGTTGAATCTGTATCAAAGTTTCAGCTTTCTCTTTGAAATAAGCTTCTGCTGCTTTTCCAGTGATGGCCTCAATGCGTCGAACGCCAGCGGCAACAGCGGACTCCGATACGATCTTGAACAAACCGATTTTCGAAGTGTCTGGAACGTGAATTCCCCCGCAAAGTTCAACGGATTCTCCGAATTTGATAACGCGGACATGTTCACCATATTTTTCTCCAAATAAAGCCATGGCACCGAGCGCTTTGGCGTCTTCAATGGCCATTTCTCTCCGTTCATCCAATGAAATAGTTGCGGCAATCGCCCCGTTAACCAATTCTTCAATTTGCGCCAACTCTTCATCTGTCACTTTCGCGAAATGAGAGAAGTCGAAACGCAAGTTGGAAGCGTTCACCAAGGATCCTTTTTGCTCGACATGTGTACCCAATAAACTGCGCAAAGCATAATGGAGTAGGTGAGTAGCACTGTGATTTTTAGCTGCTTGATCTTGGGTTTCGAGGTCAATGACAGCAGTAAAGGTCTGCGTCAAATTCGTAGGAAGTTGTTCACTCAAATGGATGATCAAATTGTTTTCTTTCTTCGTGTCAAAAATACGAATGGATTCATCTGTTCCATTTAAAACGCCCTTGTCGCCAACTTGTCCACCGCCTTCAGGATAGAATGGTGTTTGATCCAAAACAAGTTGATAGAAATGTTTTCCTTTTTGACTCACCTTGCGGTATTTTGTCAATTGAACAGAAGCTTCTTTGACATCGTATCCAATAAAAGAAGTCGAGACATCGGTTCCAATTTGCACCCAGTCATCCGTTTCGATCGCAGATGCTGCGCGTGAACGGTCTTTTTGGATTTGTAATTGAGCTTGAAACCCTTCTTCATCAATGCTGAATCCGTTCTCTCGTGCAATCAGCGAAGTTAAATCGACAGGAAAACCAAAGGTATCGTATAGTTCAAAGACATTTTCTCCAGCAATGACCGTTTGATTGGCTTTTTGATTGGCGAACATTAAGTCGTCCATGCGTTTGATACCTTGCTCCAAAGTACGGAAGAAACTCTGTTCTTCTTCGCGAATTACTTTTTCAATGAGGTCTTTTTGTTTGATTAATTCCTCGTAAGGATGTCCCATTAATTGGACTAAAACTCCTGATAATTTACAAAGGAATGGTTCTTTCATTCCTAACGTTTGATATCCGTAACGAACGGCACGACGCAAAATACGTCGGATAACATATCCCGCACCAGTATTTGATGGCAATTGTCCGTCAGAAATGGAAAAACTAATGGCGCGAATATGATCCGCAATGACACGCAGGGCAATGTCCGTCTCTTCCGATTTTCCGTATGGAATTCCACTTTCCTTTGAAACAAATTGAATAAGGGTTTGAAATAAATCAGTGTCGTAGTTACTTTGTTTTCCTTGAAGAGCCATGGCCAATCGTTCCAATCCCATTCCGGTGTCCACATGAGTGGATGGCAGTGGTTCAAGGCTACCATCGGCTTTGCGGTTGAATTGCATGAACACATTGTTCCAAATTTCAATCACCTGTGGATGGTCATGGTTAACAAGGGTCAAACCACTTACCGCCTGACGATCGCTTTCATTTCTTAAGTCTACATGTATTTCTGTACATGGTCCACAGGGACCAGTGTCACCCATTTCCCAGAAGTTATCTTTTTTAGATGCTAAAATGATGCGGTCTTCTGCGATGAATTTTTTCCAAATGTCAATACTTTCATCATCTCTTGGGACACCATCTTTGGCATCTCCTTCAAAAACGGTCACATACAAACGATCAACTGGGATTTTATATACTGAAGTCAACAACTCCCAAGCCCATGAAATGGCATCTTCTTTAAAGTAATCACCGAAGGACCAGTTTCCAAGCATTTCGAACATGGTATGATGATAAGTGTCGACACCAACCTCTTCTAAATCGTTGTGTTTACCGGAAACGCGCAAGCACTTTTGTGAATTGGCAACGCGTTTTTGTGTGGCTTGCTGATGCCCAAGGAAAAAATCCTTGAATTGATTCATTCCTGCATTGGTGAACATTAAGGTTGGATCGTTTTTCACGACCATAGGTGCAGATGGAACAATTTGATGTCCTTTGCTTTCGAAAAAGTCAAAAAATTGTTGGCGTATTTCAGAAACCGTCATTGTAAAGTTTGTTTGCTTGCAAATTTAGGAAATTGAAAGAACTAAAGGCAATGAAAATGGCTAGATCGCGTTCTAAATGAGAAATTATTGCTCCTTTTTACCCCGTGAATTATCTGAAACCCCTAATATCATGAATGAATTGAGTCAAATTGAGTCCAAACTTATTCTGGTTCGCCAACAAAAAGTACTCTTGGATCGAGATGTTGCAATCTTATATGGAATTGAAACGAAGCGGGTTAATGAAGCGTATCGGAATAATCCAGAGAAATTTCCAGATGGATATGTCTTGTTTTTAAATGAGGAAGAGACACGTTCTTTAAGGTCGAAATTTTCGACCTTAAAGAACTCGAGTCGTGGAAAACATACAAAGTATCAGGTGAAAGCCTTTACTGAAAAGGGCTTGTATATGTTAGCAACCATCTTAAAAAGCGAACGGGCAACGGAAACAACGATTGCCATTATTGAAACATATGCACGGATCAAAGAGTTTACAAACCTAGTTCGTAAAAGCCTGCACACAAAGGATGAGCAAACAACGACCGAATTATTGGAAAAAGGGTCGGGTGTATTAAATGAGGTACTCGGGCCAGATTTAAACACCGAACAGACGGAAACATCCTTTGAAATCAATTTTGCCGTAATGAAGCTCAAACATACGATTAAACGAAAGAAGTAATTTCCATTATTTTTGTATCCATAAATCACGTACATGGAATTCATTTCGCCAGAATTAGATCACTATTGTTGCACGCACAGTGCCGACGAGGACGAGTTATTAAAACGAATCAATCGAGAGACTCATTTAGAGGTTTTACAGCCGCGTATGTTAAGCGGACATTTTCAAGGGCGCGTTTTAAGTATGTTTTCAAAAATGATTCAACCCAATCGGATTCTTGAAATTGGGACGTATACCGGTTATTCTGCGTTGTGCTTGGCGGAAGGACTCCGTCCAGAAGGGAAATTGGTCACGATCGATGTAAATGAAGAGTTAGCCAATCGCGTACAAGGATATTTCGATGCGTCAAATTACGCATCGCAAATTCAATACCTGATTTCACCTGCCTTGGATGTCATTCCAACCTTAAATGAAACCTGGGATGTCGTATTCATTGATGCGGACAAACAAAATTACATTGCTTATTACGAACTCGTTTTGCCTTATGTTCGATCGGGTGGATACGTGATTTTGGACAATGTGCTTTGGTCTGGAAAAGTAACAGATGCCAGTAAAATGGACAAAGATACCGTCTTGTTGCGCGAGTTGAACCTGCGCATTCATGAAGATGAGCGGGTAGAAGAGGTGTTGCTTCCCATTCGAGATGGATTAATGGTGGCTAGAAAACATTAGGATGAAGGAGATCGAAATCCGTACGACAAACGATGGTTCTAAAACCTTGTACCTGCCTTCCTTGGATGAAACCTATCATTCCAGTCATGGAGCTGTGCAAGAAGCGAAACATGTGTTCATTGAACATGGATTGAAGCATGTCGCGCAGCTTGGAATTGATCAAATTCGGATTTTCGAAATGGGATTTGGGACAGGGCTCAATGCCTTGTTGACTGCTCAGTGGGCAGAGGAAAACCAACATTCAATTGATTATGTTGGAATAGAACTTCATCCCGTTCCAGAGGAAATTTGGGCACAGATGGATTACTTGACAACAGTTGATGGCGTCATGATGTATGAGCGAATTATGTCCTGCGATTGGGAATCCGAACAAGTCATCAATCCATTTTTCAACTTGACAAAAAGGAAAGAAGACGTTCATCGTTTAGAACGTGAGTCTCCATTTGATTTGATTTATTTCGATGCATTTGGTCCGAGGGCGCAACGTGAAATGTGGGATCTTCCAATTCTTTCAAACATGCAAAAACTACTGAAAGAGAATGGTGTGTTTGTAACCTATTGTGCACAAGGACAAATGAAGCGAAACTTGAAGTCTCTAGGGTTTGAATTAACCGCGTTACCGGGTCCTCCAGGAAAGCGCGAAATGACAAGGGCAAGAAAAATAATATAAAATTCACATTGAACGCTTGTCAATTCAAAAAAAGCCCATAACTTTGTATCAAATTACAGTTCATAGTTGTAGTTTTAGTTTTATAGTTTTAGCATGGTTTAGCAGAAAGAGGAACAAACACGAGTTGTTCCTCTTTTTGTTTTAAGTCATTTTGAGAACCATTCTTAGTTCGTTTAACGGTTCAATCAATGAATCGCGCATTGAAATCTTGCACCCTAAAAAAGTTGGTTTCGCATGTAACGGTATTTATTTCCATGAATCTGGTCTCTTTAAATTATAACCTGTTTTACTTTTTATGGTATCCTCAAATTGTGAGTCCCCTAAAGT
>JAHEMQ010000031.1:4794-28543 GCA_024643555.1 Crocinitomicaceae bacterium | reverse complement strand
GACCATTTCGGCCATTTGATTGATACTAACCATTTCTTCAGAGCCAATATTAAGGGGTTGACTATAGTCAGATTTCATTAATTCGAGTATCGCAGTAATGGCATCGTCGATAAACAAAAAGGACCGTGTTTGATTTCCGTCGCCCCAAATTTCGATGTGTTCATGATTGTTCGCTTGGGCAACCTTTCGGCAAATTGCAGCGGGAGCTTTTTCTTTTCCACCACTAAAAATCCCGAAGGGACCATAAATGTTGTGGAAACGGGCGATGCGTACAGAAAGATTTTTATTACGTTGAAATGCAGAGTAAAGGCGCTCACTAAATAATTTTTCCCAGCCATAATCACTATCCGGATTTGCTGGGTAGGCGGATTCTTCTCGACAATTTGGGAATTGCTCATCCAATTGATTTTCTTGCGGATAAATACAAGCGGAAGAAGCAAAAAAGATACGTCCGCTGAAATTCCATTCTTGCGTTGCCTTCAAAACATTCAAGTTGATTTGCGCGGAATTCAACAGAATATCAGCATCGTGTTCCCCAGAAAAAACATATCCTGCTCCTCCCATGTCCGCTGCGAGTTGGTATATTTCGTCAAACTCAATACTTCTAAACGCAGCAATAAATTGTTGATCTCTCAAATCGTATTGGTGAAATTCAACGGACACATTCAATACAAATTCTGGTCTTCTTACATCGCAAGAAATTACCCGATGTTGTTCATTTGTTAAACGATGAATTAAATGTTGACCGATAAAACCTGAGCCACCTAATACCAGAATATTTTTACTGTTCATTTCTCCGCAAATATACCGAAATAAGTCGTAATACCTGTTGTTCATGATCTTTGAACAACGAGAACTTTTTCGTACTTTTGTCCTTAAACAAAGAATTTTTTAGGTAAGTAAAAGCTTTGTTTTCCTCAATCTAACGAAATGATTCATTTTAATAGTTCTGTTTCAAGTCCACTCTATCTGAGCCATCTTCAGGAGTTGAATGCAGATTATTCGAATTATCGCAATAAAATATTTAGTCAAAGAAGCCTATCCATACTAGCAAATCGTTATCCAAAAAGTGATTTGTTTTTATGTTCTTCGGCAACAGATGCGCTTGAAATGGTTGCATTGATGCTAAATATTCAAGTTGGAGATGAAATTATCATGCCTTCATTTACATTTGTTTCCACTGCGAATGCATTTGTTTCACATGGTGCGACACCTGTTTTTATCGACGTAGATCCAGAAACAGGGAGCATAGATGCAAGTCTCTTAGTTCAAGCATTAAGCGAAAAAACAAAGGCTGTTGTACTCATGCATTATTTGGGAATTTGTCCAAATATTTCCCAATTTCAATCATTTTGCCAAGAGCATCAGTTGTATTTAATCGAAGATGCTGCCATGGGCTTTGGAAATGAGATCGATGGTCGATCGTTAGGCTCTATCGGTGATTTTGGTGTTGTGAGTTTTGATATTACCAAGCAATTGTCAGCTGTTCAAGGTGGATTGCTGCTGGTAAATAATAAGTCCTTTCAACAAAGAGCCAAACAAATATATCACATTGGTACCAATCGAGATGCCTTTGAACAAGGGGAAAAACCATATTATGAATGGGTAGATGTCGGATCTAAATTTCAAATGAATGAATTGAATGCTGCGTTCTTGTATGATCAACTAACTCAGCAAGATGAGTTATTGTCGACAAGAACAAAAATGATTCGGCTTTATTATGATCAGTTAGTCCAACTTGAGGAGGAAGGATTTTTAAGGATATTGCTTTCAACACACATGAATGAGGCTGTGCATGGCTTCGTTATTGTGCTTCCTAGCCCGCAAATACGCTTTACTCTCATGTCTTTTTTGAAGGAAAATCAAATCGAAGCAATGTTTCATTATATACCGCTTCATTCTTCGGAAATGGGGCGGAAATGTGGTCGATTTATAGGTGGTAATCGTACAGATGAACTCGCTACAACTATTCTTCGTTTGCCAGTTCATTTGAATTTGACTCATGCTCAAGTCCTTCGTGTTTGTGAGGTCATACATTCTTTTTTCAAGAAAGCGGTCGATGATGAAACATCAGGTGAATAAAGCGGGTAAGGATCAGTTAGCCACTGTTTTGTCGACGGTATGGTCTCAAAAAGAGTTAATCATAGCATTAGCTAAACGAGACCTTAAATTAAAATACAATCAGACTGTTCTCGGTTTTTTGTGGCTTTTTTTGAATCCACTTCTAATGGCTACCATTTTCACCTTTTTTTTTAGTCAAATTATTCATTTTGCCAAAGTATCGAATAGTACACTTTTTGTGTTAACAGCTTATTTGGGTTGGTATGTTTTTGCAAATACCTTTCAGCAATGTTCTCAAGTTTGGAAGGAATCTGCCTCCATTGTAGAAAAAATTCAAATTCATCGCTTGATTTTAGTACTAGCAAGATGCATTTCACTGAGCATGGAACATGTACTTTTCATACTTTTAGTTTTGGTGTTTACGGCTTTGACTGGTGAGTTATCACTACATTTCATATGTTACTTGCCTTTTGCATATCTTTTGTCAACGTTCGTAGCATTGGGAGCTACATTTTTTGTTGCAGGAATTTCAATGTTGAAAAAAGATGTGATACACATGGTACCTCATTTTTTGCAAGTTGGTATTTGGTTGACACCAATATTTTATACGCAGGATATGTTACCAGAAAAATTCAGGTTTGTTTCGACACTCAATCCACTCGCAGGCATTACTGATTTTTGGCGCTTCGTCATTTACGGGTATCCATTGGAAAACATGCATGTGTTGAAATGTGCACTGATACTCGTCTTTTTCAGTTTTTTTTCTCTAAGATTTTTTGTGAAACGCGAACGATTATACCTCGAACAAATATGAGTGAATGTGCAATCATAGCAAAAGGATTGTCAAAATCGTATTTGACTCAATCCGACTCTGGAGAGTCTAAAACAATTAACGTTTTCTCAAACCTATCTTTTGAAATAAATCGCGGAGAAGTTATCGGTATCATTGGTGCGAATGGAAGTGGAAAATCAACGTTATTGAAAATCATCGCGGGAATCAGTAAACCGAATGAAGGACAAGTTGAAGTTTGGGGAACGATTGCTAGTTTAATCGACATTGGCGCGGGGTTTCATCCCGAACTAAGTGGACTCGAGAATATTTACTTGATGGGGCAACTTCAAGGTATTTCTAAAAAGATTAGCGCTCAGTTTGTAAAGGAAATCATTGCCTTTAGTGAAATTGGTGATTTTATTCATTTACCCGTAAAAAATTACTCCAAAGGAATGTACTTGAGATTGGCGTTTAGTACCATGATTCATTTACCTTTTGATGTTTATCTAATGGATGAGGTTTTAAGTGTTGGGGACATTGATTTTCAAGAAAAATGTAAAAATTACTTGCGTCAATTGGCCATTCACAAGGAGAAAACCTTGTTGGTTATTTCTCATAATTACAGTGAATTACGAGAAATATGTTCACGTTACCTCAGTTTTCATCAAGGTGAATTGTTAAGCTATGATGGTCTAGATTCATATTTCCATTTTCAGTCAAATCTTGCAAAACCTGTGGAAAAAGGAGCCTACCAATTGTGGGAGCATGGTTTAACAAGTACCTACCCCTTCGATAAAGTAAAACTCGATCTTATTCATGAAATCCAATTTGATTACCATGAGGAAATTCCGCTAAAGCTCACAATTACTTCTCTTGGTGAACCCGTACAAATGGGAATATCCGTCAAGGATTCCTTCCATCAAACTGTTTTTCAAGTATATTTTAAAGACGAATTTGCTCCTTCAAATCAAGTTTTTGTTGACTTTCTTCTTCCATCAAACTTTTTCAATCAGGGTGAATATCAAGTCGATTTACTATTTTATTCTCAAGGAAAACTACATTGTATATTAAATGGACTAGCGCGATTTGAGCTAAGAGAAATTCAATTGGGGCATACCTTGCCTTTGAGGACATGGGGGCCAACAAAACCGTTGATTCATTTGAAATCTATACAATATGCAGATTAAAACAAGTTTCTTTCGTTCACATCCAAAGGCGGAAGAATGGACGCGTTCGATGAATGAATTGGGGTATGTGGTTTTGAATAAAATCGACCAAAATCAATTGAATGAGATCAAATCTGCTTCCATGAAACTCATTGATTCGGTGAGGAAAAAAGAAAAAGGAAAGCAATTACTTAATTTAATAAACGCCTCTCATGAAGTAAAATTGTCGTCAAATGCGATTGTTGAGCACTTGTTTAATCCAATTTTGAATGAGCTCATTTCGGACCATGAGGCCGATGTATTTCCTGTTTCTCATATCTTAAAACCATTCGGTTTAAAAGGTGACATTTGGCATCAGGATTCATCTATTGTGGATGAACGAAAGGCATTCTCGTTCAATGCATGGGTTTCGTTAATTCCATCCAATCGATTGAATGGTTGTTTGTGGGTTGTCCCCGGAAGTCATAAAAATGACAATTATTTTCGGCAATTTGGGTTTAATCCCGTTCAAGGAACTCTTTTACAAAAAATGAATAAAAAACTGGTTCCCATTGAAGTGGAAGCAGGAGAAATAGTGTTGTTTCATCGTAATATTCTTCATGGCTCCTCTAGGAATTGGCTACCAAAAACAAGGGTAGCCTTGGAGAGTGTTGTGGTAACAAAAGGAACTCAACTATTTAACTTTCATCGAGAGGAAGCACTTCACAAGAATAAAATCATTGGTTTTAAAGTGGACATGGATCATTTTTTAAGAAAATATCCGAAGGAAGATTTTTATAATCGACGGTACACATATGAATTATTTGAGGATTTGGGTTTTGAAGGAATTACTCAAAAATTAACTCATTTTTTAGACAACTTATCACCTCATGAAATCAGTTGATATTCGCTTTCCCAAAAAAATAAGAATACTTTTTCTTGTTCTTCTTCTTCAAAGTGTCATTTTTGAAATTTGGCAATTTTCTTTTTTTCCAGTCATTTCTTTTCCAAAGTTCAGAGGTGATGAATTTAACAAGGATGTCCTGGCTCCCAAAATTAATTCGGCTCAGGATATTGAACTTTTGAAATCCATTTATCCACACGATAAACGTTACTATTTATTCATTCAACGTGCCTTAGAGGACACAACGAAAGCCAAATCTATTTATCATTTTTTAAGACTCCAGCGCTGAGAATGAAGCAAATTATTCAACTGTATCTATTACTTTATGTGCTCTTTGGAGGTTTTCGACACATTCAGTTTGAACATGCCTTTTTTTCGATGCTTCATCAGGAGCATCCCTTTCCATTCATTCGTTACGCAGCTATTATCCTCTATTTGTTGGCACTATCCTATTTGATTTTTGGAAAAAACATGATACTATTCATCTTTTACTTATTGTTATTGTTTACAGATTTTTACATTCAAAATTGGGTGAAATTTGAAAGTTCGGTAATTTTGATTCATCAGATCCCCTTGATTGCCTTTCTTTTTTTGAATGAGCAAAAGAGATTCTTGGATGAATCAGTCGGAAGGTATATATTATTGTTATTCTTGAGTGTAGGTTTTGTATCGAGTGGATTCGCAAAAGCAATGTCAGGTTGGTTTGATCCACATTTCTTGTATTTAAAATCGGATATTCATGTCTTTCAATCCCTTTTTAAGATTCCAGTATATTGGAAGGAATCGAGTTTAAATGAGCTTCCTTTTGAATTCTGGAAAATGCTCGATTATATCGTTGTTCTTTTTCAATTATCATTCATCCAATTCTTCTTTAACCTTCATGTTTTGAAATGGCGGTTTTTAGGACTAATCATTTTTCATGTTAGCATTTCACTACTGCTGGGAATTCATGTTTTTTTTTCATTTTTCCTGGTGTATTTTCTTGTTTTCATCCCTTGGGAATTTGATTTTTATCAGCGTTCCTTCAATCGACTATACCAAATCATCGCTAGCGCTATCTTCGTCGTTTTTTTATGGTTTCATTTTGATACAGATGTTCTTATTCGAATGATGAGTTTTCAATGCTATCTTAACCTTGATTTTTATTTAACTTTGATTTTTGCTTTGATATTGCTGTTTACCATTTATAAGTTTAACATCGACGTAAATCCGGAAGAACATTGAGTTTGCTCAAAATATATCACAAATGGACAAGAAAAGTGCAACCCAAGATGGAGCCACCTTTCGCGGCTACTCTTCGCTTATCATTTTCTTTAATTCAACAGGAATATCATTCGTTTATCTCGGCGAATGCTTTGAAGAATCGTCCAATCGATGACATTTCATTAGACCAAGTATCTTTAAACCAAGATAAAAAATGGAAAGCTCTTTTTTTGTTCGCTTATAATCAATCGAATGATTCCGTTTTACTTGAATTTCCTACCTTAAATAAACTCTTGAGTAAGCATCCAGAAATACAATTAATGTTTTTCTCAACCTTAGAGTCGGGTAAACATATCCCGCCGCACGAAGGAAGAAATATTGCAGTCCATCGACTTCAGCTTGGAATTGATATTCAGCACCCAGAATCGACCGAGTTAAAAGTTGAAAATGTGCGTGTTCAATTAAAAGAAGGAGAACTTTTTGTCTTTGATGATACTTTTGAACATGAAGCTAAAAATGATGGTCCGACAGATAGAACAGTCTTAATTATCGACTATGAAAAATCGTATCCTGTACCATTTTCCATTCTTCAAAAAAAATATTTGAGCCGCATTGCAAATTCAAGCTACATTCAAGATGCGGTAAAAAGATGGTAATTCCCTATCTTTGCTTTATGTTAATCATCGGAACAGGGGGGATGGCCAAGGATATCATCGGAAGTTTATCTGGAGATCCATCTCGACATGACTTGAAATTTTACAATGATAAAGATGGTAACGCCTTGTTTTTCAATAAGTATCCTGTTTTGCAATCACATGAAGAAGCGAAACATCTTTTCGAAACAGAAGACACTTCTTTTGTATGTGCAATTGCCAATCCATTAATGAGAAAACGATTAGCTGAACAGTTTAAAGCCTTAGGTGGACAATTAAAATCATACATATTTACAGAACCAAAATTCATTTCTGAATTTGTAAAAATTGGACGTGGAACAGTTGTTCAATTTAATACCATCATAAGTAGTAATACTGAGGTTGGTGAAGGTGTGTTTTTTAATTGTGCCTGTATCATTGGTCATGACGTGACCATTGGAGATTATGTTTCCTTCGGTCCAGGAGCAAAAATCCTTGGAAATGTGGAAATTGGTGATTTTTCATACATTGGAACAAATGCAGTCATCATGCCCGGCGTTAAAGTCGGTCAAAAGGTGCGAGTTGGTGTCGGTAAAATTGTTTCGGAAGATCTTCCAGATGGTACTAAGTTTATCTAGTTGATATGAAATTCTTTACCCGTTTATCGAATCCCAGTCCGGAAAATTTTAAAACCATCTTTGATCAACACAAAGTTGTTTTGGTTGATTTTAAAACGCATGATTTAAAGAAGATTGAAGCATCAACTTTAGCCCTTGCAAACGCTCTTGGTACGGTAATTCAATATGAGGAAGATCCATTTTCTGGTGAATTGACTTCCAATCAATGGACAGAAATTAAATACGATCCGAACGGACCGAATGCCTATAAAACAAGCAATACTTTTCAGCCACTTCATACGGACTATGGTTATTTTTATCAAGAGTTACCAGTTTCCTTTTTCTATTGTGTCGAACAAGCAAAGTTTGGTGGAGCAACAACCTTTTTAGATCCCCATCGTTTGGTCGAAGTACTTGAAATGGAAAATTCATCGTTACTTTCGGAACTTCAACAAACGAAAATTCATTTCGGTAGAAATGATTCGGCTTTCACTTCTCGTCAAGACTATATCTTGCAAAATCATGAAGGAGTTTGGCGAGTTAATTGGAATTATTATCGTGCGAAAGATGATGTGGTTCATCAGGAATTAGTTGAAAAATTCAAAGTTTTTTTGGATAAATATTTCGAGAAAAGTGGCGAATTGACGGAATTAAAATTGAAACGTGGGGAGGCAGTGTTTTTTCAGGACTCTTACGTTTTACATGGTAGAAATTCTTTTTTAGGTGAACGACAATTGAACAAAGGAGCCATTTCTCCGATTTCTTTGGATGCATTGAAAGAACTGTATGTGTCGTTAACATGAAAGTAAGCATCCTTCTTTTTACATATCAACATGAGGCATATATTGAGCAAGCGCTTGAGGGTATTTGCATTCAGCAAGTCAATTTCCCATTTGAGGTGTGTATTTCTGACGATGGATCGATGGATGGGACAAGGGAGAAAATTCAGGTTTTTTTAAAAAAATACCCAGATTTTCCTGCTCGATTATTTTTTCCAGATAAAAATACCGGAATCGTTCAAAGTGCAAAAAGAGTACTGACGTCCATCCATTCCACTTACTTTGCCTTATTAGACGGCGATGATTATTGGACTGACCCATTAAAACTTCAAAAACAAGTGGATTTTTTGGATGCAAACTCGGAGGTCAATGGATGTTTTCATAACGCACGATTTTTACATGAAAAAGCCGCCGAGGAAATATTATTTCAGGGAAATCAGTCATACCATGAGCGTTATCAGTATCCGGAAATAATATTCCCAAATGACCTCGTTAAACGATTGATTTTACCGACTTCTTCAATGATGGTAAAGACTGCGTTTATTCCGACAATCCCTTGGTCTTCTTTTTCTGATGATTATAGCGTGACATGGAAAATGACTTGTTATGCCATTGCCAAAAGTACTTTTCATTTTATGAATGAAGAGATGAGTGTCTATCGCAATCACATGAAAGGTCTATCAAAAAGTGCCAAATTGCCTTTTCATCAATCACATATTCATTTTTTAAATCAATTATTGAACGAACCACTTTACGTGTTATATCAACTCGAAATTCTTCAATCAATCCATTTTGAAATTCGACATATTTTAGAAAATTGTGAACTGTCAAATAGTCAAAAGAAGCGGTATTTCTGGCTGCAAATTACACGTTCGATTCAGGAGCAGAGATGCTATTACAAACGGATATTTCGAAAATAGATGTGTGGGATACTTGGACAGATTGTTTTAACTAATCGCGTGGATGCAAATTCATTCCTACGTATGTTGAACACCCTTGAACATCGTGGTCCGGATGGCCAAGGAATTTGGATGTCCAATAATCAGCAGGTCGCTTTCGGACATCGTCGATTGTCCTTTTTTGATTTGACTGAAAATGGAAAGCAACCCATGCATTCAAACGATGGATATTTGCACCTTACGTATAATGGAGAAATTTACAATTTTCAAGCGTTAAAAAAAGAACTGGAAGCGGAGTATTCCTTTCATTCTAATTGTGATTCTGAGGTTATTTTAGCTGCGTATCGCCAGTGGGGGATTTCTTGTATTTCCAAATTCGAAGGCATGTTTTCCTTTGCACTGTTCGATGAGCAATTGAACGAAGTCTTTCTTGTTCGTGATCGTTTTGGCATCAAACCATTATACTATTCCATTCAAAATAATCAGTTTCTATTTGCCTCTGAGTTAAAAGCCATGGTGGAATGTGCAGATGTGGAAAAACGGTTGAATTACGGTGCCATGATGGATTTTTTCGTTTATCGATACATTCCGTCACCCAAGACAATCTGGCAGGATATGTATAAAGTCCCCCCAGCTCATTATTTACGTGTTAAATTATCCGATTTTTCCAACTCACTTGTTGAATATTGGACCATTCAAGTAGGAGATGAATATGTCGGAAAAGAAGTTTTCTCCGAAGCTTATAAATTAGAACTAAAAAAATCGGTAGAAGCACATGTACAGGCAGATGTTCCCATAGGATCCTTTTTAAGTGGTGGATTTGATTCGTCTACGTTAGCAATCATGGGAAAGGAAATCAATCAAGCACATGAATGGCAAACATTTACGGTTGGTTTCGAAAATTGGGAGAAATCTGAAGATCAATTTGCTGATTTGCTTTGTCAACAGCATCAGATTGTAAACAAAAAAGTTAGCTTGAATAAAACAAGTTTGGATGACCTAGATTTCATGCCAAATGTGTATGATGAGCCTATTGCAGATATATCCATTATTCCAACTTATGCAGTTTCAAAACTTGCTAGAAAATACAGAAAAGCAGTGTTGAGTGGGGAAGGGGCAGACGAATTGTTTTTGGGCTACCATTGGCAGAAAGAATGGGTCCTGGAATCTGCTAATTCTTGGGAATTCTGGCGTAAAAAAAAGAAATTAGTGCCATTTTACAGTCAGGCGATGTCGATGGGAAATTTTGATCGTCAAGAACTAATGCAATTATTTCACCCAACATTGCATGAGCATATACCACAAAATGTAAATTGGTTTTACGATTCACATGCAAAGGAACACTGGCCAAAAGAAAAAGCCATTCAATATTTAGATATGAAGTGTTTCATGGGGGAATTGGTTTTGACAAAAATTGATCGCGCTTCGATGGCCAATTCATTAGAGGTTAGGGTACCTTTTCTGACTCATCAAGCATTTGAAAAAGTATTTCAGCATCGAAAATCAGATTATTTTGACCTTGAAAAACCGAAATATCCAATTTATTCCTTTTTGAAAAACCGTGTTTCAATGGATTTGTTGGCAAGAAAAAAACAAGGGTTTGTTGGACCTGATGATTACTACATGGATTTGTCCTTCTACAAAGAAGCATTAAAGGATTCTTGTTTGATTGCAGATGGAATCATTTCAAGTGCATATATTGATCAACAATTTAGCGAAACATATAATTGGCGCTTGTGGAAAATCGTTGTATTTGAAAAATGGTATGCCCATTGGAGAAAGTACATTTCAAAATAAAGCGGTAATTTTGAGGCTATGTCAAAAGCGAAAAAGCGTATATTAATCACTGGAGGTGCTGGATTTATCGGATTTCATTTACATTCCGTCTTAAATCAACATCACGAGGTGTTCGCAATGGACATATTAGATCCTTTGAATACGATGTCGAATCGTCGGGCCGAGTTGTTAGGAGGAATCAGTAAATCGGACATTCGCCAATCGTTTTTAACGGCTTCAACAACACCAGATGTTTTCATTCATTTAGCTGCGTTAACAGGTATATCACGCTCAGCAATTGACCCCACAGCTTATTTGGAAGTGAATGTGAATGGGACCTTGAGTGCATTAAAGCAAGCTCAACAATCAGGCGTGAAATATTTTGTTTACGCCAGTAGTTCTTCTGTTTATACGCCTTCGGAAGGGGCTGTCACAGAGGATTCTGACACTAATCGACCATTGTCTTTTTACGGAGCGACGAAGAAAATGAGTGAAATTCTTGTTGAGAATTATTGTCGGCAGCATGGGATGATTGCCATTGGACTTCGTTTTTTTACCGTGTATGGTTCATGGACTAGAACCGATATGGCAGCTTTTAAATTTTTAACAGCGATCGATCGTGGGGAAGAGGTGACCATTTATCAACCTTCGCAACTACAGCGTGATTTCACACATGTTTCGGACATCGTTAAAGGAATTGAAAATTTAATAGAAATACTTCCAATCTTCCCTGAAGGAACACATGAAATTTTTAACATTGGTTGTGGTCAACCTGTTTTTGTTCAGGAATTTGCTCAACTGATTGCAAAGAATTTAGGGAAGGAACTTCGAATGAAGGCCGGAATTCTGCCAGAGAATGAGGTGATGTCGACACATGCAGATACAAGAAAACTTACCCATTATACTGGATTTAAACCACAAGTTTCGGTTGAGGATGGGGTTGCCGAACTGGTTCGTTGGTATCAAAACTTTAAATAATGAAAAATTGTTTTGTATTTGTTGTCTGTGGAGGAAAAGAACACATTGAAACACTTCATTTTTCATTGGGTTATTTACAGAGACGAACAAACAATCCAATCATCGTATTAACAGACATAGATCGAAACGAAATTCCGATTCAACATACACAGGTGGTGACTATCCAGACGCCGGAAAAATACGACCACCATCAGGCTTCTATTTTTTTGAAAACGGGACTCCATAAATTTTTACCAAAAGGCTTTCGATATTGTTATTTGGATACGGATGTGGTGGCAATTGGAGAACATGTTGATGGGATATTTTTAGCCTATAAAGCTCCAGTGACTTTTGCACCAGATCATTGTGTTGTCAATGAATTCAGTGCTTACGCAGTCAATTGTTCTTGTTTAAAGAAATGGGAGTCAAATTGGGAGAAATATCAACAAGCATTCGATCAACTGAACCAAAATAAATTAATACCCAAAGAGAATTTCTCCAAACAAAAAGAATTGAGGAGCATCTTTCAAGAAATGAAAGGGCGCTATTGGTTACTTTTCAAACAATTTATTCGTTTCCTCATTTCATACCCGATTTTTCATTTAGATAAGGGGTTTTATTTTAATCGAAAAACTAGGCTATGGTCGCATGTTGACGTTGGTCCGGTTTTGTATGAAACACCCAACAAAGCCATAGCGAAGCGTTCGGGATTGACATTTAATAGTTGGACAAAAAAATGGAAGGACCAACATGGTGAGCCTCTTTGGAATCCGACTTGTAAACATTTAACATCGTTTATTGAGGATAAATTCCAAGTGAAAGTAAGAAGTAATCGATGGCAACATTGGAATGGGGGAGTGTTTCTTTTTGATGAAGAGAGTCATGTTTTTTTAGATAGATGGCATGAATGGACCATAGCATGCTTTGAAGATCATCGATTTAAAACAAGAGATCAGGGAACTTTAATTGCCACCGTTTGGAGTTTTGGATTACAAGATCATCCCATGCTTTCAAAAAAATGGAATTTGTTAGCGGATTATTACTCCGAAAAGCTCATTTTTCATCCGAGGGAAGCGGCATTTTCATGGTCTGGAAATAGCGAGAAAATTAGACCTGAAATGGTACATGTATACCATAATTGGCAGGACAAAGATTGGGATGTTTGGAATTGGTTAGTAGCGCAAAAATGAAAAAACTAAGAACATATTCAGCAGCGTTGTGCTTTGCCTTTGGGGCTTTTTTGTTCGGAGAATTTTATCCCTTCACGAAATTCCCAATGTATAGTTCTTTTCCAAATTATTCGTATGTTTTTTATTTGACGGATGAACATGGTGCATTTGTTCCATTGAATAAATATCATTCCTTCGGAGGCGCATTTTCTCATGTTTTTTTCTCAACTGCAAACGATTTAGAGATCCAAAACGGCGATGGTAAAGAATCGAAGTTAGAATTATATCGTATTGGAAAAAAAATGATGCATTATTTGGAGTTAGAATCGGGTCAAAAAATCCGTAATATTCAAATTCATCGCATACACTTTTTTCATTGGAAAAATAAAATTGTAAAGTTAGATCGTGTGCTTTATGAAAATTGAGAAATTCACATATTCAGACAATGAATGGCTTTTCATACGTGTGAGTTTTGCAGTGGTATGGGCATGTTTTGCCTTCCCGTCCATCTGGTCAGCAAATGAAATATCAGTTCCAGTTGGAATCTCACAATTTATACCCCTTCAGTTATTTTTGTGGAAACCTATTAAATGGTTGGTGCTGATTTTTGCTTGTTATTTGCTTGTTAATTATTGTAAAAATCAAAAGTTACTTTTGTCCACTCTTGGTTTGAGTGTGTTAAGTATCATCATTTTCACTTTGGAAGAATCTAGTGGTGTATTTAGTCGCGTAAGTTTATTAAGTACGATTTGGATGGCTCAATGTATGGCTGTTTTTCTCTATCGAAACGAATCAACAAATTTGGCTAAACACATGATTCATTTTTCTATTCAGTTGGTCTCTGTATCGTACATGCTATCGGCCTATTCAAAATGGACCTCATCAGGATTACATTGGGTTTCAGACGGTAAATACATTGATCTTCAAATTTTGAAAAGTTTCTATTTTCATTGGACAGATAATGGTTCTATATTGCCAATTCTTCAAGGCGAAAAAATGATTCATGTAATGCATGACAATCAATTAATTAGTTTATTGGTGTTGTGGTTTAGTTTGATCTTGGAAACATTGGCTTTTTGCTTGGTTTTTAGTAAAAAATGGGCTAAAATATTTGGGGTTTTATTACTTTCAATGCATATCGGTATTTTTGTCATAATGGGAGGCATCCTTATAGTACCGGTGATTGCACCCATGTTGATATTTACCTTGAATCCTTTTTATTTACTTTGGGAATTTATCTTGAAAACCAGAAATTTGATTTGGAAGCAATGAAGGCCTTTTGTTCGATAAGCACTTATTCGCATCTATCTAAAGTATTTGCCTTGGCAGAGTCTCTTCTGTCAAGTGACTTACCGTTTTATGTCCTGGCAATCGATTTTCAAATAGACCAAGTTAGGCACGAATGGAACACCCCAAAAAACATTCATTGGTTGTTTTTACAGGATGTTTCTAGTGCTGAAATTTCATTTTTCAAACATAAATATAGTCAGAATTCAGATGAATTTCGTTGGAGTTTAAAACCGATTTTGTTAAAACAGTTATGTAAGGAATTTGATCAAGTTTGTTATTTGGATAATGATTTATATTTTCTGCAAAATCCGAATATTCTTTTTGAAAAATTTGAAAATCACCGCATATTATTGACACCTCATTTTTATCCGTCTTCGCCTGATGTTCGTGGGGCAAATTGGTTTGAAGCCAATTTTCAAGTGGGTGTGTATAATGCCGGTTTTATCGGTGTTCGAAAGGATGCTTCCGATTTTTTGGATTATTGGATCAATACATGTCGATATGACGTCCGCAAATCTTATTTTCGAGGATTGTTTGATGACCAAAAATATTTAGATGTGGTTCCGGCCTTTTTTCAACAAGTATACATTCACCTCGTACCTACCTGGAATTTTGCTGGATGGAATGATTGGTATCCAAACGTTAAAATGATAGATAACCAATTGTACATCGATAAAGAAAAAGTGCTATTTATTCATTTTACTTCATATAGTTTAAATCAATTTAGTCAGAAAGAACATCCAGCATTTGGGGCTTATAAATCCTATTTGAAGCATTTAAATGCAGTTTCATACCAATCCATCCCAAAAGAGTCGAGATGTTCAAAAAGACAGTTAAAAAACTACTTACGCTTTCTTTATTGGCGTATCTTAAAACGCATTCAATCCAATTGATATGATATCAACTTTAAAAACCTACAAAAAGTACGTGCTAACGATTCTCCTTTTTGGAATAATGGTCTATTTGCGCAGTTTGTCCAATGGTTATAATTTAGATGATGAATTAGTGACGATTAATCACCCGTTAACAAGTGTGGAGGCAGGTGTAGAATGGAAAACCATTTTCAATAGCCCATATTCGATTGCGAAATTTGGATATACATATGGATATCGTCCGATCGTCCATCTATCTTTTGCAGTCGAACACGCCTTGCTAGGGGAGAGTCCTGCTACAAGCCATCTAATCAACTTATTACTCTATTTGTTTACAGGTATTTTTCTGTTTTTTTTTCTACTAGAATGGCTTGGTAAAGAACATGTTTTTCTTGCGGGAATGACTAGTCTACTTTTTATGATTCATCCTTTACATGTTGAAGTGGTGGCAAGTATTAAGAATCGTGATGAGTTACTTTCCTTTTTATTTGCTTTATTAGCGATGATATCATATGTAAAATTACTCAACAATATCAGGGTCAAACACATCCTACTATTAATGGTTTTCGTACTGATGTCGTTACTCTCCAAAAAAACGGCAATTCCAATTTTGTTATTAATCCCGATGTTGGATGTCATCTATTTTCAACGATGGAAACTATCTTCACTTTTATTCTTTCTTCCAGTTATCATTATTTCATTGTGGGTAGGACTTGATTTTGAATGGGAATTATTTTTCAGGATTAGTATGTTCGCGATATTGATAATAGGACTACTATTTACTGTATTTACGTACCGGTCCCAGATATTAAAATGGTATAGAGATAATAATTGGTTAAGTGCTATTCTTCATCTCATCTTTATTGGGGCTATTATTGCCGTTTCCTATCATTTCGAGGCATACCTATTGTTATTATTGATCGCTCCCTTTCTTTTGCTTTTGAAAAACAACAAAAATTGGTTGTCTATTGCGTATTTATTTGCATTTGTTATATCTGCAATTCTCTTTAAAGTCCCGATGTTTGTTCACATTTCCATCATTGGACTATTCTATGTCAATCATGTAAAGCTGAAAACGAAGAATGGGGCATTTATTCTTTTTTCGGCGTTGTTGGTCTTGTTTTTATCGATAGAAGTGTTTCTTGGTTCCAGTATATTATTGATTGTTCGTCAATTCATCACGCTGTGTATCGGTATTCTTTTTATACGGAACTTCATTCGTTGGTCATTTTTATTAGCCATAGCTACTTTTTTCATGACATTATTTGTTTTTCATACTTTTTCTTGGCTTTTTCTTTTCCTTGTAATTTATACGGGAGCGAAGTTTTTGCACAGTAAAGAGTGGGGTTCAAAATTGAAATGGATTAACATGAATAATTCATGGTTATCTACTGGTTTTTTTATTCTGGTTGTACTGAACTTATTTGTTCAAAAAGTAGCTCAACCTGATGTGCATAAAAAAACACTTACGTCCCCTGGAAAACTGATTGAATTATCCAATCATAGAATGCTAAATAATGGAGTCAAGGAGGGGAGAGATCTTGAGTTTGTCGAGAACCCTTTAATTTATCCACATTACTTTCAAGAAGAACTTGCTACAGGTATTCAAGTGACAGGGAATTATATGCGATTAGAATTTTTTCCTTTTAATTTGAGGTACTATTATGGTTATAAAACGATTGGGATTTGTAATTTTCAGCAATGGCAAACTTATATATGGTTGGGTATTATTTTGTTGACCATTACTTTGATGATTTATTTTTACAATCGGGATAGATTAATTTCTGTGGCCATAATATTGTTTTTAGCTCCCTTATTCCTGGCCAGTAATTTGTTTACTTTGGTTGCTGGGGTAATGGCAGAAAGACATGCTTATGTTTCTACTTTAGGTTTATCTATTTTAGTAGCCATTTTAATGATTCGATTGAAAATTTCAAGCTGGAGTTCTTTTAAAACGTTTAGATGGCCTAGTTATCTACTCCTAGTTTTCTTCGGTTCGTTTACCTTGCAATCTTTTGTACGTGTTGGAGATTGGCAATCCTCAATTTCATTGATGGAACGAGATAAAGAACTTTGTCGAAATTCGGCTCATGCCAATTCACTCCTTGCTACTTCTTATATTAAGTCTGCCACCGAGGATTTAAATTTAACAGAACAACAAAAACAAGAGCGTATTGATCAAGCCATTGTTCATATGAGACGGGCAATTGATATTTTTCCTTATTTATTCAATTATCATTTTGACCTAGGAAGATTTTATGTTTTAAAAGGAAATTATCGAGCAGCATTCAATGCATTCAAAGCAGCGCATGATATTGTACCCGGAAATCCTTTGGCTATTGATGAACTAGTTAAATGTTGTTTTGACTTAAATCGAACCATTGAAACGATTCGTTATGGAGAAGAATTAATGAAAATAACAGGTCCTCAAGAGAAAATTATAGAATTAATGGCATACCAAGCTTTAACCCAACAACAATTTATATTAGCTGAAAAATGGGCCACTTTTGGAGCGCTAAAATTCCCGTCAAACCCTAATTTTTCACGTCTCATTTCGGATGCTCAGAGCCGGAGATATGTGATCAAAAATTAATTGTTTATGAACATTCAAATTAATTAATGAACATTTTTTTGTTGTATAATTTCTTTCGCCTACTTTTGCGACCTTAATTTTAGGTAAGAAGAATCTTATGAAGAAACAATTTTACAATTCAATTTTAGTGTTCATTCTCACATTGACACCATTAATTGCTAAGTCTCAATGTAATGTGGGAACCAATGGTTGGACACTTTCTGCACCAAGTTCGTGCGGCTGGTATAGTTATAGTATTGGAGCGGGTGAATATGAATATATTTATTTGGATCAAGGAGTCTCTTATCAATTTAATTTAACTTCTTCTGCTGGTACCTTTAACTGGGGGACTTATTTCGGTCAAGGTGTGTGTATCAATGGATCTAGTAACGGAAATCTTGTCAATTATACTGCTCCTACTGCTGGAAACTATGCCATTGGAACGAATCGGTTAAGTGCAAACTATGGTTACTACTGGAATGGTGTTTCTGCAACACTTTATTATGCGCCAATAACACCTGCTATTCCAGGTGCAATTTCAGGTACAACTGCTCTTTGTCAAGGCGCGAATGCTACTTATTCTATTGGTGCAGTTACCTGGGCTAAAAACTATTTATGGCAATATACTACGGATGGTGGTGCATCTTATTCGACCATTACTTCTACTGGGGGAACATCTGTCAACTTTACTTGGCCAAATGTGGTAACTACCAATGCATATGTTCGTGTTCTTGCTCAAAATGGACCTTGTTCTAGTTCAAATTATGCCTACTTAAATGTAAATTTGATGGCTTCACCATCAGCGCCTACAACGGCAACGAAATCACCAAATGTTGCAGAAGTATGTAAGAATGCTACTGTTGGACTTGCCGGACCAGCCTCAGGCGGTACAGATCAAAGTTGCTCCGTTGAATACCGTTATTCGACAGATGCCGGAGCAACATGGTCCAACGCGTCTACCACTGTGCCAACGGGATTAAGTAGCGCGATTCCTGGTGTGAACCGTATTCAGATTCAAGCGAGACGAAACAACTGTAATGTGAATTGTATTTCAACAACTGCATGGAATACGGTGGCTACATGGAATGTGGACGTAACTCCACCAGTAGTGGTGACTCAAAACATTAATGTGAACTTAAATGCGAACGGAACTTATTCCTTATTGGCGACTCAGGTGAACAACAACACTTTTGACAATTGTGGGGTTGCAACCATGACAGTGTCTCCAAGTTCATTTACTTGTGCTAACATTGGACCGAATACGGTTACCTTCACTGCCACCGATAATGTTGGGAATTCGACAAGTGCAACAGCGATTGTAACTGTTCATGATGTAACAGGTCCAACGGTTGCAGTTCAGAATATCTTTCTACCGTTAAATGCTTCCGGTACCGGATCAATTACTCCAGCCATGATCAATAATGGATCAACTGATGCTTGTGGTATTGCCTCTTATTCATTGAATCAAACACAATTCAATTGTAATGACGTGGGTTCAAACACGGTACAATTGACCGTGACAGATATTCATGGAAATTCATCCACTGCTCCTGCTACTGTCATTGTTCAAGATTTAATCAATCCTGTACTAAATGTTCAAGATATTACCTTGAACTTAAACGCAAATGGTGTAGCAAACTTAACTCCGTCAATGATTGACAACGGATCAACAGATAACTGTTCTGTAACTTTATTCACCATCCCGAGTTCATTCAATTGCAACAACGTTGGACAAAATAACGTTTTGGTGTTAGGTTCAGACCCTGGAAACAATGTAGTATTCTCTTCTGTGACAGTGACAGTTGTGGATGCCATTCATCCAACGATTACGGCTCCAGCGAATTTGACCGTAAACGCGAATGCTTCATGTACAGCAACTGGTCTTAACTTAGGAACTCCGGTAACGGCAGACAATTGTGGTGTCGCTTCCGTAACGAACAATGCACCAGCGGCCTTCCCGTTAGGTGTTACAACCGTCACTTGGACAGTAACAGATGTCAATGGAAATACAACAACCGCAACTCAAACTGTTACAGTTGTCGACAACACGAATCCTACCATTACCAATCCAACAATGGTTACGGTAGCCGCAAACAATACGTGTGTCGCACCAAACAACTCTTCCTATATTTCCTTCGGTTTAGTGACAAATGATAACTGTTCTGTTGCAACTGTTGTGAACAACGGACCAGCGAATTTTCCTTTAGGATATAGTTCAATTATTTGGACAGTGACGGACGGTTCGGGTCATGCCGTTACATCAAGTCAATCAATCAACGTAGTGGATCAAACAAATCCAACCATTACAGCACCGGCTACGGTGACGGTGAATGCAAATGGTTCTTGTACCGCTACAGGTGTCACTTTAGGAACACCAACTACCGCCGATAACTGTCAAGTTGTTTCAGTTATTAACAATGCTCCAACCTCATACCCAATTGGTACAACACCGGTTACTTGGACCGTAATTGATGCTGCTGGTAATACAGCAACAGCTATTCAAAATGTTGTGGTAATTGATAATACCTTACCTGTAATCACATGTCCGACAGGATCGCCATTCCACAGAAATAATACAACGAATTTATGTGCCTATATATCAGTAGGAAATGAATTTACTCCAACTTCAAGCGATAACTGTCAAAGCAATCCTACCTTGACACACAATTATAGTGCTTGGTCTAATCCAAACTCCTTAACTGGTGCTTCATTCCCGGTTGGAACAACCAATGTGATTTGGACGGCAACGGATGGTGCAGGTAACACTGCAACATGTACTGAAACAATTATTGTTCATGACGTTCAAGCACCAACAATCTCAGGATGTCCATCTGGATTAACACTTTCAGTTGGACAATATAACTGTGGATCAAATCCGAATTGGACCATTCCAACTGCCACCGACAATTGTAGTTTGGCGTCTATGACGCAAACTTCAGGTCCGTCATCAACAGGATTATTAGCAGTAGGAACATACAATGTGAATTATACTGCATTAGACATTTCTGGAAATACAGCTACTTGTGCCTTTACCATTACCGTACTTGCATCCTCAGCTCCGGTAATCGTTTGTCCAAATAACATTACAAGCCAGTCAACAAACACAAACGCTTGTTATTGGACTTCTACTTCGGTTGTGAACCCAATCCAATCAATGGGTAATTGTCCAACGGTTACTTGGTCTATTAATAACCCAAATGCAACAATTAATACTGGAACAGGTAATATTTCTGGTTATAACTTCCAAAAAGGAACGAGTACCATTCACTATACGATTACCGATAACGTTAATGCAACTTCAACTTGTACATCAACAGTAACTGTTATCGATAACATTCTTCCTTCGATCACAGCTCCTGCAAACGTTACTGTAAATGCGAACGCTTCCTGTGTTGCAACTGGTGTAACTTTAGGAACTCCTGTTACATCTGATAACTGTGTTGTTGCAACAGTAACAAACAATGCCCCAACTTCTTTCCCTCTTGGGAATACAACGGTTACTTGGACTGTTACCGATGTAAATGGTAATGTGAAAACAGCAAATCAAACTGTTACTGTAGTTGATAATACAGCTCCTGTTATAAATTGTCCAACTTCACCTTTGGTTAGAAATGCGACAACAGGTGTTTGTGGATACACGATTCAAGGTACTGAGGCAAACGTTTCAGCTACCGACAACTGTAGTTTAACAAGCATGGTTCACAACTATACTTCGGCACCAAGTACCACTTCACTTGCTAATGCGGTCTTTAATGTTGGTACTACCACTGTAACTTGGACGGCTACAGATGCAGCCGGTCATGTAACAACTTGTACTCAAACCATTCAAATTGTAGATAATCAAGCTCCAGTGTTCTCTAATTGTCCTTCCAACATGACAATTGGTACCTATACTGGTTGTACAGGAGGTACTACTTGGACCATACCAACCGCGACAGATAACTGTTCAACACCAGTTGTTACCCAAATTGCTGGTCCTGCTCCAGGAACGACACTTTCAGCCGGTGTATACACCATTACCTACAAGGCGATGGATGCTTCAGGTAACTTTACAACATGTACTTTCACAATTACCGTGAATGCAACAACAACTCCAGTTATTCAGTGTCCTCCAAGTGCTTCTCATACAACGACAATTCCAACTGGATGTTCTTGGATTTCTCCAAGTGGAAGCTTAACTCCAATTCTTGCGGCAGGAAATTGTCCGTATACAGTAACTTGGTCTGTAGCGAATCCAAATGCAACAACATCTACTGGAATCACAAATGCTAGTGGATATGTATTTACATCTGGTGCAAGTACATTAACTTATACAATTACCGATGCTCAAGGTGTAACCGCTCAATGTACTTCAACGATTACTGTTGTAGAAACAGTTCTTCCAACCATTACTGCCCCAGCCGCAGTAACGGTAAATACAAATGCAGCTTGTACTGCTACTGGTGTAGTACTGGGTACACCAGTGACCGCAGATAACTGTACGGTAGCAAGTGTAACAAACAATGCACCGACTTCTTTCCCATTAGGAAATACAACTGTGACTTGGACAGTAATGGATGCTGCAGGAAACTCGGCAACAGCGACACAAGTGGTAACAGTTGTTGATAATGTGAATCCAACGATTACTGCTCCTGCTGCATTAACAGTCAGTACAAATTCTGCTTGTACGGCTACAGGGGTGGCATTAGGAACTCCTGTGACTGCAGATAACTGTTCAGTGGCGAGTGTAACCAATAATGCACCAACCGCATTCCCATTAGGAAATACAACGGTCACTTGGACTGTAACGGATGGTTCTGGTCAAACATCGACTGCGACTCAAGTGGTGACCGTAGTTGACAATACTAATCCAACCATCACCGCTCCAGCAAACTTAACTGTGAATGCAAATAGTGCTTGTGCAGCATTCAATGTGGCACTTGGAACACCAGTGACAGCAGATAACTGTACTGTTGCAAGTGTAACGAATAATGCGCCTAGTGTCTTCTCCTTAGGAGTAACAACGGTAACATGGACAGTAACAGATGGTGCTGGTCATGCGGTAACAGCAACACAAACGGTAACGGTTGTGGATAACCAAAATCCAACGATAGTTGCGCCTGCGGCACTTACAGTGAATACCAATACAGCATGTACCGCCACAGGTGTTGCTTTAGGTACACCAGTGACGGCAGATAACTGTACGGTAGCAAGCGTAACAAACAACGCACCGACAGCATTCCCATTAGGAAATACAACAGTGACATGGACGGTAACAGATGGTGCTGGTCATACGGCAACAGCGACACAAGTGGTAACAGTTGTTGATAATGTGAATCCAACGATCACAGCTCCAGCGAATATCACGGTGAATGCTTCTGCATCTTGTTCAGTGACAGGTGTAGCATTAGGAACTCCAGTAACAGCAGATAACTGTTCAGTAGCTTCAGTTACCAATAATGCACCTTCTACCTTCCCAATCGGAACAACAACAGTTACATGGACCGTAACCGATGGTGCAGGTCATGCAGTAACAGCGACACAAACAGTAACGGTTGTAGACAATACAAATCCAACCATCACTGCACCAGCAAACGTAACTGTGAATGCAAACAGTGCTTGTTCTGCATTCAACGTGGCACTTGGAACACCAGTAACAGCAGATAACTGTACAGTGGCGAGTGTAACAAACAATGCACCGACAGTATTCCCATTAGGAGTAACAACGGTAACATGGACAGTAACAGATGGAGCTGGTCATGCGGTAACGGCAACACAAACCGTAACGGTTGTGGATAACCAAAATCCAACAATAGTTGCGCCAATTGCCTTAACGGTAAATACCAATACAGCATGTACCGCCACAGGTGTTGCTTTAGGTACACCAGTGACGTCAGATAACTGTACGGTAGCAAGTGTAACAAACAACGCACCGACAGCATTCCCATTAGGAAATACAACAGTGACATGGACAGTAACGGATGGAGCTGGTCATACAGCTACAGCGACACAAGTGGTAACAGTTGTTGATAATGTGAATCCAACGATCACAGCTCCAGCGAATATCACGGTGAATGCTTCTGCATCTTGTTCAGTGACAGGTGTAGCATTAGGAACTCCAG
>JAHEMQ010000031.1:0-4694 GCA_024643555.1 Crocinitomicaceae bacterium | reverse complement strand
CAGTTACCAATAATGCACCTTCTACCTTCCCAATCGGAACAACAACAGTTACATGGACCGTAACCGATGGTGCAGGTCATGCAGTAACAGCGACACAAACAGTAACGGTTGTAGACAATACTAATCCAACCATCACTGCACCAGCAAACGTAACTGTGAATGCAAACAGTGCTTGTTCTGCATTCAACGTGGCACTTGGAACACCAGTAACAGCAGATAACTGTACAGTGGCAAGTGTAACAAACGATGCACCGACAGTATTCCCAATTGGAACAACAACGGTCACTTGGATCGTAACCGATGAAGCGGGCTTAACAGCAACAGCAACACAAACGGTTACCATTGTAGATCAAATTGTTCCAGTTATTTATGCTCCGGTGAATGTCATCACGTATGCAAATAACAATTGTGAAGCTACAAACGTTGACTTAGGAATCCCAGTGACTTCTGATAACTGTACGGTTGCCAATGTGGTGAACGATGGATTAGCTGCGTTCCCGTTGGGTACAACAACAGTTACTTGGACTGTAACTGACGGATATGGAAATACAGCCACAGCTCAACAACTCGTGACCGTACTTGATACTGTTTCAGCTACTGCAGTAATCACGAACATCTCTGTGAACTTATTAACGACTGGTCCTGTCGTTATTACGGCTCAAGATGTTGCAGGTGCAAGTTTTGATAACTGTGGAATTTCTTCAATCATATTGGATAAGTATGAATTTACTTGTTCTGATTTAGGTGTGAATACTGTTCATGTGACCATTTACGACAATAGTGGAAATCAAACACACACAACAGCTGTAGTGACAGTATTGTTAAGTGGTATTGACTTAGATTTAGACGGTGTAGATGACGGTTGTGATCCAAGTGTAAATATTACAACTGTTGAAGTTCCGAATGGATTTACTCCAGATGGTGACAACTACAACGATAAATTTGTTATTCCGGGATTGAACGACTATACAACGATTGCATTGCAAATATTTGATCGCTACGGAAACTTAGTTTACGAAAGTGCAAATTATGCAAATGATTGGGATGGAACTTCTATGAAGGGAAGTGATTTGCCAGATGATACATATTTCTATGTATTAACTCTTGATGGAACGGAAAATCGTCAAGGTTATGTTTACATCAACAGAGTTAAATAATTACGAAAATTAAAAAGAGAGAAATGAAAAATAATTTTTCAAATATCGCATACTTCTTTTGCTTAGTATTTACGGTGAATGCTTCTTCGTTGAATGCTCAATCTGATCCTAGTTTCAGAAGAAATCAATTTAGTGCACTATTGGTGAATCCGGCGCAGGCTGGGGCTAATGCTCAGGATAACGTTAGTTTACTTGCATCAAAATCCTATGTTGGCTTTACAGGTGCGCCTAAAACGATTGCGGGAATTGGAAATTTCCGACTTTTTAAAAACTTCGGATTAGGTGTTTCTGCATTTAATGATCAACTTGGGCCAATCAATACTACGCGTGCATCAATTGATTTTGCATACCACTTGAAATTGAGTTCAAAATGGAAAATGTCTGTTGGATTAAGAGGTTCGGCAAGCTCTATTAACATCGATTTACCTTCCTTAACAACAACACAACTACAAGATCCTCATATGCAATCTGTTTTAAGTTCAGGCACGTCATTCGATGCTGGTTGGGGATTGTTAGTTTACAGCAAAAATCTATATTTTGGATTGTCACAACCTCGTTTGATGAATACTAAATTCATTAATGCAAATGTGACCGATTATGTAGAAGGAAAAAGCTTCGTTTCTTATGTCGGTGGAGATTTTAATTTAAATAAATTATGGTCGATACGTCCTGTGGCAATGGTACGTTACGTAAAAGCACTTCCTACAATGATTGATGTTTCGGCAACTTTTTCATATAAATCAATGTTGGATTTAGGTTTAAATTACCAATATGGAAGCAATGTTGGATTGATAGTAGGGCATGAAGTGAACAATAAACTTTATATCGGCTATAACTATACTTACCCAATTTCAAGTTTAAATCGAATTTCATCCCAATCACATGAATTAGTGATTCGTTTGAAACTGAACTCAAATTCGTCTAGTAAATTTCAAGGACCAAGATTCTTTAATTAATCAGTTCAAACTTTCATGAAGCGCAACTTCGTACTCCTTTTTCTTGCCATTTGTCAGGTGTTTTTTTGCTTCGGTCAAAAAGACGAATTCAAATTAACAAAATCTTGCTTTAATTCAACTTTTGATGATTTTGGTGTACGTAGATTAAGTAATCAATACTATATAGTTTCTGCTTCGATTGATTCTGATAGTTCTGTTAGAATGGATGAAGTTACCGGTAAACCATTTACGGATTTATACGAATTATCAGACTGTAAGCGAAAAGATGCCTATTTCAAAAATGCAACATCTCAAGAAAATTGGATTTTAAGTTCGGTACATAATGATGGTCCAATTTCACCGAATCGATACGGAAATATTGTGTTCTTCTCTCATAATGAAAGTAATGTGCTCGCTTCTAAAATGGGTATTTTCTTTCTTGTAAAAAATGGAGATGCTTGGAACGATGCGCTTCCTTTTTCATACAACTCAAGTTCCTACAACGTTGTGCACCCTTTCTTTGATGAACGCACCAATCGCTTGTATTTTTCATCAGATAAGGCTGGTGGTAAAGGTGGTTTTGATTTGTATTCTGTTACTTTTGATGGAGTGAATTTTGGGAAAATCGAAGCTATAGAAGGAGTGAACAGTTCGAAAAATGAGTTGTTTCCTTGTTTCATGGACGGAGGCTTGTATTTCACTTCGAACAGAGATGGTGGATTAGGTATGTATGACATCTATGTGTTCAATGAAGCACAAGTGAGCAACCTAGGAGATCAAGTGAATTCATCTTATGATGATATTGATATGTTCTTTGTGAACGAGTTTAATGGTTTCGTTTCTAGTAACAAAGATTCAAAAGGATTAACAGATGATTCTTATTTCTTTGTGCGCACGAAAAAGGAACAGCTAATAGTTCAGCCAAATGCACTTGCGGACGCAGCGGTATTGTCTAAGATTGATCGTAGTCAAGAAACATTGGAGATTTTGTCAGCCTCGTCAGCTTCTACCATGATGTTGGATTTGTCTAAAGCAACAATGACTGATATCGTTGCTAAATCGGAGGAATTGACAAAATCACTTACGGAGAACACAACGGCTGTTTTTAACAAACTGAATTATTTTTCAGATACCTTGAAGGATCAGATTCTGAATAATATGACGGCTGATTACAATAAAAAAATGGCGGCTATTTCGGAAATGAATCGCATCATTGAAGCATTAAAAACAGAAAAGGATCCAGCTAAAATTGAATCGTTATTAGCCGTATTGGAAAATGTAATGAATCAAATTTCACCGGATTTGGCTGGTCAAAACCATGAGCAAGTATCTCAGATTCGTCAAAACTTGATGACGAGAGTAGACATTTTTGCGAAACAGGCTGACTACGACAATAAGCTGACAGAGACGTCTAAACTCATTTTTGCAGAAGTCATTTCTCTCCCAAGTAACGCTGTGAATGATCAATTAAAAGATCAATTAGTAGCCTCTTTATTGGAAAATTTGAAAAACGATGCTTTGGCTCCTATTCAATCGAAAATTAGTGAGAACGCATCTGAGAAAAACACCTTAGAAGCTGAGTTAAGAACGAATTTAGAGGATTACATTGCCAAAGGATTCGTGAAAAATCCAGCTGCAATTGAAAAAATCGAATCTCTACTTGCTGAACTTCAACAAACAACTGATCCAATTAAACGGGAAGAATTGTTGAAACAAATTACAAATTTAATGCAAACGAATGCTCCTGATTTGTATGAGTTAAATAAAGGCACCTTGGCCGCTCTCAGTCAAAATAATGCGAATCTACAGACGTTAACTTCTGAATTGTTGGCGACAAATCAAAAGTATGATTCCTCTTTCAATACGGCTTTTTCTGAACTGGCAAAAAAAGGTAATAAGTTGAGCCCAGAACAAATGAAAGCGGAGATTGCTAAATTGAATCAACAATTTGGAATTGATGTTTCCAATACCTTCTACCCAGATGCGCCAATCATCAGCCCAGAACTATTACAGGAATTTCTTGCTTCTCACAGACCAAAGAATATTTTGTTTGCTTTTGATTCCTATGAGTTGAAAAGTGAATACCATGCTGAATTGATGGATTTAATGGATTTTCTTGCGAGATATAAGCAATTTCAAATTTATTTGGACGGACATACTGATAATGTCGGTAGAGCAGCGTACAATTTGAAATTATCTAAAAACAGAGCAAATGCTGTGAAGAACTACTTAGTCAAACAAGGTGTGAACGAAAATGCATTTGTCTTGACGCCACATGGATTATCAAATCCTGCTGCTTCAAACGAGAACAAAGAAGGTCGTCGTTTAAATCGTCGAGTTGAAATACGCCTCGTTATCCGCTAATCTTCTACGATTCGAAAGTAAGATTTCAAAAGGTTCATAAAAACCGTCTTTTTTACGTAGTTTTATCTGCTTAAAATATCGTCTTAATGAAGTCTATTATTTTCTTTTTCTTTTTAATTCCTTTCATTTCTTTTAGTCAATCAGCTGAGTTTGATAAATACATTTCCGAAGGAGTGAAATATTACGATAGCCGCAATTACGATGCGGCCGTTCAGCAATATCAAAAGGCACTGAAAAT
>JAHEMQ010000017.1 GCA_024643555.1 Crocinitomicaceae bacterium | reverse complement strand
GCACCGTTGCAACCTGCAATGATTTTTAAACAGGGTTGTTGCATTTAACTACAGAGGATGAATTTTGAATTGATTTTGCTCTGTTTATTTGAGTACGCACATCTTTTGTGAAAATTCTACGTGCATTTTTTTCAAATGATGACAAATCTATCCTTCTTTGGGATTTGTCATTAGCTAATTTGATGATTATTTTCATGTTACCAAATTATTTGTAATTACACAAAGATAGAGAATGATAATAAGAATTAATGAATTGAAATTAAAAATATTTACTGCATCTCATTCAACTATTGCTCAAGCTGATTAAAAATTAACGTTTGCTGTATATCTTGATAAGTATTTCAATCCCCCAATGTTCATTTATTCATTTGTTCAATGTTCACCGCTCTCTGGTTTGAACACTTTGCGGTAATTTGCTTTGGTAATCCGTTCGAATTGGCCACCCAATAAGTAGCGGCGGACAGATGAGGGTGACATGCCGAATTGCTTTCCTACCTCTAGTGCTTGGGACCAACTGAATTCATTGGGTAGGTCAGCGAAAAAGCGCTGCTGTTTGGCTTGTGTTTGAATGATTTTACTACCGTCTTTCATGTCGGCGATGAGCATATTGGCGTGGTAGAGTAGCGTTAGGCTGATCTTTTTGGCAATTACTAAATCTGCCTGCTGTATTTTGACCGTATATTGGTGTTTTCGTTTTTTAAAATGGAAATAGCGCACCATACTCATGACCATCGCGATGCGAAAACTAATGAGTCCAAGGCGGTGAATGGTGGCTAAAATAGGGACACCTGAACCTCGATGAGCAACCTCTGTTACTTCACGAAAAAAGGCAATGAAGTCGGCTTGTTGTTCGGGTAAGAAATATAATTGTATGGGTTCAGATTGTGCTTTTAGAAATTGGAACATCTGCTGGGCCAACTGTCCCAATTCACGAAAAGAGTGTCCCGGATCTGTACCATTGTGGGCAAATACGTCCCGGAAACTTGGGACTGCTGGAAACGAATAAAACATGAAACGACTAAACAATCCGTTTTCGGTATTCGGTATCAAACGAAAAACTTGACCGCGTGTCCCGGTAAGAAGAACAGATAGCCGTGGATGTTCTACTGAAAAGTGTTCGCGGTTCTGACGTCGTTGCATCTCTACTGGTTCATGATGAAATGCGCCTCGTAGTACATCACTGAAATTTCCCCAATCTTGCGCTAAGGCGTTGGCGAGTGTATCGGCTTCTGTTGAGAAGAGAATCCCTGCCCCGTCGTTTTCACTGAGGGTTTGCACCACCGAGCTCGCACTATTGTTGGCAGGAATAAAAAGTAGTTTATATGGTGGTTCTTTCAGCTGAGCAAGATCGTGGTCTTTGTTCTTGATCTTCTCTTTCTTGAGTTCATCGAATGCTTGTTTGGCCAAGCGTGTCTCTTCCAAAAGCATTTTATGGATTTCCATGCCAATGAGGCGTGTCCAACTAAGCACACCTTTCCCTGAACCTGCTGGTGCTTCAATAAACGTGTAGAGATTTGGAGAAACCCATTTGCGGTCATAGAAGCCAATCACATTTGGCATGCAACCCGATAAAACGGTGATTGAGCCAATTAATAGGATATCTCGTTCATACGGATTAGTGATGTTTTCAAATAAACACTTGAGTGGCTCGGGCAAATACTTATATATGTCCTCTGGTAAGGTAGCGCACAGCTCATCTTGGTATTGCGGCAATAAGAATAAATCTTCTTCTTGCTCGATAGTGTATGGTTTGGTGTGCATGATTAACGTCTTAAAGGTTTATCCTGCACATACCTCAATGCCTGGCGATGAATATTTTTCTCTTGCTCGTGCTTTCCAGCATTGAGCCATTCTTCTAAATCGCCTCTTCGAAATAGAATCTTCTTTCCATTCTTGTAGAACGGGATTTTTCTTCTACTCGTCATGGAGTATAAGGTCTGTTTAGCAATATGCAGAAACTCTGCTGCCTGAGTAGCATTGAGTACTTCTGCTTTTTGATTGTTTTCTGCCAGTTCTGTAACAGACGTTTCTTGATGCTGTTCTAATGCTGTTTGAACAGCTTCATTCACCAACTCTGTGATGAATGCTTGTAAATGAGTAATACTTTCTTTCATATAGATTTGTTTACTCACCCTGCATCAAAAAAAAGACCGTGCCAATACTTTTTGTTTCTGTGTTTTATTTATCGATTCTTTGAGGGTTCATAGTGCTAAAATCTCCGCATGCTTTCAGTGACAGAATGTGCCAAAGTGTGTAAAATTGCGCAGTAAATCATGGAACTGCGCAAAATCGAGAAACTTAGGTTCGAGTTCGTATTGTGCTGATTATCTGACACTTTGTCACTGCCAATTATTCGTTTTCTTGTTTTTTGTTGTCAGTTGTAATGCCTAATTGGATGCTTTTCATGGCTTTTGTTTTCGTTGTATCCATCACCTTACCATAAATTTGAGTGGTATGAATATGCTTGTGACCAAGTAATTTTGAAACGGTATAGATATCGGTTCCTTCCGCTAGTTGTAAGGTCGCAAACGTATGGCGGAAATTATGAAAGGTGATCTTCTTTCGGATACCTGCTCTGAGTAACCAACTGTTCAAATTTGCATAGTCTCGTTGGAATTGATACTCCCCAAAAATGGGAGTCTGGTTTACTTCAAAATCACCGAGTAAACTCAATGCCTCATCAGAAATAGGCAAAGTCTCCATCCCTTTGGTTTTGCTTTGTGTAAAGCGAATGAAATAGCCCATGCCTTCTGAATGTTGAATCTGATCACCTCTAAGTTTAATGACATCACCCAAACGCAAGCCTGTTAAAGCAGAAAACATACACGTGCGCTTCAACAAGTCAGACTCAGCATCCGTATGATATAGCTTGATCAATTCTTCTTTGGTTAAAAACTCGCGGTAGGTTTCCGGTTGTTGAATCCCCTTCACTGCATCAAACGGATTACTAATCATATGTCCAAATACCATGGCTTCACGCACTGTTGCCCGCAATTTATTGTAATAGGTATAGCATGAATTAGCCGAAATGCGCATTTTTGGCGAGTTGATGCGAGTGGCTTTCTTCTGAAGGAATTCTTTGTACTCATTGATGAACTGTGGGGTGATGTCACCAAAATTGCATTGTCCATTACAAAACTGAACAAAGGTTTTATACGAAGCAACCCAACCCCCATGTGTATTGGGATTACCAATCCATTTGTTTACCTGCTTTTCATAGAAAGGTAGGAAGTCATCAAATTGTGAGCTGCGCTTGATGCCAAACTTTCCTGCTAATCTATCGAGTTGCCTTGTGGAGGCTATCGAACGCGCCAAGGTTTCAACATCACGGTTGTGACGCTTCTCCATTTCATCCCGAGGAGGGTTAAACAGAAACATATCCAGGTATTCCCAACGTGTAATTTTACCACTTTCTGGATGCACAATTGGGGGGTAGTGATCAAGGTAAAGGCTGATTCGGCCCGTCTTTAACGGACGCATTCTAAGTGTAACTCTCATAACTATTTGGATTTAAAAAGATTATCTAATTCTTCACGGAGGATCAAGCGCCTAGCGCCTATGGTAAAACTTTGGATTTTATTGGCTTTAAGCATGCGTTGAACAGTCCAACGACTCACGCCGAGCAACAAACTCACCTCATTCACGCTCAAAACCTCCCTTGCTTGAATTTGGATTACAGGCGCAATCAATTTGCTTTTGATCTCTTCTTTGTTTTCCAGGACTTTCGCCTGTCTTTTGTTCTCTTTATAAGCCCTGGAGGCACAAGCGGTTGAGCAATAAAGAGTAGTGCTTTTCCTTGCCACAAATACTTCTTGGCAAAAAACACAGATTTTGGGAAAAGGGTGTTTACTAGCAGTCATTTCAATTTTTTCGTTTTGGTGCAGCGTGGTGCTCAATGGTGCAACATGGTGCAGGTTGGTGCAAATACTTTAAATTACGTTCTGAATTTGTTGCTGAGCTGTTGCTCAAAAAATCCGAGCAACAAATGAGCAACAAAACTGATGCAAAACACCAAAAAAGTCGAAAATTGACAGTTGAGTTAAAAACGCAAAAAACCCTTGACTAGCAAGGGTTTCAGTTATCTTTTGTTATGGATTGTTATCGTTGTTTATCGGCGTTTATTTGCCGATACAAAACTTACTAAAGATGGATCCCAAAATATCCGTGTCCACATCAATGTGTCCTGTGATGTTTCCTAAGTGACGCATGGCCGTGCGAATGTCCATCGCGATGAAATCTCCGGTGGTACCGATTTGTAGTCCTTCTTGGGCTTTACTTAAGGCTTCGTCGGTTTTCAACAAGGACTCATAATGACGAGCGTTTGATACAATGGTTTCTTCTTGGATCTTGAAATCTCCTAAAACACAACTCACTAATTGTTCTTTTAGTTCTGTGATTCCTGTTCCAGACAAGGCGCTGATTTGCAAACTATCACTTAATCGTGAGGCGTCTAAATCAATTTTATTGGTCAAGAGTAAAACGTGCTTTTCGGGATGTTTTTCACGTAAGTCATGCACCCATGCTTCGGTTTCATCTAAGTTCTCGGAATCGGAAGCATCCGCTAAACACAAGACGATTTTTGCCTGTTGGATTTTCTGCTGGGAACGTTCAATCCCCATCGCCTCGATGGTTTCGGTGGTTTCACGGATTCCGGCAGTGTCGATCAAGCGAAATAAAATCCCATCAATGTTTAAGGTTTCCTCAATGACGTCACGTGTCGTTCCTGCAATGTTCGAGACAATCGCGCGTTCCTCGCCAAGTAGTTGATTCAACAAGGTACTTTTTCCGGTATTCGGGGCGCCCACAATGGCTACAGGAACACCGTTTTTGATCGCATTTCCAAGTTCAAAAGAGGAAGCTAATCGTCGAACCATCTGCAAAACTTCTGCGACCATTTTATTCAAGGCACTACGATCAGCAAATTCGACATCCTCCTCAGCGAAATCGAGTTCCAATTCAATCAATGATGCGAAATGAATCAGTTTCTCTCGTAATTCCTGCAATTCATTGGAAAAAGTTCCTCGTAATTGTTTTAATGCAATCTCATGTGCATTTTTTGACTGCGAAGCGATCAAATCTGCTACTGCCTCTGCTTGAGACAAGTCCATGCGGCCATTTAAAAAGGCGCGTTGCGTAAATTCTCCTGGTTCTGCCATGCGAAAACCGACACTTCCCAATGCTTGTAAAAGTTGCTGTTGGATGTAAATCGAACCGTGGCTGGCAATTTCTACACTTTCTTCTCCTGTGAAACTTTTTCCGTCATCGAAAAGGGTTACCAGTACCTCATCGATGCGAACTCCTTCCAAAGTCGAAAGCCAACCCAAATGAACGGTATGTGTTTTTTGGACACTTAAATCTTTCGAGAATAACTTGGAAACGAGCGTTTTTGCTTGAGGACCAGATGTACGTATCAGGGCAATCGCTCCAATACCGTTCGCCGTAGCCAAAGCGCAAATGGGATCCGAAGTGGAAGTTTTCATGTCACAAAAATACGGAGGATTCTTGACTTATTGGTTTAAATAACTCACATCAATCAAGGTGTTGAAAAAGGCTTTCAACTGCTTTCTTTCCTTTGGAGTCAAGGAAAATGGAACGATTGATTTGTTTTGCAGCGGATGTCCCTTTCCACCTTTTGAGTAATGATTCAGCACTTCATCAATGGATGCTAAACTTCCATCATGCATGTATGGGAAAGTCAAAGGTAAATTGCGCAAGGAAGGCACTTTGAATTTTCCAATGTCCAAGGAATCGTGGTGAATGCGAAAACGTCCTTGGTCGCTTTTTCCTTCATAGGATGCGTAAAGTCCGTTGTTCTCGGCCACATAAGTGGTGAAGTAAGGAGCAGGATGACATTTCGTGCAATACAAGGTTTCCGAAAACAATTTCCATCCAGCTTTTTCTGTCGCATTCATGGCGTGTTTGTTTCCTTTTTGGTATTGATCGAAACGAGAGTTCATGGAAATTAAACTTCGTTCATACGCGGAGATACTACGTGTCAGTACCCACGCATCGAAATCACGGTGAAAGATTTCTTGGGCGGCTTTTTGATACTCTGGATCTGCTCTCAAAATTTTCATTAAATCCTTCATATTATGTCCCATCTCCGTTTTCTCCTGAATGGGAACAATGACTTGCAGCTCCAATGTTTCTAAGTGCGCGTCAAACATCGCTGTCTTTAAGAAAGCTGCATTTAAAATGCTAGGCGAGTTGCGTTCGGTGTGTTGTCCGCGAATGCCTTCACTCACGGGCAATTGATCAGTGAATGCTTTGCCCGGCTTGTGACAGGTGGCACAAGAAACTGTTCCATCAATGGACAAACGCTTGTCGAAAAAGAGCTTTCTTCCCAGTTCAATTTTTGCCTCTGACTGGAGATTATCACTCGGAGTAGGAACGACAATTCCGGCGTTTAAATCTATGGGGCTCTTGCATTTTTGTAAGGAAAGTGTGAGCAGCAACGTTAAAAGAAAGAGACCGGAAAAACGAAGGATTTTCATTAGAACACCAATACTTGTCGGCTTTGTGCCACACCTTTTTGATCAGCAAATTGAATAAAGTACATGCCAGGTGTTAAGCCGATCCATGAGAATTGTCCTTGCTGATTGGATACCAATTGTTGGCGTAAAATTTGCCCGTTTTGATCCACCAAATTCAACTGTAGCTCTGTGTCTAAATTCGTCCAAGCGCACTGAATGGCTCCTTGCATGGAGGAGAACTGAAGCACATCCTTGTCAATCGTTGGAACGGAAGCATTTGCCACTTGTGCAAAAACAGCCTTTGTGATTACATTTTGCATGACCTGAGCATTGATGCCCGTTTCATCATGAAGCACACCAACAGTAGCAAGGTTGATGTCATTTAACCAATGGTCTACATGGCAATTAAAGTGCATATCGATCTGCGTCGATGAGGTATTCGTTTGAATCACATTGGCAAAACTCACCGATTGTTGGTTATGGTCTCCAAGGTTATGTAATTCAAAATATGCTTCTGGAATTTGATCATTATTTCCATCAGCTTTTCCTCCGACAATCATGTGCATGTAACCCGCTTGCCATCCCCAATACATCGATGGTGATTGAAAACTTAAGGCATTACTTGCATCGTAACTTGAAATATCTTGTGCCAAAGCACCCGATTGGGTATTGAAACGACTAGGCACTCCTACTAAAAAATACACCTGTTCAATGTTCGTGACATTGTGTGCTCCCAAATAAATGCTGTGGTGTGTATCGTCCATCAGGTAAACGGTTTGAGATAAGTCTAGAACCTGTCCACCGTCATGTGTGATGCTGATGTCCGACAAATAATACTTCAAATAATCCAAGGCAACGTTTTGTCCATTGTTACTCATGTACACTACTTGTGGAAGAAAGGCTTGATTGTTAAATAGCGGATCGATATTCAAAAAAATGTTTTTTTGTGCAAATCCAAGAAATGGAAGCAGAAAAATCAATAAGGACTTTTTCATAGACTAGGCTTTATGAAAGATGTATAATACTTCGTTTTTCATCAGACGAAAACGCTCGATTTGTTCGGTAGAGAAGTGCTTGTTCAAATCGAATTCACTCACGGTAAATCCAGCTTTCTCCAACCACTGCGGATAGTCCTTTCCGAACAAACGCACATGGTCTTTTTGCCAAAAGTGCTTTTCACGTTCTGCCGGACTCGTGATGCTGGGATCTTCATAGGTTATTTCACGGGAAAAATCTTGTGGCACTTGCATGATCGCCCAAGCTCCGGATTTCATTACACGGAAAATTTCACGCATGCATTGCAAGGGGTCCTCGACGTGCTCCATGACATGGTTACAAAATACCACATCAAATCGATGGCCCTCAAGTGGAATGTGATGTAAATCAAAGTGAATATCTGCCAGGGGAGAAACTAAGTCTCCTGTTAAATATTGCAAGTTTTTTTGTGCTCGAAAACGATCGATGAAACATTGTTCAGGAGCAATGTGAAGGACCGACAAGTTGTCTGCCGTAAAGAAATTACTTTCCCGTTGTAAATACAACCACATCAAGCGGTGGCGCTCCAATGTTAAGTCATACGGACACAAGACATTATCGCGGTGAGCAACATCTGAACCATAAGATAAAAACTTCGAAAAGGAACGTTCACACACCGGACATTCTACCTGATTTCCTCGGTATAAGGTCGGTGCAAATACACGAAAAATATAACTCATTCGAATGAGCAATGGACGTGGTAAACGGTTCAATAAAAACTTATACAACTTCTTCACCATTCAAAGGTAAAATATAAAAGGCAGATATTGACTAAATTTGTGCAAACTCATCCACAGAATGACCTGTTTTTTGTCATTCGAAAGCATCAACTATGTCGAAACGACCTCTTCTTACAGAACCGATTGCGAAAACGGAAATTCAGAAATTAACGACCCATGGTCATGTGCGAATCGACCCTTATTTTTGGATGAATCAACGCGATTCAGAAGAAGTCCTGGCGAATTTGAACGAAGAAAATTCCTATTGCGAAGCGTATTTTAAGCCCATAGAAGATTTAGTAACCGGTCTTGTAAACGAATTCGATGCACGCATCAACCCAAACGATGTCAGTGCCCCCTTCATCCTGCAAGGAATCACCTATCAATTACGTCAAATCGAAGGAAAAGATTACCAACAAATTGTACGAATAAATGGAGAAACGACGGAAGTGTTTTTAGATGAAAATGAACGAGCTGAAGGACATGCATTTTACGAGTTAGCGGATTGGAGTCCTTCCATGGACGACCAGTTTTTAGCAATTAGTGAAGACTTCATTGGTCGACGAAAATACCAAATTCGCATTCGGAACAATCAAACTGGTGCATTCCTGTCCGATTTAATCGAAGATACCGATGGTAGCATTGTTTGGGCTAACGACCATCAAACGATTTTTTATATCAAAAAAGATCCTGAAACGCTGCGTGAATACCAAGTATTTCGTCATGTGTTAGGAACAGATGCGAGCCAAGATCAATTGGTGTTTCAGGAAGATGATGAACGCTATTATGTCAGCATTAGTAAGTCATTGACAGACGCCTACATTTTGATCCACTGTTTTAGTTCCTTGACTTCCGAGGTTTCCTTGATAGACGCTGAACATCCAGAAAAAGAAGTGCAGGTGTTTTTACCGAGACAACAGGGACACTTGTACGAAGTGTCGCACCATGAATCGGGATTTTACTTGTTGTCAAACCATCAGGCACCAAATAAGAAAATCTTGTTTTGCAAACAGTGGCCTGCAAAAATGGAGGACTGCGAGGAAGTCGTTGGACATCGTTCAGACATCTTGATAGAAGGAATAACTGCCTTTAAAGATTTCCTTTTAATCGAAGAACGCGAAAATGGCTTAAGAAAATTAAAAATCAAAACCGCAACTTCCGAGCACTACATTTCTTTCGAAGAGGAATGTTACTTCCTTGGTCTCGGTGTAAATGACAACTACGCTGCCACACGAATCTTCTACACTTACAATTCATTAACGACTCCTTCAAGTGTTTTTGAATACCACCTCGAATCGGGTGAAAAACACCTTTGGTTTCAAAAACAATTATTAGATCCCCATTTCCATTCTTCAGATTATCAATCAGAACGAATCTGGGCAGTGGCAAACGACGGGACAAAAATTCCAGTTTCGCTGGTCTACAAAAAAGGCATTGATCGTTCATCTGCTCCTTGCCTACTTTATGGATACGGATCCTACGGATACACACTCCCAGATACCTTTAGCGCCACACGTATTAGTTTGTTAAACCGCGGATTTGTATTCGCAATGGCACACATTCGCGGAAGTAAATACATGGGCGAACAGTGGTATGAGGAGGGGAAATTCACGAAGAAAATCAACACTTTTACTGATTTCATCAATGCTGCTGAACACTTAGGTCGTTACCATTATTGTGATCCAGAGCGGATTTATGCGCAAGGTGGTTCAGCAGGTGGATTATTGATGGGAGCGGTAACAAACATGGCTCCGCATCTTTGGAAAGGGATTGTTTCACAAGTTCCATTTGTAGATGTGGTGACCACGATGCTAGATGTGAGTATACCATTGACCACGGGCGAATGGGAAGAATGGGGAAATCCTCAAGAATTAGAGTTTTACAACTACATGATCAGTTATTCTCCTTACGATAACTTGAGAAAAACGAACTATCCCGCAATGTTTATTACCACCGGATACCATGATTCTCAAGTACAATATTGGGAACCCATGAAATATGTAGCCAAAATTCGATCCTTGAGAACGAATGACAATCCCTTGGTTTTTGAGTGTAACATGGATGCTGGTCATGGAGGTGGCTCTGGAAGAAGTAGTGAACGATTAGAAATTGCAAAAGTATATGCGTTTATCTTGGATCTTGAGGACATTCATCAGTAGTATTTTCGTTCTGCTGTCTGCGCAATTACAGGCACAAGCGAATCCGAACATTTTAGATTTTAGTGATGCAAAAATCATTTCAGCAGAGACGGGATATACTTCAGCGCCCTTTGCCTTGCACTATCCGTTGACGAGCGATATTGATAAAATCACCTTCAAAAACAACCTAGCTCCCTTCCTCAGGTTGGGTTTTAATTACAAATGGTTTGTGCTTCGTTTTAGCATTCCAAACATTGGCAACATTCGTGATGCGAGTAATTATGGGACGACCAAGCAATACAACTTGGGAATGGATTTTAGCTTCAAAAAAGTCTACTATGATTTTGAATTCAAGTACATTCATGGTTTTGCCATTCAAGATGCATATCGTTGGGACAGTAACTTCGATGAGGTTCATCGAAATTCGATTCAGCCAAAAATTCAATCCTTGAATATCTCCGCCAATATGTGGTATTTTCACCACAAAGATTTTAAAATGGGGGCATTGTTAGGAAAACGCTCCTATTACACGAAACTTGTGCATACATGGTATGTGAAAGGAACGATGAATTTTTTCGGCGTGGACACAAAAAATGATGAGCTGATTCCAACGGTATTACAGGACCAACAAAACTCAAAGACGATGAGTAGTACCCTCTCCGCTTTTGATGTTGGCTTTGTACCTGGCTATGCTTACGTCAACCGCTTTAAAAATTGGCAAATTGCTGGTTGGGCGGGATTTGGTCCTGTCATCCAAGCGAAATATTACCAGCTAAACGGTGATTTTCACGGTTTTCTTGGTTTGGCTCCGCGCTACGATGTGCGCATCATGGGTGGATACACCACACCGAAACATTTTCTGTTTTTGGTGACGGATTTCGACAATAAATCCATTCATTTCAATCAACTGATTTACCGCCAATATTTCTATACCGTGAAATTAGTGGGAGGTTACCGCTTTCCAAAAAAGGAAACGAAACACAGTAAAAACCTCGAACGCATCAAATTGTAAAGTTGAAAAGCGTTTTGTTTTTTCCTGATTCAATGACCATCTGATAAACTCCTTTCTTAGGGAAATTTAAAACAGTTCTTCCGTTATAAGATGTTGGAGAAATGAAGTTGTGAAATCCATCTTGCACAGTTATTTTAACTGATTCGGGCTGTATTCCGTTGTAGTGAATTTGGTAGGTTCCTACTTGATCAGGATTGGGCTGGATCGGAACAAACGATAGAAATCCAAGTTCTTGTGCTAACTGTTTTTTGTTGTACACAAAGCGAATTTTTTTCTTGATCTCGAGTGTTGAATTACTTTCCGTTTCATTCCATCCAAACTTCAGCGGGGAAATACTTTTCTTCGCACCAAGAAACATGGTTGCTTTGTATTCATTGTCCGAAGTTAATTTCCAAACGCGAATGTAATCTACTTGGTAATCAGCAGGGAATTTCGTTTGGTCATTTGGGCCAGGATTAAAAGCGAAACCATCCCGGGCGACCGCCATGTTTGCAATGACATTCATCGGTGTGTCAAAGTCTCCAGTATAATATGAAACAGGAACTCCATTGACAAAATAGGTCAATGATCCCGGTAACCAAACACCAGAATAAACAACAAATTCATCCGTTAAAGTTTCATTCATTTTGACCCATCCACCCCAATTTTTTTGAATGCCAAATAGTTTAGTATAGACTTTTTCGCAGGAATCTGGACAATGAACATCAATATGCACTTCATTTGGACGTTCTCCTTTCATTTCCATGAAATCAATTTCATCCTTTGAATTCTGGCCATACAGCCAAAAAGCTGGCCATAATCCTTGTCCAGATGGAGCTTTTGCTCGGATTTCAAAATAACCATAACGAAAGGACTGTTTGCTCCAAATGCACGAAGTGATGTAATCCAATTTCACCGAATTTCCTTGAATTTCTAGTCCGTATTTTTTTGCTTCCTCGTGATTAATCATCCAATCCTCTACTGGATAAAATCCGCGGTTGGTGTTCACGTTTAAATGTAAAATTCCATTCTGTTGACTCAGCATCGATGGATCAGCGTATTGCTTTTGATCTGCTAAAAGTCCACCCCAAGGATAGCGTTTATGCCATTTGGATTCGTCCACCTGTCCACTTTCAAAATCATCTCCGAAATAATAATTCCATGCAACAATGCCATCGGTTTTGATTTGAAACATTCTCGGCTCCAATTGTGCGTGGAGTTGTCCGCCTAAAAACAAAAAAATCAGCAGTTTTTTCATTCGTATTTGATAAAAATATTTTTTGCCTCTGTAAAGAAACGCAGGGCTTCCCATCCACCCTCGCGTCCAACACCTGAAGCTTTTACTCCACCAAAAGGCGTTCTTAAATCGCGAACAAGCCATGCATTCACCCAAACAATGCCCGATTGCAATTGATCCGCCACCCGATGTGCTCGGTTTAAGTTCGTAGTCCATATGGTTCCCGCTAATCCGTACATGGTTGAATTCGCCATCATCAAGGCTTCTTCCTCGGTATCAAATGGAGTGATGGTCACCACGGGACCAAAAATTTCTTCTTGGTTGGTACGACAATCGTATGAAAGTCCTTCGATGATCGTGGGTTCAATATAGTAACCTTGATCGTATGGCGCTTCCAAGTAAACACGATTTCCGCCGGTCAATATCGTTCCACCTTCTTCCTTTGCTAATTCAATGTATGATAGAATTTTCTTCATGTGTGATTCGGAAACGATGGCCCCTAATTTTGCCTCTGGGTCACTTGGGAAAGAAACTTTTGAACGAGAAACTTTAGCTACAAAAGCCTCTTTGAATTTTTCGTAAATCGGTCGTTCCACAAAAATTCGTGATCCACATAAGCAAATTTGACCTTGATTCGCAAAAGACGAGCGAATGGTTGTGCTCAACATCTCGTCAAAATTGCAATCTGCGAAGATGATATTTGGATTCTTACCGCCTAATTCCAAGGAAAGTTTTTTGAACATTGGTCCAGCAGTTCGAGCGATGTACTCTCCCGTTTTTGTTCCACCCGTAAATGAAATGGCTTTAATTTTCGGATGCTTGACAATCGCGTCACCAACTTTTGGTCCAGTTCCGTGCAGAATATTTAAAACTCCGTCGGGCATCCCGGCTTCTTGTGCGATTTTACCCAACATAGCCGCTGTGTATGGTGTAATTTCAGAAGGCTTTGCTATGACACAATTTCCGGCAGCTAGTGCTGGCGCAATTTTCCAAGAAAACAAATAAAGCGGTAAATTCCACGGTGAAATACAACCAATGATTCCGATAGGTTTTCGGGTAGTGAAATTGATGCCAACTCCTTCCATGTGATGCGACTCCGAAGCAAAATGTGTGATGGCCGTTGCAAAGAAATGGAAGTTTGAAACCGCACGTGGAATGTCTACATGTGCTGCTAGCGAAACAGGTTTCCCATTGTCACGACTTTCGGCCTGCACAAACGCATCCATGTTTCGTTCAATTCCCTCGGATAAGCGCACCAAAATTTTGCTGCGTTCCTCAATGGACATATTCGACCAGATTGGAAATGCTTTTTCTGCTGCATCAACTGCCACCATTACATCTTCTTCATCTGAATCCGGAATCAACGTGTATACTTTTCCTGTTGCCGGCTCAACATTGTCGATGTATTGTCCATTCTTCGGCGGAACATAGGTTCCATTGATGAAATTTTGCAGCTTTTCCATTTCTTGAATTTGAACTACAAAGTTGAAAAAAAGAAACGGAAAAAGAATGGAATATTCGTGTTCGATTCCTTTTGACTAATTTTATTCCCAATTATGACCATTAAAGAAGCACAAAAAACGATTGACGAATGGATTCAAACCGTTGGAGTTCGTTATTTTGACGAGTTGACAAACACAGCCATTCTCATGGAAGAAGTGGGAGAAGTGGCGCGCATCATGGCACGTCGTTATGGTGAGCAAAGTGAGAAAGAAAGTGACAAAAACAAGGACCTTGCAGACGAGTTAGCAGATGTGCTATTCGTTGTAATGTGCTTGGCCAATCAAACCAATATCGATTTAGAACAGGCGCTCAAATTAAACTTAGAGAAAAAAACCAAACGCGATGCCGACAGACATCAATCCAACAAAAAAATCAACCCATGAGCGAGGCAATCGAACAAGTCATTAAACAATTAAAAACAAGAGCTGCAGTGGTCGTGCATGCAGCACCAGAAATTTACATCGATCATCTATGGGCGATCGTTGATGACATCATACCTCATCCGGAGGAAGGGTCACCTCGTGCGATTATTGTCTGCGCAAGTGATGAAGAAGCGCGACACATCGAAGCTTATTTCCAGAAAGCAGCGAAAGCGAAAGACCTCACGGTGGATTTAGTCGTTGAAAAAGGAAATAAATTAAAACAGCGCAACGATTTGTTCGATGGTACAGAAATCATCGTTGGTACAACTCGTCGCGTTTGTGAAATTTACTTTCAAAATGGATTTAACATTAAGAAATTGAAGCTATTTATGGTGTTGCGCATGGACGAACAAATGCGTGTCGGACAAAAAGGGTTTATTGCAAGATTGGCGGAAAGTTTACCGAAATGCAAGCAGGTCATTTTTGCAAAACACAGTGATGATGACCGAATGATTTCATACCTAGAAGAATTCTTAGTGAACTATTCAACGCTTGAGTTGTCTGAATAGTATGCAACGTCCTGATCAAACCTTAATCGACATACGTCCACTTGTTCCAACTGAAACGGAAAAAGCCTCCGAAATCGAGCAATTTCAAAACGACGTTTTGCGTCCCATTTTGAAATTCCAACACGAACTTTTTATCGCGGAATCAAGATCTAATTCCATTTTAAATCGTTGTTTCCAGCGAGAAACCATCGAGGGGAAGCGCGCGGATATCAAGCAAGTATTTTCAAAAAATGCACCTATCAAATACCTGTTAATAGGCATGGTAACAGGTTTAATGACCGCTGATGAATTTCTAAGTTACCAAAAGCAAAAAAGTGAATTTGACAAAAGAATCACTCAAATGCTGATTGAACGATTAATAGACGGCAGGAGATAATTTGAAAAATTATATAAGATCAAAGGCCGCAATAAACATGGGTTCCTTTGGTTCGTAGTCCCCTCGCACTACCACATCTACGGTTGAAACACCTAGGATTTGATGCAACAATCCCCACCGAACTTTTTGTTTGACTTTGGCATACAATTCATCCCGTTCATCCATCCACCAAAGCATCGTATGACGTTGTTCCATAGAGAGAACCCCCGAAAATAATTCAGTTAGTAATGCTGCATCTTGGTCGACAATACAAACCAGCTCTGGAACTAAGAATTGATGTTTTTTCACCTGAATCATTTTCCTTAATATGGGCAGGTAAGGCAAGGCTTTGACTAATATTCCACCCCATTTTCCCGGTAAGCGACTAATTTCCCAAGAAACACCTGTGAATTTTGCAAGTGCGAGCAAATTTCCATCTGCTGATCGAAGGCAATGCATCTCCCCTTGCATCATATAATGTTCAAAATAGCCCGTGTAATGTGCATACGTACTTTTAATGAGGGTTAAATGTTCTTGCGTTGGTGTTTCTCTCGAAAGTCGTGACGATTTTTTTGGAAAACGGCGACTGAAGGTTTGAGTAGCAAGTTTTGCCTTCGTTTGAAAGCCAAATTGCTCGCTCATCCATTTACTACGTGCATTTCGTGCGTCGATGTATGCGTAACACATGTGAAGTTTTCCGGCGTGTTCTTTCTCAACGCGCTGAAAGACTTGCTCAATTTCTTGTTTTAACGCAGATTTCTGCATCGTTTGTCGCGCTTTTCCCTTGGATTGAAAACGTTTGTCAAAGGCAAAATACCGTAAATACAATCCGAAATCCCGTTTACAAAAGGTGATGTTTGCCAACAAGTGATCGTTTCTTCGCAGCGAAAAGCACAAAGGATTATCGGTTTGGGAAATGCGTTCACGTACATCTAAATGACGATACATTGCGCCATTGGTCCCGAGTGTGGTCTCCTCCAATAAAGATACAAGTTCCGGGTTTATTGATTCCGTCAATTCGAATTTCATAGCTCCATCGATTGAAATACATGTGTCCTCAAATAGGCATCCAACTCTTGAACAGATCCTTCTGTCAAGCAATGGTAAACTGGTATTTGATGGGAATTCAACGCCGCCTCGGTTGATTTTCCCCAAGCGATGCAACGTGCATTTGATGGAAGTTGATTGACTTCCAAAAAGGCACTTACGTTACTTGGACTTGAAAATACATAATAATCACAAGGTGGAATTGCAACGGGATTTGCAAGAGTACGATACACCATTCGTTCCGTTTTCTGTGATGTTGGAATAAGCGAAGAATAGCTCAACAAACTTTGCTCACTACTTGGAAAAAGAACTGTTCGCTCCTTCAACCATTCTTTAAATGTTACGGCCGCTTGACTTGGATTCCCTGCTTCCTCCGCCACGTAAGCACATTCGATTTGATATTGTTCCAAGAGTTTTCGTTCTGTTTCTTTCCCAGCACAAGCATAAAGGACCTTTGGAATTCCTTGATCCTGAAAAAAAAAGTGCGCGGCTCGAATACTCGAAATAAAAACGACATCGCTCAAAGGGATATTTTCATTTTTAATTCCTTCAAACCTTAGAAGTGACTGAGCGAAAAGTTTGCCTCCGTTTGCTGCAAATTGCTGCAATTGGTTTCCTATTTGATCGAAAGATCGAGAAATAAAGATGGCTCTTGGAGTCACTTTTTTAAATCCTGAACGATGCGTTGAGCGAGTGATTGTTCTTCTCCTTCCACATAGTTGTATACGGAATTTGTAGCAGCAGTTGCGGAGGAGCTTGAAAAGGAAACATGAACGTGACTTCCTTCACAGAAAACGCCTAACGGTAATTGACATCCTCCGTCCATTTGACGAAGAACAGAACGCTCTAAGCCAATGCGCTTGGCGACATCGGGATGATGTAATTTCTGAAGTATCTCTGTTGTTACATGATCATCTACCCTCGTTTGTAGTCCGAGTACACCTTGTGCCGGAGCAGGAACAAACGATGTTGGATCCAATACGATGGTTTCCAAATCCGATAAATCTAGTTCCAAACGCAACACACCGGCACGTGCCAATAGAATGGCATCGTACTGACCCTGACGTAATTTTTCAATTCTTGTTGGAACATTTCCACGCAATTCTTTGATTTCCACATCTGGACGTTGCGCCAAAATTTGAGCTTTGCGTCGAGCAGAAGAGGTTCCGATGATGGCATTTTTTTTCAAGCTCCAGGCTTGACTGTTGTCAACAGAGTTTTTACGCATCAACAATAATTCTGAAGCATCCTCACGGTAAGAAACTGCCGCAATGTGCAATCCTTCCGGTTGAGTCGTTTCTAAGTCTTTGTGGGAGTGAACAGCCAAATCAACTTCGCCATGGAGCAATGCTTGTTCAATTTCCTTGGTGAAAAATCCTTTTCCTTCGAGTTTATCGAAACTCAAATCTTGGATGCGATCACCTTGCGTCACGATGATTTGAATACTGACTTCACATCCAATCTCTTCCAATTGACGACGAACGAAATGAGCTTGCCACAGAGCGAGGTCGCTACCGCGCGTCCCAATGCGGATTTTTGGATTAGTTTGCATTTTTTAAAATGATTTCTTTGGCTAATTTCATGGGTCCACTGATGTACTTTTTCTCCATGTAACCGATGATTTTATCCAGTACTTCTTTTGCGTGTGGATCCAACTGATCAAGGTCCTCACGAAAAACAGTTTCATAAGCCATGTGTTTGATTTCCTTCACTTGTTGAGGAACGTCTTTCATGGCGATTTCAACTTTGCGTTCTTTGAACAAATTCTCAAATGCTTCCATTGAATCAGCAATGATTTGCTCCACGTGTAAAATTTCTTTTGAGCGTTCTTTTAAATTCTCATTCGAAATCTTTTGTAAATATTCAATGGATAAATAATTGATTGGATGCGCAGCCAAAATGGAGGCATCTAAGTCCTGAGGAATAGCCAAGTCGATGATGACACGCTCATGTATTTCATCTTGCAATAAGAACGTATATAACTCAGGGGTCAATACGTGATGCTTCGCCGCAGTACAGGTTATGATGACATCAAATCCTTTGTTGAAATTCGCTAATTCCGAAAGCGCATACGCCGAACCTTTGATTTCGTTCGCTAATTTCTCTGCGCGTTCATGCGTGCGGTTGAAGACATGAAAGTTTCTGAATCCATGTTTTTTCAAAAAGCGACACATGGTGGTATTGGTAACACCCGCACCAACAATCAAGATGCGTGCATCCAGAGGAATGTTCATTTTTTTCATGTGGTGATACGCCAATGAAACAACAGAAACAGGTTTCGTAGAAATCGATGTTTCCGTGTACACCTGCTTCGCACATTGAATCACTTGTTTCATCAAAAGTCGAATGAAGTCCCCTGTGAATCCCAAATCTCGACAATGTTCATATGCCATTCGGACTTGGGTAATGATTTCACGCTCACCAACAATCATAGAATCAATTGATGAAGCTACAGAAAGTGCATGTTTCACAGCTGCTTTACCTGAATATGTTTCCGCACGATGCACAAATTCTTCCAATTGAATCGGAACCAATTTCGGATAAATCAAGGAAAGGATTTGGTGGACAAAGTCAGCATCTAATTTATGTGCTTTCACGAAGGTGATTTCCACACGGTTACACGTAGAAAGAAACTGAAGTTCATCCAGTTCTAATTCATTTTTTACGCGACTTAATTGTGCGAACTGGTCTTCTTTTTCAATATGAAGCAAACCAATTTTATTGACGTCTAAATTTCGATGCGTAAATGCAATAATATGTAGGTCCTTCAACACGATCGATGGCTTTGAAAAACAAAAGTAAGACCCACTTCCAGCTTTATTGTCACAGAAATGTCACATAGAGTTATTTAGAATAGGTACAAATAACAAGATTCCAAGTAACTTTGGAGCATGGAGGAAGTGGAATTGATTTTGTTCGACCTTGGTGGGGTCTTAATTAACATTGATTATCAAGCAACTGAAAAAGCATTTATTGCGATAGGGGTTACTGACTTTCACGAGAAATACACGCAATTTCAGCAAAACGAACTGTTTAACCAATTCGAAACTGGACAAATTTCCGCACAACACTTCATCAACAAATTGCTTCCGTTTACCCAGAAAGGAAGTTCACCAAACGAAGTTGTTCATGCATGGAATGCCATGATTGGCGAATTTTCACAAGAAAAAATCGATTTACTCATCCGATTATCCAAGGAAAAAAGAATCGCCTTGCTGAGCAATACCAATGAACTCCATATGATTCAGGTCATGCGTGCTTGGGAAAACGCATGTGCGATACCATTTGAATCCCTTTTTGAGCAGGTGTTTTTATCGCATGAAATCCATCAACGCAAACCGGATGTTCAAACTTTTGAATGGGTCTGTAATCAATTGAACATTTCGCCAAGTCAAGTTTTGTTCATCGATGATAATCCACAACACATTGAAGGGGCAAATGCCGCCGGATTAAAGACGCACTTTTACAAAGATCCGAAGGACTTTTACGCGCTTTTTTCTTGACAAATTTCCACTAATAAAGATCCACTCGATTTTGGATGTAAAAAAGCAATGCGTTTGTTATCCGCCCCATCTTTTGCGACTTCATGAATCAATTGAAATCCAGCTTTTTGAAGTCGTTCAATTTCCTTTTCGATGTTTTCTACTTCAAATGCAACGTGGTGAAATCCTTGTCCATTTTTCCCCAGAAACTTCGCAATAGGGGAATCGTCATTGGTTGCTTCCAACAATTCAATCTTCGATTCTCCAATTTGAAAAAAAGCCGTCATCACCCCTTCAGATGCCACCCCTTCGCGCTTGTAGCAGCTTGTATTCAGGAGCGCTTCGTACAGGGGAATTGCTTCATCCAAACTTTTGACAGCGATTCCAAGGTGTTCAATACGTTTCATTATTCGGCGATTTTGATGAATTTTTCCGTTTGATTATCGAAGTTGATAAAGTAGACCCCACTGACTAAATTGGTGCAATCAACCATACTCGCGAAACCGACTTTCAATAAGTTTCCATAAGCATCATATACTTCGTATTTTGTTTTCACTTCTTTTCCGCCTGCTTTAAAATATAAATTGTCACGGACTTTTGTTGGAGAGATTTTTAGCGCAGGAATTCCTGCGTCGAAAAAGACAGATGTGGAACTTCGTTTTTCTCCAGTATTGTCAATTTGCGAAATGCGCACTTGATTTTTCCCCGAGTGAGGGGTGATTTGTAATTGATACGAATTTGCTTGTTTCGTTCCTTTTCCCTTGACCTGTCCAACTTCTACCCATCGGCCCCAACGGTATTGCTCAACGATGAAGTCCAAAGAACCTGCCTCGTCAACACTCGTCCACTTCACCATTCCGGTTTTATCCGCAGTGATTGTAGCGCATCGAAAAGTGCTTTTTGGTAGCAATACTTCGGGATTCATGAATCGCGGTTCACAGCCACTTGCATGTTCCAAAACAACAAATACATTATCCCCCTTTTTTAGTTGAAATAATTGAAAATTAATTTCAAAATGAGCAGATTGAATCGCTGCCGGTAAAATTTCACCATTGACAAGTACCTTTGCTACACAGAAACCGAATCCATCTGCTTGAGGTGGATTATATACCACCAAGTTTTTTTCTTGATACGTTCCTTCGAGTGAGAGAAGTTTCTCCTGAGCGAATGTCACTTGCGCTGGAAATGTAAATAAAAAAAGAAAAACTATGAGTTTCATGTGCACATGGAATTTTACAACCAAAATACAAATATACCTCGAATCCGAGTGAATCGATTAAATTTGCCTATATGTTATATGTAAAAGCACTACACGTTATTTTTATGGTGAGTTGGTTCGCCGGACTTTTTTACATGGTTCGTTTGTTTATCTACTTTGTGGAAGCGGATGGATTTGAAGAACCTAAAAAATCTATTTTACAAGAACAATTGGGCATCATGCAAAAAAGATTGTGGTGGATTATCACCACTCCTGCAATGGTGTTAACCATTGTTTTTGGTACATGGATGATTTTAGATCAGCCAAACTATTATTTATCTCAGCCATGGATGCACATGAAGCTAGGATTTGTGTTTTTGCTGCTGATCTACCATTTCTATTGCCAAAAAATGATGCGACAATGTCACGCAGGCACTATTGGCTGGACCTCCGGAAAATTGCGCCTTTGGAATGAAGTAGCAACACTCTTTTTAGTGGCGATCGTCTTTTTGGTCATTTTAAAAAATTCCATGAATTGGATATATGGTACACTTGGATTCTTTGGTGTGGCCATTCTCTTAATGTTGGGAATTCAGTTTTACAAAAAAATGAGGAAAACTCGATCTTGATTTGTTCAAAAATTAGGTTGTTTCTTTAGAAAGTTTGCCTAACTTTGCAAAAAATTTTAAGAATCGCTAATGCAACATTTGAGCAAACTTTCATTTTTCATGCGAAAAGTCGCTGTTTTACTTGCCTTCATGGGGATGTCTGGATTCTCTTTCGCCAATGAAGAAAAAGAATTTAACGTTAGTGAAATGATCATGCACCACATTAAAGATGCACACGAATGGCATCTTTTTGGTTCAGAGCATGGTGGGACGAGCATATATTTGCCGATTATTTTAATGGATCAGGGTCTAAAAACGTTTAGTTCAAAGCATTTTTACCATGGAGAAACAGTTGAAGTTCCTTCAAAAGATCAAGGCGCTAGTTTGCATTACATGAAAGGTGTTGGTCCAGCAGCGGGTTATGCCCTGTACCATGAAGAGATTTACAAATTGAATGCATCAGGAGAATTGCATTTCGACGGTGAGCATCCACATAATGCGCAACCAATGGATTTTTCGATCACGAAAAATGTCATGTCCTTGTTAATGGGCGCTTTTCTTATCTTAATCGTGATGTTTAGCGTTGCGAAGTTTTACCGCAAGAATGGTGCAGTTGCTCCCAAAGGTATTGCGAAGTTTTTGGAACCAATTATTGTCATGGTTCGTGATGACATTGCAAAAGCCAATATTGATGAACACAAGTATGAAAAATACGTTCCTTATTTATTGACCATATTCTTCTTTATATGGTTCAATAATATGTTGGGCTTAATTCCATTCTTGCCAGGTGGAGCGAATTTAACAGGAAACATCACAGTGACATTATTCTTGGCTGTTTGTACGTTATTGGTGACCTTGTTTTCTGGAAACAAAAACTATTGGGGACACATTTTCTGGATGCCAGGTGTTCCAGTTCCGATGAAATTCTTCATGATGCCCATTGAGATCATCGGTATCTTCACAAAACCCTTTGCCTTAATGATTCGTTTGTTTGCGAACATTACCGCAGGACATATTATTGTATTAGCATTGATTTCCATCATCTTCGTAAATAAAAACCCTGGATGGGCAGGATTATCCGTTCCGATGGCCTTATTTATTTCGATTTTGGAAGTTTTAGTTGCGTTCCTTCAAGGATTCTTATTTGCAATGCTTTCTGCATTGTTCATTGGAGCTGCTGTGGAAGAAGCGCATCATTAATTAGTAACCTTTTAATTTAAATATAATGACAGGAATGTTCGGTAGTATTGCAGCAATCGGTGCTGGTTTAGCAGTTTTAGGCGCAGGTCTAGGAATTGGTAGAATCGGTGGTTCTGCAGTAGAAGGTATCGCTCGTAACCCAGAAGCTTCTGGAAAAATTCAAACGGCGATGATTATTGCAGCAGCACTTATTGAAGGTGTTGCGTTATTCGGTGTAGTAGTTGGTCTACTAGGCGCGAAAGCATAATTCTTTTAAAGGAAGTTGAAACGGTTGGTTTCAACTTCCTTTATATTAACACTTAATTAAAAGAAAAAATGGATTTAATATTACCTGACTTAGGTTTATTGTTCTGGACAGGAATCGTGTTTTGCTGTCTATTGTTTTTATTAGCAAAGTTTGCTTGGAAACCAATTTTGAATGCCGTAAATGCACGTGAACAAAAAATTTCCGAAGCATTAGAATTGGCGGTAAAAACGCAAGCTGAAATGAAAGCGTTGAAAGCTGAAAACGATCAAATCTTGAAGGAAGCACGTGCAGAGCGCGATAGCATTTTGAAGGAAGCGAAAGATGCAGCAAACCACATGATTGAAGATGCGAAAACAAAATCAAAAGTGGAAGCACAAAAAATCGTTGACGCAGCTCGTTTGAACATCAACAGTGAAAAAGCAGCAGCTATTGCAGAAATTAAAACCCATGTCGCTACATTGGCAATCGAAATTGCTGAGAAAGTTGTTCGTGGTGAATTAGCATCTGATGAAAAACAAAAAGCATTGGCAGAGAAACTTGCTGGTGATATTCAAATGAACTAATCAAATGAAATCTACAAAATCAGCAGGACGTTACGCAAAAGCATTGCTCGAACTCGCTTTAGATCAAAACAAGATCGAAGTGATTGAAGGCAACATGGAACAAATTTTGACCGTGGCAGCAGATGCGCATGATTTTCAGGTGTTTTTAAATTCCCCATTGATTAAAGTTGACAAAAAAATTGAAGTAATCAAATCCATTTTTGGGAACTTCGATGCCTTGTCCCTTTCTTTTTTAGAATTGGTCGCGAACAATGGACGTGAATCGTTGATTACAGAAATTGCTACGGCTTTCTTAGGTCAATTAAAAGAACACCGTGGAATTGTTCCAGTAACTATCGTAAGTGCGCAAGCATTGGACGCGAAAACAAAAGAACAAATCACAGCAAAAATTAAGGCTGCTGTTCAAGGCACCCTTGAAATTACCGAAACGATTGACGAAACATTGATTGGTGGATTTATTGTTCGCATGGGCGATCACCAAATTGATGCTTCCGTTTCAAACCAATTGAATCGATTAAAACAAGAATTAGTAAAATAGTCTAACGACACATTAAATAAAGTAAAAATGGCAGATATCAAACCAGCAGAAGTTTCCGCAATTTTAAGAGAACAACTTTCTGGATTTCGCTCTGAAGCAGAATTACAAGAAGTAGGTACCGTTCTTCAAGTAGGAGATGGTATTGCAAGAATCTATGGAATGAATGGCGTTCAATACGGTGAGTTAATTGAATTCGCAGGTGGCATGCAAGGAATTGCATTGAACTTGGAAGAAGACAACGTAGGTGCTGTATTGTTAGGTAGATCATCCAGTGTAAAAGAAGGTGATACTGTTCGCCGACTTGGTAAAATTGCTTCTGTAAAAGTAGGTGATGGAGTGGTTGGTCGTGTAATTGATACGCTTGGTCAGCCAATCGACGGAAAAGGACCAATTGCAGGTGAGTTATTCGAAATGCCTATCGAACGCAAAGCACCGGGAGTTATCTTCCGTCAACCAGTAACGGAGCCTCTTCAAACAGGGATTAAAGCGGTGGATGCGATGATTCCAATCGGACGTGGACAACGTGAGTTAATCATTGGTGACCGTCAAACCGGTAAAACAACTGTAGCAATCGATACGATCATTAACCAACGTGAGTTCTTCGATCGTGGTGAGCCTGTTTACTGTATTTATGTTGCCATTGGACAAAAAGGTTCAACGGTTGCAGGAATCGTTAAAAAATTAGAAGATGCTGGAGCAATGGCATATACGACTGTCGTTGCTGCAAATGCATCTGATCCAGCACCAATGCAGTTTTACGCACCGATGACTGGAGCTGCTGTAGGTGAATACTTTAGAGATCTAGGTAAACCAGCCTTGATTGTTTATGATGATTTATCGAAGCAAGCGGTTGCATACCGTGAGGTTTCCTTATTACTTCGTCGTCCTCCAGGTCGCGAGGCATACCCAGGTGATGTATTCTACCTTCACTCTCGTTTATTAGAACGTGCAGCGAAAGTAATTTCAGATGATAATATCGCCAAACAAATGAACGACCTACCAGCTTCATTGAAAGATAAAGTAAAAGGTGGTGGATCATTGACAGCACTTCCAATCATCGAAACACAAGCGGGTGATGTTTCTGCTTACATTCCAACAAACGTAATTTCGATTACGGATGGTCAAATTTTCTTGGAAGGTGACTTGTTTAACTCTGGTATTCGTCCAGCGATTAACGTAGGTATCTCCGTTTCTCGTGTAGGTGGATCGGCACAGATTAAATCCATGAAAAAAGTAGCTGGAACCTTGAAACTTGACCAAGCACAATACCGCGAATTAGAAGCGTTTGCGAAATTTGGTTCAGATTTGGATAACGCAACGAAAAACGTGTTGGACAAAGGAGCTCGTAACGTGGAAATCTTGAAACAAAAAGAAGGTGACCCATACCCAGTAGAAAAGCAAATTGCGATCATCTACGTTGGAACAAAAGGTTTGATTCAAAACGTTCCAATAAACCAAGTGAAAAACTTCGAGAAAGACTATTTGACAGTATTAGAAGCGAAACATGCCGATACATTAGTGGCTTTGAAAGCAGGAAAATACACAGATGAAATCGAAGCTGTTTTGACGAAAGTTGCGAAAGAAGTCGCTGATAAATTCTAATTGTTCACCATCATTTGATTGAAGATAAACATCAAGAATGGCTAATTTAAAAGAAATACGAAACCGCATCGCCTCCGTCGGTTCAACAATGCAGATTACTTCAGCAATGAAGATGGTATCTGCTGCAAAGTTGAAACGCGCACAAGATGCTGTCACGCAAATGCGTCCGTATACTGGAAAACTGAAAGAAATCTTAGAAAACTTAAGTGCGACCTTGGACCTTTCTGAAAATGCTTTTTCCGAGCAACGTGAAGTAAAAAATGTATTGATTGTTGGAATTACATCGAACCGCGGACTTTGTGGTGGATTTAACAACAACATCATCAAACGTGTGGGAGCACTCATTCAAGAGGATTACAAAGATGCAAACGTTCATGTATTAAGTATCGGAAAGAAAATTCGCGACGTATACAAAAGAACCGAATATAATTACTCGAATGAGCATATTGAGAAAATGGAGGATGTGTATACAGACCTTCGTTTTGAAGTAGTGGCTCAATTAGCGGAAGAAATTATTCAGCAGTTTAGCAACAAATCGTTTGATAAAATCGTATTGGTTTACAATCGCTTTGTGAATGCGGCAACGCAATCCATTGAAACCGAACAATTCTTACCCATCGTTCCTACGGCAACGGAAGGTGAAAACACAAGTGACTATTTATTCGAGCCTTCTAAAATGGAAATCGTTGAGGATTTGATTCCAAAATCATTGAAACTTCAATTATTCAAAGCGATTCGCGATTCATTCGCTGCAGAACATGGCGCTCGTATGACCGCGATGCATAAAGCAACGGATAATGCAAATGAACTTCAAAAAAGCTTGAAATTAAGTTACAACAAGGCGCGTCAAGCTGCTATTACGAATGAAATCTTAGAGATCGTTGGTGGTGCAGAAGCATTGAACGCTTAACATTAATTATTAAAAAAAATAGCCCTGATTGAAGAATCAGGGCTATTTTTTTGAATTTAGTTATCAAAACTTGCTATCATTCAAGTTCCCAATTAAATCGTTTATTAATTGTACGATGGACCTTTGTTTTGACAGCTGGAATAGTAATTTTATCTAGAACATCGGACATAAACGCCGTCAACATCAATTGTTTTGCACTCTTTTCAGATAGGCCACGTGCACGTAAATAGAAAATCGCCTCATCGTCTAATTGACCAGTAGTTGAACCATGAGAACATTTCACATCATCCGCATAAATTTCCAATTCTGGTTTTGAGTTAACACTCGCATCTTCACTAATGAGCACATTCGCATTTGACTGAAAAGCATTCGTTTTCTGAGCATCTTTACGCACAAAAACTTTACCGTTAAACACGGCCATTGACTTCTCATCCATCATGCCCTTATAAAGTTCGTTGCTTTCACAATTTGGTACCTGATGATCCACTGTTGTGTAATTTGCTACGTGCTGTTGACCATTCAACATATACATCCCATTTAAGTGTGTTTCTGCGTGTTCACCTTGCACTTGAATGTGTAAATCATTGCGCACTAACTTCCCATCCAACGTCATGGTATTTATTTGAAATACCGATTCTTTGTCTTGAAAAACCTCTTCATCCACAAAAGAAAAAATCTCAGCGGATTCCATTTGTATTTTTTCCAATGTTACATGTGCAGAGGCTCCAACTTCCAACGTGGTATGAACATGTGAAAAGGCATCCATGCACGATTCAGACGCATAGGTCATGATAAACTTCGCCTGTGCATTTTCCCCAACGTTTATGGCATGACGCGTATATCCGGCATATGCTCCCGAACAAACATGAACCAATTCGATTGGCTGTTCCAAGACCACATTCTTATCAACTTGAATTCGGACTCCTGAATGCGCATATAACACATTCATAGCGGCAAATACATCTTTTGTATTTGTTTGAGGTAAGTCAGAAGCAGCTTGAATAAAATCAATCTGAAGTCCTTTGGGTAATTCGTCACTCGGTAAAATAACCGAGCCATTTCCTACAAATATGGCAATCGCATCCGCACAAATTTGGTGCGATTTAAGTTTTTCTATTCCAATCGGTGAAAAATCAGGAGAAATGCCATTGGACAATTTTGTCAATCGCGTATACTTGAAGCGTTCCACTCTGGTTGTTGGGAAATCTTGTCCATTCAAGTAGTCCCTCGCTGAAGACTGCATTGGTTGCAAGCCAGGAATGCTCGTTTCCTGAAAATGTTGTTCAAAAAGACTTAATTTACTGGTGTTCTCCATCTCCTCAAACTTATGCATCAACTGATTCTTTAATCCAATCGTAGCCTTTCTCTTCCAGCTCTAATGCTAATTCCTTTGTACCCGTCATCACAATTCGACCGTTGTAAAGAACATGTACAAAATCCGGAACGATGTAATCCAAAAGTCGTTGGTAGTGTGTGATGACAATGGTAGCATTTTTATCAGATTTTAAGGTGTTTACCCCTTTGGCAACGATACGCAAGGCATCGATGTCCAATCCTGAGTCCGTTTCATCTAATACCGCTAATTTTGGTTCGAGCATTGCCATTTGAAAGATCTCATTGCGTTTCTTTTCACCACCTGAGAATCCTTCGTTCACTGAACGAGAAGCTAACTTGCTGTCCAATTCAACAATCGCTGATTTCTCACGTACCATCGCCATGAAATCTTTTGCAGAAATTTGATCCTCTCCTTTGTATGCTCGGATTTCATTCAATGCTGTTCTTAAAAAGTTGACATTTGAAACTCCAGGGATCTCTACTGGATATTGAAAAGCCAAAAACAACCCTTCTCTCGCACGGTCTTCCGTGGATAATTCCAACAAATCAGTACCGTCAAAATCAACGGATCCTGCCGTTACCTCGTAATCTTCGCGTCCTGCAAGTACACTTGCCAAGGTACTTTTTCCAGCACCATTTGGACCCATAATCGCATGAACTTCGCCTGCTTTCACTTCCAAATTCAATCCTTTTAGGATTTCTTTTCCGTTTATACTGGCGTGTAAATTTTCTATTTTAATCATCTTTTCTAGTTTCTTTTGAAAGCGCTTTGAGTCTTCGTTTTTATCCTACGCTGCCTTCCAGGCTAATTGCTAATAATTTTTGTGCTTCTACGGCGAATTCCATCGGCAATTGATTGAGTACTTCCTTGCAGTATCCGTTTACAATGAGGCTTATGGCTTTTTCTTCGCTAATTCCACGTTGCATACAATAGAACAATTGGTCTTCGCCAATTTTCGATGTCGTTGCTTCGTGTTCAATTTTTGCACTTGGATTTTTACATTCAATGTAAGGAAAAGTGTGTGCGCCACATTCGTCTGTCATCAACAAGGAATCACATTGAGAGAAGTTACGGGCATTTTGTGCACTTTTATTTATTTGCACCAAACCACGGTAAGAATTCTGAGATTTTCCTGCAGAAATTCCTTTGGAAATGATCGTGCTTTTTGTGTTTTTTCCCAGGTGAATCATTTTTGTTCCGGTGTCCGCCTGCTGGAAGTTGTTAGTTACCGCTACCGAATAAAACTCTCCAATCGATGAATCCCCTTTCAAGATACAAGAAGGATATTTCCATGTTACTGCGGAACCAGTCTCCACTTGTGTCCAAGATATTTTCGC
>JAHEMQ010000015.1 GCA_024643555.1 Crocinitomicaceae bacterium | reverse complement strand
GATCCAATGAAACTTTATTCCCTGCTTCCTCATAACTCAATTGACTCGCATTTATAAGCCCGGTCAATTCATTTAGGCTGGTTCCGTGAATGGTTGCATTCATGACCGTTTCTAAATGAGTTCCTTCCGCTTCTGTCAAGTTTAAAGCACTTAAATTCGATTCTTGAACAGCTAATTGAATCTGATAATTCGGTTGCTCATTCAAAGATATTTTTCCGTCGAAGGATAGTGTTAAGTTTGGATCTTGGATTTCAACTTTCGCCGCTATAGACTCATCCTTCAATAAACCATCCTTTAACGAAACATTCGAGTAAGGATAAGCCAAATAGTCCAAGCGACTTAATTTTGCTGACATGTCTTTCAATTCGTAAGCGCCATCGTTTGCAAAAAATCCTTCAAAACTCAGTTCACCGTTGCTGATGCCAAAATCAGATAGATTGGTTAATTTGGATAGGTTTATATTAGAAAATTGAATGAAGGTCGTATCCTTTTTCACTGGGGACAAAGCAATTCCATCGATTCTTCGTTCCAATTTCATCGCACTAACAAGACTCACTTCCCCAATGGCGGTTTCTGCTTTTTTCAATTGAATCTGGAAGCTTGTCAAGTCGCCCTTGATTTTCATCTGTTTGATTTGCGCAAACGCCAATAAATCAACAGTTGAGCCTAAATCAATGGAGGAAATCCCCTCTGGCATTTTCAATGCCGCCAAATCTGCCACTGAAATTCGTGCATCTCGAATTATTTCATTTAATCGACCGGCATCTCCTAAGCGAAAATCAGGTAATACAACATCACCTTTCACATAAGACTGCTTGCCAAAACGCAGGTTCAAATCTCGGATGTTCAGATTTCTCAGTCGTTCGGAAATGTTTCCTGATAAGGCAATGCGGTCCGACATTCCTTTTAACTCAGGTGCAAAGTAACTGATGTCTGCAAGGTGCACGACACTTGGCGCAAGCTGTGCATCGAAAATCACTTCGTCATCAAAGGCATCAAAGGCAGACCAATCGGCAAAATCAAAATTGAATTTTGGGAAGTGAATTGTTGTTCGCGCTGTTTCCACATGAAAATTTCGCAAGTGCAATCCTTTGGAAAGAATGGCAACATGTGCCCCGATGTGCTTGATTTTGATTCCCGAACGTTCGGTAAAGCGAAGTTGGTCCAATTGAAAAGCTAAATCATTCCCACGCACCTTAAACTTCGTCGCCAACAATTGCACATTTTTCAGTTCCAAATGGTCATAATCAATCCCATATGGCAAAGTGTATTTGCGATTGTCATCGTATTTGATGTGAAAATCCACTAAGGAAAGACGATTTAAATCTAATTTAATCGGCTTTGATTTCGTCGTTTTTTGATCTGAACTCGCAAAATAATCTTGAATAAAAGCGTAATTGTATGCTCCCGATTTTTTATCCCGTTGCAGGTTTAATTTCCCTTTTCTTAAAGCAACACGATCAATGACGAATTCATTTTTAAAGATTTTTAACTCATCCAATGTCACCAATAACTCATCCACAGAAATCAAGGTATCCTTTTTCAAATCCTTGACCATCAATCCTTTCAAGGCTATCTTGTTCAAGAAAACGATTTCAAGTTGATCCAGTTTTACGGTGGTGTGCAACTCACTAGATAAGTAACTTGTGGCTTGACGAGCGAAAAAAGATTGGACACTTGGAAAGCGAACAACAAAGGCAAGCAGGAGCACCAACAGCAGAAGCCATTCAAATGCAATTCCAACGATGCGACCCAAGAAATTAAGTACCTTTGCCATTAGCCATACAAATTTAATAATCTTTTAGCAGTGAAAGACACGATTATTCTAGGGATTGAATCTTCTTGCGACGATACCTCCGCAGCGGTACTGCGCGGAAACGAGATTTTATCGAACGTAATTGCCAGTCAATCTATACACGAACAATTCGGAGGTGTTGTGCCTGAACTCGCATCTCGCGCTCATCAAGAAAACATCGTGCCTGTCGTTTCGATGGCCCTAAAAGAGGCAGGGATTCGTTTGAACGATGTCGATGCAATCGCATTTACACAAGGTCCAGGTTTGTTAGGTTCGTTAACAATTGGAACTTCCTTTACGAAAGCGCTATCCTTAGCTACCGGTATTCCAATGGTTCCAGTTCATCACATGAAGGCACATATTTTGGCACACTTTATTGATGACGCTAGCGACTTGAAACCGAGTTTTCCCTTTTTGTGTTTGACCGTTTCTGGAGGACACACCCAAATTGTTAGGGTGAATGATCCTTTACACATGGAGGTCCTTGGAAACACCATTGATGACGCGGCAGGAGAAGCGTTTGACAAAGCAGCAAAAATGCTGAATCTTCCATATCCAGGAGGACCCTTAATCGATAAGTATGCACAAACCGGAAATACGCAAGCGTTTCAATTTTCAAAACCGCGGATAGAAGGACTCAACTTTAGTTTCAGTGGACTAAAAACATCCATCTTGTATACCATTAGAGATCAGGTGAAATTAGACCCAAATTTCATCGAAGAGCATCGCAACGATTTGTGTGCATCCATACAAAATAGCATTGTTAGTATCTTGATGGAGAAAATCGAGAAAGCGGTAAAAGAAACAGGCATTGAATGCGTAGTTATTGCAGGTGGCGTTTCTGCAAATAGTGAGCTTCGTAAACGATTGATTAAGAAGACAGAAGATGGATGGCAGGTTTCCATTCCAAAATTTTCATATTGTACCGACAACGCAGCAATGATTGCCATGGCCGGAAAGTTTTCTTTCGAAGCGGGTGTCCGTGCGGACCAATCTGTCTATGCTCAAGCACGCTTGGAATGGTAAAAGGGTAACTTAAGTTGCATGAATATGTCCCGAAAGTTTCGTAATTTCGAAATCCTGAAATCATGTAATGAAAATGAAGCACAGTCTTTTAATGTTAATAGTGTCCTTTACATCAACGATGTATGCTCAAAACCATGTCAAATGGACCTTTAAATACATTTCGAAATCAAGTACTGTGATTGCGACAGGTGAAATCGAACCAGGATGGCATTTATATTCTCAAAAAACAGACGAGAATGCCGGTCCCATTGCTACAAAAATGGTACTAGAGCCATCCAAAAACTATAAAATTATCGGTGCAGCAATCGAAGGAACTATTCCACACGAGATTTTCGATAAAAACTTTGAATCAACCGTTTATTTATTCGAGTCACACTATGCTGCAGAACAGCAAATTAATTTAAAAAAACCAGGGACTTTAAAAGGTGAAATGCAATACATGATTTGCGATGACACCAAATGTCTCCCTCCTATTTCAGTACCCTTTACTCTAGAAATCAACTAACATGAAAAACCTATTTTTCTTTTTCAGCTTTATTTTCAGTATGTCGTTTGTCCAAGGACAAGGAATGATGAATGATTACATCAAATGGACTTATTCAGTAGAAAAAATTGATGAGTCCCATGCAAACATTGTATTCAAAGGAAACATTATCGAAGGATTTCATATTTTCTCTTTGAAACACAATCCAGCTGATGCAGACGGAACAGGATTAGTACCTGAGTTTAATTTAAAGAAATCAGCGAAATACAAACTAGTTGGAAAACCATTTGATTTAGGTAATCCCATTAAACATGTAGATGACTTAGGAACCTCGTATTATTTTGAGAAAAAAGCAACGTTCAAGCAACAAATCGAAGTATTGACCAAAGATGAATTTACACTTGAATTTAGTGTTAATTTCTTCCAATTGTGCAATGCCGATGGATGTGTAGGTCCGTTTGACACAGAAGGAAAATTAAAACTTAGCGGTTTCATACCTAACGAAAATGCAATCGTTACAGCCGCTGACACAAGTGACGTTGCAGCAACGGGTGTTGATACCACGAAAGGCGCCAAAAGTCAAATGGAGCCAAGTAAAACAGAGAAAAACAAGAAAAAAGAAAAGGACTCTAATTTCGTCATTTTCATCGCTGGATTCTTAGCTGGACTTGTGGCATTAGTGACACCATGTATGTTCCCGATGATTCCAATGACCGTAACCTTCTTCACCAAACAATCCAAAACGCGTAAGGAAGGAATTTTTAAAGCCTTGGTTTACGGAACTTCCATTGTATTAATCTACGTCACGTTTGGATTAATTTTCACCGCAGCAATGGGTCCATTGGGACTGAATGATCTTTCTACCAATTTATGGATGAACCTCATCTTCTTCGGTATTTTTGTCTTGTTCGCTTTCTCTTTCCTAGGTGCGTTTGAAATTCAATTGCCGAATTCATGGGTGAATAAAATGGATAAACAAGCGGATCGTGGAGGTTACATTGGTATTTTCTTCATGGCCTTCACCTTAGGATTGGTTTCCTTCTCTTGTACAGGTCCGATCATTGGAACTTTATTGGTAGAAGCATCAACCTCAGGATCCTACTTGACTCCAGCGATTGGAATGACCGGATTCTCTCTCGCGTTAGCGATTCCGTTCACTATCTTCGCGATTTTCCCAGGATGGTTGAATTCCTTACCGCAATCAGGAGGATGGTTGAATTCCGTGAAAGTGGTTCTGGGATTAGCTGAATTAGCCTTGGCATTGAAATTCTTGTCTTCAGTAGATTTAGCGTACCATTGGGAACTTTTGACACGTGAGTGGTTTGTAGCGATTTGGTTCGTTTTATTCTTGATCATGGGTATCTACCTACTTGGAAAATTGCGTTTCTCTCATGATTCCCCAGTAGAAAAATTAAGTGTTCCTCGCTTCATGTTTGCATTGGTTGCATTAACGTTCTCCGTGTATTTGTTTACCGGAATGTTTGGCGCACCATTGACCTTGATTGATGGAATTGCACCTCCACGAACACATTCAGAGGACAACTTCCGTTGGGTGAATGGTGGATTAGAGACAGGTCTTGGAACAGATTCCATTTCAGTTCAATACGCTGCGGATATGCACCCAGTTGGTGATGGTTCGGTTTTGGTGTTCCATGACTTAACTATTGGACAAGAATACGCAAAGAAAAAGAACTTGCCAATCTTATTAGATTTTACTGGTTACGCTTGTCAAAACTGTCGTAAAACCGAATCAACTGTTTGGACAAACGACGAGATTCGTCCACTGTTGCAAAAACAATTTGTGATTGTTTCCTTGTACGTAGACGACCGCACGCCATTACCAGCGAACGAAGTGCGTGTTTCCAAACTGAGTGGGAACATTAAAACTGTTGGAAACAAATGGGCCGACTTAGAAATGGAGAAATATGGAAGTTTCCAACAACCGCTTTACGTGGTCGTTGACAGTGAAGGAAATGACCTGACGGAAGCCATTGGATATACGCCAGACATTAAAACGTACAAAGCGTTCTTGATGAAAGGCATGAGCGCCTTCAAAAAATAAAAAAAAGCGGTGTTCATCACCGCTTTTTTTATTTCCTTACTTTTTTCAAATCCGCATAATAGCGTTTAAAGCTATAGCAGTTACTGATTAGCTCATCATACTGTTCCGGGAACTCCTTTTTTAGTTTTTGATAACTGGAGTTCTGGGCGAAAATCCAATCATCGTAATCATCGTTGTAAACTCGATCGCTTAAACCGAATTCATACGCAGGATTGAATTCACTTCTCGAATTGATACAATACATTTCGCAGCGTCCTGCCATACGTAAACACAAGGCTTTTATCTCCTTGTTTCTTGCACTTCGATAAGCTTTCTGGTAATGCGATTTGGCTAAATTACACTGGTAATATTCCCGTTGATCTGGAAAATTGGTCGCAATGTAATAATTGGACCAAGCATAACGTCTCATCAACCAAGAATTGCCGTATTGCGTTAAATTGAAACAAAAATTCCCCATGTAAAAAGCATACTTTGCCTTCAAGTCGCCTTTCGAATGATCGTAACAATCTTGCAATCTTAAAAATTCCCTGACCATTGACGTTTTCGTAAAATGGATGGAATCCGCTTTTGACTGCTGGTGTTCTTGATAGAAGGTCGTATAAAATGGATTGGCGTCTAAAAAAGTCTTATACGGATATTCATCACTTTTCCAGAGTGTGTCATTGACTTGTTCGAAATAGACCAAGGCTTTATCGAAGAGATTCAGGCGAATGTACTTGGTGCCAATTAGGTCAGCCAAACGGTCCTTTTGTTGGAGCAAGAAACTTTTTTTCCATGTATCAAAGGACGATTTTCCTTTGGTTGGACGCAGTAAATCCTGGTAGACCTGGCGGATTTCTTTCAAGGTGTAGGCATCATCCAAATAAAAGAAATAATCATCGTAATAACCATAATTCGACGCATTCTTCCCTTTATTTATTTGCCAATATACACCTGTTGATTCATCGCTGTAATCCATATAATTTGTTGATTTGTTATGCGAAGCAAATAAATACGCTGCATCTATTTTATTTCCCCTAAATTCCAATTCGCGTGCAACTGAGAAGACAAAACGATCACTGTGATGTTCCACTTCGCGTTTCAAAATGGATTGAAGTAAGGGGGCATCCAACGTTGCGTTTGCACCATCACGTGCCGTCGCCAGTGCATAGATGCGCTCTTTGAACTGCTTCATGTTCTCATCAGAAACAGAAATGGACATTAACTCGCTTATATTGATTTTTTCACCGGCCAACCAATGCGCATATAACGCAAACAATTTCAAAGCGCTTGTTTTGTCAGACTTTATTTGATCAATGAAAAGAGCGAAACGACGCGCATAGGATTGATCAAAGTTTCTTCTGCCACGCATGAGTGCTTTTTCATAGTCGCCAGAACTATTCCACTCGCCGTAATTATTATCGTAGCTGTTGGCAACAATCGCTGGTGAAAATTCTGTGTAGTATGGTGTCAAAATCCAATCTTCCATTTTCGTGATTTCACGCTGTACTAAAAATTCAAAAGCTGGGTTTTGTGGGTCTAATTGGTGAAGAGATTTTAAGTTATCCAATGCCGGATCCAATTTTTGCACCATGGTCAGTGCGAGAATATTCGCCTTTACTTTGGCGATTTTTGTAGTTGAAAGTGCATGCTGCACATCCTTCGCTGGAATGACTTTAAAATTCAAATACGTCGCCAATTTTTTATCGTTGGAATGACGAAATACCTCCGCGCGATGAATAATGGTTTCATCGTTGATTTTATCCAAATTGTAGCGAAAATGCATCGCCCAATAGTCAATCGCCGATTTCGTTTTATGTCCCTCAAAAAAGGCCCTGTAAATGGCTTTCACCATCGGAAGTTGATTGGAATAGTAGGCAAGGCGAATGGCTAAATGCGCATAACGTTTTTTCAGTTCTAATCGTTTGGCTTTTCTAGATTTTGCGCAGGCCAAAGAAATCGATGCATTGATGCTACGTTTTAATTTCACTTCTTCTTTTTCCCACGGATCCAAGGATGTTCCCGTTGAATATTTGGACATGTTTTTAGCGAAAAGCAAATAGTCCTTCACATCTTGATAAGCAGGTTGACGCAACAATTGAACAAACTTGTTCGGATGTTTCCCTTCTCTTATTTGACTATAACTTAAGTAATAAATCGCCTCGTTCAAACTAGAAACATCTATTTTTCCCTTAAATAAATCTTGCCACAAGCGTAAATTCTCATCTTCTATTGCCTGACAGTTGAGATCTCGCCCATCATAAAAACTAGAACTGTTTTCGTACTCAAACAAGCGAAAACTAGGATAGTAAGAAGGCATTCCTGCGAATATCGAATATCGCACGGATTCACCATCCGGATACCATCCCCCACAAGATAAAGCCTTTAAACTAACGAAGGCGCTTATAAAAACCAACCAATTCTTCATGTGTGTATTTTCTTAATTCGTCTGAATCTAGGTGAAACAATGCCATGGTAGGACGATCTCTAAAGTAAACCTCTTGATTGATCACATCGATGGCTTCACGGATCTGTTTGGCAGAAACTCGTTCCACTTTTAGATGATCACCTTTTCGTAGGTAAACCTCATCCACGAGCGTGTCCTTGCTGATTAAATAAAACGGTGGCTTGAGTGGTTTCAAGTAGGATAAAAAGGTGCTATCCTCTTCGTAGAATAAACTTTTGAATTGTTTGTTCTGAAAAACCTGAACATTCGAGTAGGTCGGTAAGGCAACATCAAGCGCAATGGGATAATCATCCGCTCCTTCCAAGTATTTTTTCAATTCCTGAATGTCTAAAATGGAATTTCGATTTCCAGATTCTCTCGGCGTCAGTAAGTTGTAGCACATTAACATTGCACGATCCACCGGCAATACCCCCATTCGATCGGGGAATTTATACGCATACAACCTCAGAGTGGCCGAAAGTTGAGTGTTTTCCAAGGACGCATTTTTTCTCATTTCCTGTTTGAGTTCGCGTAAGAAACGCAGGTAAAACAGCTTGGTGGATTCTGTCCAGTCACAGTCGATTTGAATTTCCTTCGGACAGGAAAATCCTTCCATATTTTCTTCGAATTTCTTCAAAACGAGGAACAGGATATTTTTAGCCATTTCCCTGGTGTTGAGGTCAGGCTCTTTAAAGACAGAATTTAAAATAAAGACTGTTGGAACAATGTTCAATTTTGCATACGGTGAAAGTACCTCTTTATCTTGTTCATAATCCCATTTGGTTCGACTCATGGTGAGTTCCGTTTTTGCTTTGGGAACAGGTCCCAAATCCGGATCGTAATCTACCTCAAAATATTTCACATACAATTTACGCACTTGTAAGGTGTCAATGATATCGGATTCGAACCAAAAATCATCGTAGTTTTTCCAATAGTAAAAGGCCCTTGTTGGCGCTTGATTTTGATGTTGAAAGGGACTGAGAAAAAATCCAATGAATACGATGCAAAGGAAAGAAAGAACAAGTAGGATTTTTTTCATGAAAAGCTGATAATCAAGTACAAAAATGCAACTTTTTACATTGGTTACAATTACTATCCGAAAAAATATTTTTCTTGTGAAAAATCGTTCATAACTCTCGATGTTCACATGTAAATAAAGGCACATTCTTTCCTATTTTTGAGATTCATTTTTTCACCTTTCAATGAAACTTTGCATTGCCGAAAAACCAAGTGTTGCCCGTGATTTAGCGGAGATTCTAGGAGCTAAAAATCGTCGAGATGGCTACCTAGAGGGAAACGGCTATTGTGTCACTTGGGTTTTTGGACATTTGTGTTCCTTAAAAGATCCGGAGGACTACAATCCGAATTGGAAATATTGGAAATTGGAAGATTTGCCAATTATTCCGGGGCAATTTGGCATCAAATTACGAGAGGATGAAGGAGCGAAGCGTCAATTCAAAGTAATTGAAACCCTGATGACACAAGCAGAAGAAGTCATTAATTGCGGGGATGCTGGACAAGAAGGAGAGTTAATTCAACGTTGGGTATTGTTAAAGGCAAAATGTAAGGTTCCGGTAAAGCGCTTATGGATTTCTTCCCTCACAGAAGAAGCCATTAAAGACGGATTCAACAAATTGCGTGATGCAAGTGAATTTGACAATTTATTTGCTGCTGGAAATTCTCGTGCAGTGGGTGATTGGGTGCTCGGAATTAACGGAACACGACTGTACACCCGAAAATTTGGACGCGATAAAATGACCTTGTCCGTTGGACGCGTACAAACACCAACATTGGCAATGATTGTTCAACGTCAGAAGGAAATCAACGCCTTCAAAACGGAAGAATATTGGGAATTAAAAACCATTTATCGCGAGACTGAATTTCAATGTCAAATTGATCGATTAAAATCCAAAGACAAAGCTGACAAAGGATTGGCGTATTTAGTGGACAAACCTTTTGAAGTAACCTCTTTCGAACAGAAAGATGGTAAAGAAGGAAATCCACGATTGTACGATTTAACATCCTTACAAGTGGACGGGAATCGTTACTATGCATACAGCGCCGAGGAAACATTGACCAAGATTCAAAGTTTGTACGAAAAGAAGTTAGTAACTTATCCGCGAGTTGACACAACGTATTTATCGGAGGATTTACATCCAAAAATTCCGAACATTCTCAATGGATTGCGCGACTACAAACGTTTCACAGACGCACTGCAAGGAAAACCCATTACGAAGTCCAAGCAGATATTTGACGACAAAAAAATCACTGATCATCACGCCATTATTCCAACAGGGGTGGCACCTTCGGGCATCACACCGGACGAACAACGCATCTACGATTTGATCTGCAGACGATTTATTTCAGTTTTTTACCCCGAATGTAAAATCTCAAACACCACCGTTTTGGGAAAAGTCGATGCATTGGAATTCAAAGCCACTGGAAAGCAAATTCTCGATAAGGGATGGCGGGTGATTTACGACGACCTAAAAGCAGAAAATAAAGAGTCTGGAACGAAGAAAAAAGAAGGGGAAGTCGAAGATAAAATCTTGCCGATTTTTGAAAAAGGCGAAAGTGGGCCGCATCAACCGTTGATTCACAAAGGAAAAACGAGTCCCCCGAAATACTACACGGAAGCGACATTATTGCGCGCCATGGAATCCGCAGGAAAATTAGTGGAGAATGAGGAGATGCGAGAGGTCATGAAGGAAAACGGCATTGGTCGTCCATCCACACGCGCGAACATCATCGAAACCTTGTTTAAACGCAAATACATCGAGAAGAAGAAAAAGAACATCATCGCTACAGAAACAGGAATTAATCTGATCGACACCATTAAAAACGAATTACTGAAAAGTCCAGAATTAACTGGTCAATGGGAACACAAATTACGTCAAATTGAAAAGGGCACCTATGAGGCGCAGACCTTTAAAGAAGAATTGTTTGTCATGGTACGTGAATTGACAGATGAGGTAATTTTTGGGAGATAAATCCTGAAAAAAATGATTTTCAATAAAAAAAGGTAGGATCAGGGCATGCATGAAAAAAATTGATTAATCGAAAAAAAGGTAGGGTCAGGGCATGCCCTGACCCTACCTTTTTTTATTATAATTTTCTACATTGCGTCTAATATAATTTTCAATTCTATCCAATTCCATAGTCGAACGGATCACACGATCATGAAATCGGGATTGCCAACCAAAGGCTGGATTCAACATTCTTGATTTTCGGGAAACAGCGGATTTAAACGACCCAATAATGGATGAAATGGATTGACTTCCAATGTTTTGAAACCTATTCCCCCTTAATATCTTGTCGTTTTCATTTCGAATCACCGATTTATCAATAACTACCACACCATGAAAATGATCTGGCATAATGACAAATTCTCGCAAATGGACATTCGGAAAATGAAATTCAGTTTCCAACCAACAAGCTTTTACAAGTTCACCTATGTGTGACAATTCCATCTTTCGGCCCTCGATTTCACCAAAAAAATGCAGCCGATCCTTGGTGCAAATGGTAATGAAATAGGCACCCTCCTCACGATAATCCCAATTGGGTAAACGAAAATACACCTTTTTGAATTTTGTTGTCATTCCTTTTTTTTACTTTAAGTTAAAAAGAAATGCTTAGAATTCAATGTGATAAATACCAAAAAGGAAAATGAATTACATCTTCATCGGTGCCTGAATGCCCAACAACAACAAACTTTCTTGAATGGTGCGACGAACGCATTCGCTCATCACCAAGCGCAGGTTTTTATTGGCGGCATTTTCCTCTGAAAGGATTTTTACAGCTTGGTAAAACTGATTGTAATGTTTCACCAAATCGTAGATGTAATTAGCTACCATCGCCGGAGAATAAGCGGACGCAGCTTCATGAATGGTGTTCGGAAATTGTGTCAACAATTTGATGATTTCCTTTTCTTCATGAATCAAAGTAGCCTGCTGAATTTCCGATGCATCGATTGTTCCACCTCGCTCGAGTAGCGTGGTAATGCGTGCATGTGCATATTGAATGAACGGACCTGTATTTCCAGTTAAATCAATGGACTCTTCCGGATTAAACATCATGCGTTTTTTGGGGTCCACTTTCAGTAAATAATATTTCAATCCACCCAAACCAATTTGCTCAAATAATCGTTTGCGTTCTTCTTCATTCAGTGACTCAATGTGTCCACGCTCTTTGGTCATTTCCTCCGCTTTTTCGATGACTTCTTCCATTAAATCGTCCGCATCTACAACCGTTCCTTCACGGGATTTCATCTTTCCAGTAGGTAAATCCACCATGCCGTAGGACAAATGAAAGCAATTTTCAGCCCATGCGTATCCCAATTTTTTAAGGATCAGGAACAACACTTTGAAATGATAATCTTGCTCATTTCCAACGGTGTAAACCATGCCATTCAAACGTGGGAAATCATGAAAACGATCGATGGCTGTTCCAATATCCTGCGTCATGTAAACCGCCGTTCCATCGGAGCGCAGCACCAATTTTTCATCCAAGCCATCACTGGTCAAATCAATCCAGACAGAGCCATCCTCCTTTTGAAAAAACACCCCTTCTTTCAACCCTTTCATCACTTGATCTTTTCCCAACAAGTAAGTCTCGGATTCGTAATACAATTTATCGAAGTCCACCCCCATTTTTTGATAGGTTTTTTCGAATCCATCATAAACCCAGCTATTCATAGTGGTCCACAACAAATAAACTTGCGGATCGCGCGCTTCCCATTTCACCAACATTTCTTTGGCATCTAATAGAATACTCGTGTTATTCTTTGCTAATTCTTTGATTTTATCGTCAATGCCTTGAACTGCTTTTTCATCCTTTCCTTCCTTTGCGGCTTGAAAATTCAAAAATGCGTTTTGTACTTCGGATGAACACATGGAAAAATCACCTTGTTCCCAACTTGAGATAAGCGCTTTCGCTTCTTTCTGCAAATTTTTATCGAACTCCACATAGTATTTCCCAACGAGTTTATCTCCTTTCAATCCCGTGTTTGCTGGAGTTTCACGTTCACCCTTTTCATTCATTGGTGAAAAACGCTCCCAAGCCAACATGCTCTTGCAAATATGGATCCCTCGGTCATTAATCACTTGTGTGCGAATTACTTCGTGTCCATCTGCTTTCAAAATTTCTGAAACCGAATGACCCAAAAAGATGTTTCGTAGGTGTCCAAGATGCAAGGGTTTGTTCGTATTAGGCGACGAATATTCGACCATGATTGGCGACTTTGATCCTTCTGGTGCACGTCCAAATTCTGGTGTATGATAAACCTCATTCAATTGGTTTAGCCAATAAGTTTGTGAGAAGACAATGTTCAGAAATCCATTGACAACCATGCATTTTTCAACATCTGCCACATGCTGTTCGATGAAATCTCCTAGTTTTTGTCCTGCTTCGATCGGTGAGCAACGCAACAATTTCACAAAAGGAAAAACCACCAAGGTTAAATCACCTTCAACATCTTTACGTGTCACCTGAAATTGAATCATTTGCGCATCAATTTCTTGTCCAAACAAGGATGTTGCGTGATTGATAATTAATGTTTTAATTAATTGTTCCATGATTCTTTCAAGCTTTTAACAACGGTATTCAACAAACGGAATGTCTGTTCCGCCATTTTATTTTTTTCGTTATCCAAACACGGATTAACCTCTACAACTTCCATACAAGCCAATTGAGGTAATCCACACATTTGATGTAGGATTTCATTTGCTTCAGCAAAACTGAGACCGTTCGGAACCGGAGTTCCAGTCCCAAATGAAGTCTCATTCGGATCCATCGAATCTACGTCAAAAGAAACATAAACGATGTCGCAACTTGCTAATTTCTCTTTGATTTCTTGTAAACATAGGTTTAATCCTCTCTCGCGCAATTCCTTCACCGTATAATTACGCAAATTCAATTGTTGCATCGCATGAATCTCTTCTTTTTCTACGTCACGGACACCAATGTAAATTAAATCTGCAGGTTTCAAGGAATGACTTTTCAATTGATTCCAATACTGCATGGTTGTCAAATCCAAGTTGTTTTTTTGCAAGTCCGATTGATCCATCCCTAAAGCGGTTGCAATTGGCATGCCGTGGATATTTCCAGAAGGCGTTGTATACGGCGAATGGATGTCCGCATGCGCATCAATCCATAACACTCCAAGTCGTTTCCCCGGATACGTCATTTTTAATCCGGCCATTGTCCCACCAGCAGAACCGTGATCTCCGGCGATAATGAACGGAAATTTACCCGAATCAATGGTTTCTTTCAATTGATTTTTAACAATCTCAAAAACCTGTACCATTCCGTCGATGCGCTTCGCAAACGCGTAAGGTGTTGGTTGATCTAATAAGTCGTTTCGATGCGCTAAAGTCAGAACAGCATGCTCCGAAAATAAGGTGGAATGATTTTCTCTTGCGGCACACCTAACCGCCTCCGGACCCAAGGAAGCACCGCGTGTACCGGCACCTAATTCCGATGGATTAAAAATAAATTGCAACTGTTTGGACATAAAACTCCCTTTCATCGGGCTAGGCAAATTTACAACATTCCCAAGGAAGTATCTGTTTTTAGCAACCGAAGTTCTTCAATTAATGGCTATATTTGTTAACATTTCACACAAAAAATCAAGGACTTTTACATGTCACGTTTTCGCACTTTTCTACTGTTTTTTTATTCGCTTATAGCACTAGCATACGGACAAGAAAATGGTCATTTCAACGGGGCGCTTACCTACCAAATTGAGCGCGTAGATGTAAAAGATTCTGTCCAAGCTAAAATGATCATTTTTGCGCGTGACTCCATGATAAAAATCGTAAATTTTAGCTCCGAATTTGGTAAACAGGAAACGATAAAGCACCTGATTTACCAGAAAAAATACGTGCTAATGAACTTGGATGGAAATAAATATGCCATTCAAATGAAGGATAGTAGCGTCGGAAATTCAACAAAATCCTACACCTTTCGAAACATCAAAGGTCGCACCAAAATCGCCGGAATAAAAGGAAAGAAGTTGGCTTTTCAATACCCCTTAATGAAGAACGAACTGACCGTGATTTACACCAATAAAATCCCAGCAAAATACTTAGATGCCTTTCCTGACACACCAGGATTACTACTGCAATATTACGTGGTTAACGATCATGGGTTATTCAAATACACCTTGGAGTCAATCGACTACAGAACTCCACCAATTTCTTTGTTTATGATTCCATCAGATTATCAGAGAATTAGCTTCAAAGATTTTATGGAGAAGCAACAATCTTCCGAACATTCCATCTCCCCCAATAACTAACAAATTCCTGTTTATAGTATTCCTTGTTTTCTGTTGAGGATGTGACCTTATCGTTTATCTTCGTTGGATATTGCACAAAAAGCGAATGGAAGACAACGAATTTATACCGAAAAGAGAGGCTGGACAAGAGAAGTCAAGTTCATCTACCACTACAAAAAAGACGGAAAAACCAAGCAGACAACCGAAGGAGAAAACGCCTTCACGTTGGAATTTTGCTGGAAAGTTCGATCAAAAGAAAGTTAAGATAATCCTAGGATCTACACTTTCCTTGCTATCCATTTATTTGTTTTTAGCATGTCTTTCTTATTTATTCACTTGGACAGAAGACCAAGACCGAATCCTACAACGTTCGTTTTTGGATTACATTCTAGACACAACCGAAGCACCCGTTCAAAATTGGCTGGGTAAATTTGGTGCTTGGACTTCTCATTTATTGATTTATCGTCTATTCGGAATTACCTCCTTTGGAATCTGTTTTTTAATGCTCATTTCGGGCGTGCGCATTTTGTTCGATTATACCATTGTGCCACTGGGACGCGCATTCACGATAACGATTGCCTACATGCTCTGGGGATCTGTTTTTCTTGGATTCTTTAGCGAACAACTGAATTACCTCGGTGGAACGTTTGGCTTTTACATCAACGAATGGCTGATGCTCACCCTCGGTAATTTCGGTTCGTTTGCCCTCAGCCTAGTTATGCTGTATGTCATTACTACTTTGATATTTAATCCGAATTACTCGAAATGGCTGGACTTCATTTTTAGCAGAGAAAAATCTGAAGCGGAAGAAACCAAAGAGACAGAAGAAACAGAAAATACGCGTCATTCATACGAAGACATCTTTGTAGTGAACACCATTAAAGATGAAGAAATTCAATCTGATGTCATTTCTGAAACTGTTGATTTTTCGGCTAAAGATGAGGAGGATGACGATGTCTTTTTTGATGAAAGCGAATTAATTGTTTCTTCGAAATTTCCAGAGGAAACGACAAGCGAGGATTCTGATGATTTTGAAATAGAAATCGCCCAAGAGCCAGAACCGTCCATCGTTACGCAAGCAGTAAACCCTGCACCATCAATGGGAACAAACGCTACTCAAAAATCAGATGATGATGAATTAGCGAACCGACTCGTGAGTGAATATGGGGAGTATGACCCAACGAAAGACTTGGAAGGATACATGCTTCCGCCACTTGATTTAATGAAAGACTGGGGAACAAGTGGTGTTTCGGTGAGTAAAGAAGAATTAGAGACAAACAAGGATAAAATTGTACAAACACTCCAGCACTACAAAATCGAAATTGCCAAAATCAAAGCTACTGTTGGACCAACAGTTACCCTCTATGAAATTGTTCCAGCACCTGGAGTGCGCATTTCCAAAATTAAAAACCTAGAAGACGACATCGCCTTGAGTTTATCTGCCCTAGGAATACGCATCATCGCTCCGATTCCAGGGAAAGGTACCATTGGGATAGAGGTTCCGAATTCAAATCCAGAAATGGTTAGTATGCGTTCTTTGATTGCATCGGATAAATTTCAGCATTTCGATGGAGAACTTCCGATTGTCATGGGGAAAACCATTACGAATGAAACCTATGTTTTTGACTTAACAAAAATGCCTCACCTTTTGGTGGCTGGTGCTACAGGACAAGGGAAGTCTGTCGGATTAAACGCTATTTTGATTTCCATCTTGTACAAAAAGCATCCTGCGCAAGTGAAGTTTGTTTTGGTTGACCCGAAAAAAGTGGAGTTAACTTTATACAATAAGATCGAACGACATTTCTTGGCGAAACTTCCAGGTGAAGAAGATGCGATTATCACGGATACATCGAAAGTAGTGAACACCCTAAATTCACTTTGCATCGAAATGGACGAACGGTATGAGTTACTGAAAAATGCTGGTGTTCGCACCATTAAGGAATACAATGCGAAATTTATTGCGCGAAGATTAAATCCAGAAAAAGGACACCGTTACTTGCCTTACATCGTGGTATTAATTGATGAGTTTGCCGACTTAATCATGACCGCTGGTAAAGAAGTAGAGCACCCGATAGCGCGTATTGCTCAATTGGCACGTGCCATTGGAATCCACCTCATCGTTGCTACTCAGCGTCCGTCCGTCAATGTCATTACTGGTATGATTAAAGCCAATTTCCCAGCGCGCATCGCTTTCCGCGTTCTTTCGAAAATTGATTCCAGAACTATTTTGGATGCATCTGGTGCAGATCAGTTAATCGGACGTGGAGACATGTTGATTTCAACTGGTTCAGATATGAAACGTTTGCAATGTGGGTTTGTCGATACGCCAGAGGTAGAGGAAATCTGCGGCTTTATTGGTGATCAACGCGCTTATCCGGAAGCCTTAATCCTTCCAGAATACGTACCGGAAGGTAGTGAACTTGGGGGAGACATCGATATGAATGAAATAGACCCGATGTTTGTTGATTCTGCGCGCATTGTGGTCATCAATCAACAAGGATCTGCAAGCTTGTTACAACGTAAATTGAAACTTGGCTACAACCGTGCAGGACGCATTGTCGATCAATTAGAAGGAATGGGAATCATAGGCTCGTTCCAAGGTAGCAAAGCACGAGAAGTACTCTTTGGTGACATTGAAGGATTGGATGAATTTTTACGCACGAAAGGACTAATCTAATCCTTTACACGGTTAAATCGCAGCGCTTTCAACATCCATTTTGGCAAGGGTTTCCCTTGTCGACTTGGAGTTAAGCGAACGTACCATCCCATTTTTTTGATAATCGGTACTTTATGTGTTTCGACAAATTCCAACCAGGTTCCATCTGGATCCTCAATGTATGAAAAGCGTCCACTCGCCGCTCCCATTTGAAAACTATTCGCACTATCCACGGTAAATGGAAATCCCTTGGACTCACATAAGCGTTGAAATTGATCCATTCTTTGCACATCAAAACAAAGATGAATAAAGCCCCAGTCACCCCAAAAACGATTTTCAAAAATACGTTTCACGTCGGTTCTATCCAGCGACTGAACCAATTCAATCTCCGTAACTCCCAGCAGTTCGGAGAAAGCACCCTTTCGAACAGAAGCATGAGTCAAGCGTACACGGCGAAAACGACCGGATCCGCCGGGAAGCACATTAAAATCTTCAAAGGAATTTATTTCATCCATTTCAATTACATCATAACCCAAAACTTCTCGGTATAATGGAATGGATTTATTCATATCTGAGACACCGATAACCATTCCGGAAACTCCACCAGCGTTCGATGGATGATTTGATTTCCCAAACCACGATCGACCTTCCACCACTTGAAACAGATTGCCATTTGGATCCTGAACAAAAAAAGACAAGCGTCCAAGTACATCTTCTTTTGGTTCCCCTAATGTTTGAATTCCAATCGCATTTAAATAGACAAAAGTCTTCCTTACATTGCGCGATTTAATTTTACAAATAGCAAGTCCTAAATCACCCAATTGAGGGGTGAAAATTGGTTTCACGGTTGGACGAGAGGTAAATTGCCAAATTTCAAATCCACCACCACCGTCCAAACTCATTGCTAAAGTTGCCGTTCTTGAATGTACTTCATCACCCGTATATTTAGTCATTAATGGTGCATCCGCAGCTTCTTCAAAAATGCGTAAATCCAAGCCGAATGCTCGACGATACCAAGTCCATATTTCCGAAACATTTGGCACCCCTATTCCCACCTGTTGAATGCCATTAATAAAATCCTTTTCTACCATCATCGAACCGCACGTTCATTAAATAAAACATACCCGAAACACAATTGAAAAAACCAAGGTTTCTCTTGTTTTGGGAAATAATTTAACGTTGCCCTAACCGGACCAATCGGTGTCTCATACAACAAAGAAGATGAAGCGACCATGGAATGAACTTGTAAAGGTTTTCCATATTGAATGGTTCCATCTGGATTTTTCTGTAATTGTAAAATCGGTTGAAAATAATATAAATCCATCCTAAAATCTAGGTTTTTAACAAGTTCGAAAATCAGATTCGTCCCTAATCCGAAATACTGCGTTGCTCGGTATTCCTGTAAGAAAAAAGTCTCCATGTCCGGTACTAGATTGAAAGAAGGCATAGACAATAGACTTGCAGTATAATTTGCAAATAAAGACTGACTGTTCGCCACAGTTTTCCCATGTAAACCTATATGAAATCTCCCCTTATCAAGGAGAAAGGATTGAAATTCCGCTTGTAAACTTAACCATTGATGTGCTTTTTCAACCGTATCCTTTAAAATTGACGTTGTTCCAGGAACCGTTCGCTCGAATCCATTCACATAACGCGCTTTGATTTGCAGAAAATGTCCTGAAGTTGCAAATTGCTTTTTATTCAAACTATTTTTTGTGTATTCGAAACTGAAAGAAGTTCCTGAAAACCTTGTGTAATCTGCCGTATCCTTGTTGGTAAACTGACTCGATTGATAGTAATCGTCTTCCAAGCTAAAATAACGTGCATCCATCGTCCACTTGGCGTTATTACCTAACGGAAGTTTGATTTTAATGCCCGAATACGCTTCATTTTGCACCAAGAAGGAAGGTTTAACATCCTCAAAAAAGGTAGCGAAACTGCGAAAATAATCCCAGCGATTCAAGGTAAAATAACCTGAAATCGAAATGGGAAAAACGGACGGTATAACCAACTCGTAATTCGTTCGCAAGGAACCATAAAACTTTCCAAAATAAGATTCTGCATTGATTTTATGAGAAACGCGACCAATGCTTCGGTATGTCAAATTAAAATAACCAGTATTGACCGCTCGAGAGGAAATGAGTCCACCGAAATCTGCTCGAAAATCCTTTGCTTTTCTCACTTTTAACAACAATTGAAATGTACCGTCGGATTGCGCTTTGAAATTTGGATACAAAAAATCAATTTGCGGTGTCGATGCCAAGCGGAAATATCGTTCTTCCAATAAGGATTCACCTAAAATGCGATGGCTTTTTTGTGGCAGAATAAACTTATTGGCATACTGAAATTCGTTTTTCTTTACAATTTCCGTCTGAACAGAGGAGACGCGTATTGGACGTATTTTAGCTCGAAATTGAGCTCTTTTAATGAAAAGAGAATCTGGGTTTTCGCGCTCCTGAATAAATTGCTCAAGTGAATCCAGTTGTTTTAATGTTGCTCGATATCCGTCCTCAATCGCTTGCTTGACATCTTCAAAATCAAAAGTTCCAACTTCAGTTTTTGGTTCGATGATGATGCCATCCTGACAAGGTAAGGAATAATCGGTTGGCGTGGTCATCATGCTTGAAATCATGCCAAAGAAATCATTTTCGTTGGCGCGAATGTCATTTTTGGTCACATTGCTTCCAATGATAAAATCAGCTGGGAATTGTTCGTACATTACTTTCAAGGGGAAATTATCGTACAAGCCTCCATCAAAATATAAGACACCATTAATTCGAATCGGGTTCAAGTATAAGGGGAAGGTCATCGAGGCACGCACGGACTCATTTAAATTTCCAGCTGAAAAAACAGTACTTTTTTTATTCACGACGTCCGATGCAACACAACGAAAAGGAACAAACAGGTGATCAAAATCATTCCCAACAGATGCTCCTGTTCGTCCAAAAATACGCAGCATTTCAAAGTCGAAATAGTTTGGATTCACAAACGACATCGGAATAGATTTTTGCAAAATACTATCCTTTGAAAACGGAATATTGAACATACTGCTCGTGTTGGACTCATCGAAGAAAAAGAATTTCTTTTCCACTTCTACATTCCCTTTTACCATCAACTGAAAAGGTTCGCTTAAAACATAAGCTTCAATTTCCGAAGGTGTGTATCCACATGCGTACATACTCGCCACTAATGCTCCTGCAGAAGTGCCTACCACATAATCAATTGGAATGTGTCGCTCTTCTAGGGCTTTCAATACACCAACATGTGCTACACCAGCTGCACCACCACCACTTAAAACCAATCCGATTTTTTGCTGCGCGGTACATTCTAAGGGTAGAATGAAAAAAAGTGAAAAAATAAAGGCCCAGAAACTTCGCAAATTCGTTCTTTTGTACAAAGTTAGACCTTATAACGAGAAAATGGAAAAGAAGAGCACGGGAAATAAAGAAGAGTTGAAAATCACCTTGAAATGTTTGTTTGGATTTGAGCAAACTTTAGTTGAAGAATTAGCGGAACTAGGATACCCCAAAGCAGAATTGTTAAACCGTGCTGTCCGCATCGTGGGAACATGGAAAGATGTTTATTATTTAAATCTCTATTCCCGCTGTGCCATCTCTATCCTCGTTGAAATTGATAAGTTCTTTATCAATTCAGAAGAAGATTTATACCGTCGATCCATGAAAATCAAATGGACTGAAATTTTTGATGTATCCAAAACATTTGCAGTCAAAGGAGCCGTTTTCTCCACGCTATTCAACAACACACAATATCCATATCTAGTGGTTAAAGATGCCATTGTGGACTCCTTTCGAAATGAATTCGACGATCGTCCGGATGTTGAATTAAAACGTCCACAAGTTCTTTTTGACCTGTACATTAAAGAACGCGAAGTCACAATCTCACTGAATACGAGCGGCATACCTTTGTTTCAAAGAGGTTACCGAGAGGCCGTAGGAGATGCGCCAATGAATGAAGTAGTTGCGGCAAGTTTAATTCGTTTGTCTAAGTGGGACCGAAAAACAACTTTCCTCGATCCCTTCTGTGGATCAGGAACATTGTTAATGGAAGCTGCATTATTGGCATCCGGAATTCCCTCGAATATCGAGCGTCAACACTATGCTTTTAAGAATTTAAAGAATTACGACGAATCGATTTGGAACGACATTTACGACAATGCGACTAGAAATGTCCGCTCACTGCCATGTCGAATCATGGGATCAGATTTGTCTGACGAAATGATTTTAAAAACACGTCGCAATTTACGTTCAATGAGTTTTGGTCGCTTTATCGAAACAAAAGTGTGTTCTTTCGAGGAAAACACGAAATCAGACGATGAGGCTATTTTTATTTTAACAAATCCACCATACGGAGAAAGATTAGCTGCGAATACACAAGAACTGTATGAGAACATTGGAAATTGGTTAAAACACACCATGACCAATTCACAAGCTTGGATCATTACTTCGAGTGAGGACGGTTTAAAATCGATTGGATTGCGTCCGAGTGTGAAGCACAAAGTATTCAATGGTGACTTGGAATGTAGTTTCCGCATGTTCGAAACGTATGCCGGATCGAAACGAACACATTTTCCATTTGATGAGCAAAATGGAACCGAAAATTAACCCATAAAAAAAGCCCTGACAATTGTGTCAGGGCTTTTTTGTTTTATCGCTTCGAGATTTCAACATATTCTCGGTTCGTTTCGCCGATGTAAATCTGACGCGGACGACCAATTGGTTCTTTGTTCTCTGTCATTTCTTTCCATTGAGCAATCCATCCTGGTAGACGTCCTAAAGCGAACATCACCGTAAACATCTCGGAAGGAATTCCCAATGCCTTGTAGATGATTCCAGAATAAAAATCCACGTTAGGATATAAGTTTCTTGCTTTGAAGTATTCATCTTCCAATGCTACCTTCTCTAATTTTTTAGCGATGTCCAACAATGGATCGTTCACACCTAATTTCTCTAACACATCGTCACATGCTTTCTTGATAATTTTCGCACGTGGATCAAAGTTTTTATACACGCGGTGTCCGAAGCCCATCAAACGGAATGGATCTTCTTTGTCCTTCGCTTTCAACACCCACTTATCTACATTTCCACCATCATTATGGATTTTCTCTAACATTTCAATTACTTCTTGATTTGCCCCACCATGTAGCGGTCCCCAAAGTGCTGAAATTCCAGCAGAAACAGTAGAATATAAATTCGCTTGAGATGACCCTACGATGCGCACAGTAGAAGTGGAACAATTTTGTTCGTGATCTGCATGCAGAATCAATAAGGTGTTTAATGCATTCACGACAACTGGATCCACCTTATAGTCCTCCGTTGGCATCGCAAACATCATGTACAGGAAGTTCTTGCAATAGTCATACTCATTTTTTGGATACATGAATGGATGACGAATGGAATTCTTGTATGCCCAAGCTGCTAATGTCGGCAACTTCGCAATCAAACGATGAATCGTTAAATTCTTAGCTTCCTTGCTTCTGTTTGGATCTAAGGATTCTGGATAGAAGGTTGCTAAAGACGCAATCATGGAAGAAAGTACTCCCATTGGATGTGCTTTAGACGGATACGCTTCAAAGAATTGTTTCATGTCCTCATGAACCAAGGTGTGCTTCTTAATGCTCTCCTCAAATTGATTTAATTCTGTTTGCGTTGGAAGATCTCCATAAATGAGAAGATATGCAACTTCAATGAACGAAGCTTTCTCCGCTAATTGCTCAATTGAATATCCTCTGTAATGTAGAATTCCCTCTTCACCATCCAAGAATGTAATCGCACTTTTTGTGGCTCCTGTATTCTTATAACCTGTGTCCAGGGTGATGTAACCTGTCAGATCTCTCAATTTAGAGATATCGATTGCTTTTTCGTTTTCTGTACCTGTAATTACCGGAAGTTCGTATACTTTTCCGTCAAGTTCAATTTTGGCTAGTTCACTCATTTTTTTTCTGTCGAAATATGTGTTTGGTATAAAAGTTTTGCCCTAAATTACAAAAGAAACATTGAACTCCGTTTCTCAAGAGCAAAATAATAACAATTTAATTGCAATAAAGTTTTTTCTATAAGTTGACCTCGATGAAATTCAACATCATCTGGAATAAATGATTTCTAGTATTTCCACCATAAATCCCATGATTTTTATTTGGATAAACAAAAAGCTCGAATTGTTTATTTGCTTTCACCAATGCCGTTGTCATGTCGAGGGTATTTTGAAAATGAACATTGTCATCCGCGGAACCGTGAATCAGCAAATATTTACCTCTCACGTTGTCGACATAATTGATTGGGGAATTGCGATCGTATCCCTCTGCATTCTCCTGTGGCGTACGCATGAATCGCTCTGTGTAAATGTTATCATAGTAACGCCAGTTTGTTACAGGTGCAACTGCAATCGCCATTTTAAACACATCTGCCCCTTTCGTAATTCCCAAGGATGCCATAAAACCTCCGTAACTCCAACCCATGATACCAACTCGATTCGCATCCACGAAGGTATTTTTTTCGTATTCTTTAACGGCATTCATGACGTCTTCGATTTCCAATTTACCCAATTGCAAATAGGTGCTTTTCTTGAACTCAGCACCTTGATACATGGTTCCTCTCGGATCAACTTGAAAAACAATGTACCCTTTTTGAGCCAACAATTGATGGAAAAAATAATCATTTCCATCCCAAGCATCTAACACTTCGTTGTGACCTGGACCACCATATACATTCACATACATTGGATATTTCTTTGCAGGATCGAATCCTACAGGCAAAATAACGGAAGCATTTAACTTCACGCCATTCGCATTGACTTCAATAAACTGTTTTTTCGACAATCGTTCGTTCTTTAACTTGTCCATAAATGCTTGATTTGACTCAAGAACACGAACAACCGTTCCGTCACTTTTGCACAAGGAATAAACGGGAGCTTGATTGGCATTGGAATACGTATGAATAAAATAATGCATTCCATTCAAGAACTCTGCCTCATTGTAACCAATTGTTGGTGTCAAATCACGTTTGTTCGCGCCACTTAGCTCCACCGAGTAAATCGACTTATGGATTGCGCCTTTTTCCGCCGAGCTGAAGTAAATTTGTTTCGTTGATTCGTCGAAACCAAGAAAATCAATCACATCCCAAGGTCCGCTCGTGATTTGCTTCACGCTTCCATCAAAATTCAATTGATAAATGTGTCGGTAACCGCTTTCTTCACTAGTACGAAGAATGGACTTTCCATCCTTCATGATCAATAAATTATCATCGATGTCGATATAAGTTTTCGATTTCTCCGTAAAGAAGACTTTGCTTGATACTTTGCCTTTCACTACATCCACTAACCAATAATTCAATTCACTCTGATGACGATTCATCGTTTGAACGATCAATTGATTAGATGCAGTTGACCAATTCAACCTAGGAATGTATTCATACGTACCCAGGGAAATTTGCTGCACTTTTTTAGAATCCACGGAAACGCAATGCGCCGTCACCACACTGTTCACCTCACCTGCTTTCGGATATTTAAAGGTATATGCTTCCGGATAAAGTCCGCCATACATATCCATACTATACTCAGGAACAGCTTTTTCATCAAATCTTAAATAAGCAATGTATTTGCTATCGGGGGACCAACCATAAGCTTTGGTAATCGAAAATTCCTCTTCATACACCCAATCAGTTGTACCGTTAATGATTTTATTTCGTTTTCCATCCTGTGTCAATTTTTCCACTTTACCGTTGGAGATGGTTTTTACGAATAAATCATTTCCATGAATAAAGGAAACCTTGGTTCCATCTGGAGAATATTCAGCCAAAGTTTGGGGCGAGTGCAACGCATCTAGGGGACTTAACTGTTGTGTTTTGAAATCGTAGAGATAATATACCGCTTGAAAGCTTCGGCGATAAATGGACTCCACTTTTGTCAGCAATAGTAATTTAGATTCATCTGCATTAAATTGAAAATCGTCGAACGCGATTTTTATTCCATCCACCACGAGTTTTGAACCATCTAAAAACAATACTCCTTTGTCTGATAGGTCATTCATGGCATATTGATAAAAACTTCCATCTTTCACTTTGATGTAATGTTCACCGTCATTCATTGCTTGATAACCACCAATGCGTTTTGGACTGAATTCATAATTCTTCCAAATGCGTTCAACAGATAAATCTTGAGCGAAAGAAGAATAGCTCGCGAATGCGATTAGAATGTAAATTAATTTTTTCATGCGTTTGATTTGAAGCCCGAAATTAAACATTGTCAACGGATTTAACAACCTTGAAATGAACCTAACATTCTTTTAACAAAAGAATCATCTGTAAGATTACATTTTTTTCAAAAAAAGACATAAATTTGCTCTAACTTTTGATGTGTCCTCCTTGACGCAACTTTGCTGAAACCACATGAAAAGAGAATTTTGTCAAGTAGTATAATCCTTGAACTAGTTGACTTGATGGCAGTTTATTATGAAAAAATTAGCATTATTTATTTCAAGTGTTTTAACGTTTGCGGCAACAGCACAAAACTGTTCCGAATTATTTATTTCTGAGTATGTAGAGGGATGGTCGAATAACAAGGCCTTAGAAATTTATAATCCAACGTCTAATCCAATAAACTTAAGTGGTTACTTTGTGGCGCGTTATTCGAACGGAGCAACAACAGCAACAGTAGCGAACGCGATACAGTTAACAGGAACGATTGCAGCACATGATGTATATGTTGCGGTATTGGATAAACAAGATCCACTTGGAACCGGTCAAGAAGCGCCAATTTGGGATTCCTTACAAGCAAGAGCGGATGGATTTTATTGCCCTGTATACAATACATCTAATTCGTTCTATTGGAATGGTAATGATGCCGTCATGTTAGCAAAAGGTACCTTGCCTTCCACCGCTACTACTTTAATAAACGCAACAAATGTACCTGGATTTGCCATTGTGGATTTGTTTGGGAAAATTGGCGAAAATCCAGCGAATGAAACGGGAACTTCTTCCGGAAACGATGGAGCTTGGTCAACTCAATTTCCATACAGCACTGGTCTCGGTGTGTTGGTTACAAAAGATCATTCCATGATTCGCAAAGCAACCGTTGTGAAAGGGGCAACTGCAAATCCATCGTTCTTTGATCCGATGTTAGAATATGACACGATTCCGCCAGTAATTGTTCGTTTAGATGCGAACGGCGACACCCTTTTTGGAACGAGTGGAAATCCTATTTTAGATGGTAATTGGGCTTCACTAGGAGTTCACAATTGTTCTTGTAACCCAGCTGCAGTCTCAGAACACGAAGAAATTTCTTTAAGTGTGTTCCCTAACCCAAGCAATGGACTAGTGAATATTCGTAACAAAGGAAACATTCGTAAAATCCAAGTATTAAATTCCTTAGGTCAGCAAGTTTACACGCAATCGGTAGCCACTGGTAAAACTTTAATCAGCATGGATTTAAGTGATTTCACAGGTGTGTACATGATTCGTTTGACAGACGCGAATGGCAATCAAATCATTCGTAAAATCATTTTAAGATAAGCGGGTAGGATTTACTATCAACTTAAGAAAAATGAAATATTTCTGCATTCTACTTGTCGTTTTCTGTGCTGAATTTAGCTTTGGTCAGACAAGCGCGAAAATCACTGGAGAAGTCAGTGAAAATGCCACGAACCAGCTTTTAAGTGGTGCGAAAATCACCCTTTACAACAACAAAGGTATTGTGGTGAAAAGAGCATTATCCAATACCCAGGGTATTTTTGAAATGACTGACGTGACTTATGGCGAGTACTCGATCAGCTTTAAGATGATGGGATTCGATTCCATGGTTCAAGAAATACAAGTTTCAAAGCCAATCGTCACTGCAAACTTTTACATTGGTGCCAGTCAAGAATACCGTGAAATTAAAGTCATTGGAAATTTAGCAAATTCGCAAAATGTTCCGGTAGCGGTAACTAAAATTCCCCTTCAAAAAATTACAGAAGAATTGGGTTCTCGTGATTTACCCATGTTATTAAACGGTACACCAGGTGTTTACGCTACCCAACAAGGTGGTGGAGACGGTGACGCCCGTATTAATGTTCGTGGTTTTGATCAGCGAAATGTTGGCGTTATGATTGATGGTGTTCCAGTCAATGACATGGAAAATGGTGCTGTATATTGGTCCAACTGGTTCGGTCTTGATGCCATTACAGCCCAAATGCAAGTGCAAAGGGGACTTGGGGCTACCAAAATCGCTATGCCTTCCATTGGAGGGACAATCAACATTATTACACAAGGAGTTTCAAATAAACCAGGTGGGTCTTTTCGTCAAGAATATGGCACAGGAAATTTGTTGCGCTCTACCCTATCTTACAATACTGGAATGACAAAATCCGGTTGGGGACTTACCTTCTCTGCATCATACAAGCAAGCACAAGGTTGGGTTGCCGGAACGCAAAGCCAAGGGAAATTTGGGTACATTAAAGTTTCCAAGAAATTAGACAAGCACTTAATGACTTTATCTGCGTTTGCAGCGCCGCAAGAGCATGGACAACGTGCTTATAATCAAGCCATTCAATATTTCGACGCAAAAACTGCTCGAAACTTAGGCGCCATAGTGGACTCCAATGCGAATTTCTACGATATGGGCATCCGATTCAATCAACATTGGGGATATCAAACGGATTCCATAACAGGAAAGAGGGAAGTGCTGAGTGAGCGAATGAACTACTATACAAAACCGCAGTTTACCTTGAAGGATTTTTGGACGGTAAACGACAAACTGTCTATTTCCAATATCGCGTATGTTTCCATCGGACGTGGTGGGGGAACAAGCATCTTTAATTCCTCTGCATTGTTGCGCGATTCCACAGGTACGATTAACTGGGATCTTGTCATTCAAGAAAACAAAATAAACTCTCTTTTTGGAACGCCAAATGTAGACCCCCTTTATTCTCCAACAGAAATTAAAGCGAGTCAGATCATCTACGAAAGTATGAACAACCATTTTTGGGCTGGATATCTAGGGCAATTTAACTACCAATACAATAAGAAAATTGAATTATCTGGCGGCGTGGATTTTAGGTATTATCAAGGATCACATTACCAAGTCATTACCAATCTTTTAGGTGGGGATTACTTTGTAAGTACTGCGGATAAAAATGATGCCGATCCTATGCAACGCGTCGGAGATAAAATTGCGAAAAATGCCTTTAATGCGGACCGCGATGGAATTGTCCAATGGTCTGGTGCCTTTGGACAAATGGAATATACCGATAAAAAACTTTCTTTCTTTGTTAACCTTTCAGGAATCGTAAATGGATATAAAGGTGTTGATCGTTTCCAAAAAAGAGTATTGGATTTAGGTGATACAGTTCTTAGAATTGGCGTCTTCGACACGATTACCTACAAAGGAGTAACCTATGATGCCAGCAACAAAGACTTAAAATATTATGCAACCGATTGGAAATTCTTGCCAGGATTCACGTTTAAATCGGGTGTGAGTTACAAGGTTCAAAAAAATGCAACGGCTTATGTTAATGTTGGATTCTTAAATCGCACACCACAGTTTTCGAATGTCATTGACAACAACTCGAATACCTTCTTCGGAGAAATCGTCAATGAGAAAATCCTTTCAGCAGAAGGTGGATACAATTACGCCAAAGAAAAATTTGGTTTTAACGTCAATGCCTACGCAACGAATTGGAAAAACAAACCCTTCCCTTATGGTGTTGCCGTTCCAGATCCAAATGATCCGACAGAATTTATTCGTGTGAACATCAATGGAATGGATGCCGTTCACCTAGGTGGTGAATTCGACGCTGCATTCAAATTCAGTAAAAAGTTATCTGGGGATGTGATGGTATCGATCGGACAATGGTATTGGAACTCCTCCA
>JAHEMQ010000106.1 GCA_024643555.1 Crocinitomicaceae bacterium | reverse complement strand
GAGAAGTGCAAGCGGGAGCAGGTGAATGTGGTATTTGTGTTGTTGATGCCCAATTACGATCATGCGAATCGTTTGTTTGGGGAGGAGTTAACGCAGTTGATGGATTACAATATGGACTTCTTGCGGAAACGATTTGCGGGTTGGGAGAAGGAATACAAGCAGGGCAATTTCAAGGTGGGTTATGTGGATGTGCCGCGGGCGTATGGGGCTTGGGCGGGCGGTGAGCATTACACGGATCAGTGGTATCCCACTGAGCATGTGGATGCACATATTCGGCAGTTCATCGCAAAGAAAACGGCGGAGAAGATTTTGGCATTTCAGTACATAGACCGCATTCAAACGGGTGTTACGAAACCGATGGTGCCGGAGATCAAACCGAGTGTAAACAACCTACCCAACTGGAGCATCAAAATGCCGATGGCCGATACTTGCTTGGCTACCTGGAACGGATTTCGGGTTAAGCATTTGCGCTAAAATTATTAAATTCAGTAGTGATTGACGCCCTCTGTGCGATTGATTTACAATCACGTATACATAGTTTTTATAACGCGTTAGTCATTTTAAATCAGTAAGTTGCTAATAAAAATACAAAATTGAGGAAGTTTCGTACTTTCGTATAGAAAGTTGTTATAGCCAATTCCCAAAATCGAAAGTTCAAACTCTTTTATCCAATATATTATGAAAATAAGAAGTTCAATTTTATTTTTTCTCATTCCAGCTGTATTGTTAATATTTGGATGTAAGAAAATCTCAACTCCTGATGAAGATTCAAAAATCATCTTCGGTCAGTGGGAATATTCGTATGATTCTGGTGGTTTTTCGGGAGGTGGAGGTAGCACAACTTTTAAAGAGGATAGTTGGGTAGAGTTTAGTGAAAAGGGCGTATATGAAGTATACGAGGGTTCTAAAAAAGTTCAAAGGCGGCGATTTAAAATACAGCCAAATGATGGTCATGCAAAATATAAAATAAATTTCTCGTCGTCAGATGTCTTGGACTATTATTACATGATTGAAGACAATAAATTAATCCTGATTGAAACAGGATTTGACGGATTTTCATATGTTTTCACTAAAAAATAATCTGGCTATTGCAGAGGTGTTGTGAAAGCGTAAGTAATACAAATAAAAGAATCGAGCATGGCAAGTATACATCCGCATATCAATTTTAATGGGAATGCTGAGGAAGCGTTTAATTTTTACCGGGCTGCTTTTGGCGGCGAGTTTTCGAAGATTACGCGTTTTGGGGACATCGCTGGGGAGCATTTTCCGATTCCTGAGGCAGAGTATGAGAAGATTATGTTGATTGCATTGCCCATCGGTCAAGCCACGTTGTATGCGAATGATATACCATCGTTTATGGGTACGGTGGACGAGAATGAAAATCGAAGCAAGATATCGGTTGGGGCAGATAGTGTTGAGGAAGCCAATAAGTTGTTTGAGGCGCTATCGGCGGGCGGACAGGTGGAGATGCCGATGAACGAGAGTCCGGATGGCAGTTGTTTTGCGATGTTCCGCGACAAATTTGGCATAGAATGGATGATCAAGTTTGATCCGGTGTAGCGGTTAGTTGCCACTCCCTATATTTCGTTGAGACAATAAATTGAAATTGCCCAATTTTAAAGTCCGATCATTGCATGACCCAAGAACATCACGTCGATAAACCGCAACAAAGGGGTCGTTTGAGGAGATTTTTTGGCAAAGAATTCTTCATTTTTAAACGACAAATTCATTGGTTATTGGGCGACGATGATTTTGCGAAGGTGAACAGGGATGTGCAGTTCAACAACGTATTAATCAAGCACAGATCATTTTTGCTTCGGCCGCTGAAGGATGTTGACATGTATTTGCAGCGCAACAAAGTGACGAATCTTAAAATCGCGATTGGTTATTTAGACAAAGTTGTGATCAAGCCAGGGCAAACATTTTCGATCTGGCGTCTTGTGGGCAGGCCAACAAAGTTGAAGGGGTATTTAGAGGGGATGACTTTGCACAATGGCAAGATTTCCAAAGACACTGGCGGAGGACTTTGTCAGTTGGGCAACCTACTTTATTGGATGGCATTGCATACCCCGCTGACAATCAAAGAGCGTTGGCGACATGGCTTTGATGTGTTTCCGGATGTCAATAGGACCATCCCCTTTGCTTGCGGTGCAACTTTGGCTTACAACTATATTGATCTTCAAATCGCAAACCCTACAGACAAGCATTTTCAGATTCATTTGTGGTTGGACGAAGAATATTTGAATGGGGAAATTACTTGTGAAGTTGACTTGAAAACAACCTATCAGATTTACGAAACGGACCATTTGATCAAGCACCAGTGGTGGGGTGGTTATACCAGACACAACAAAATTTGGAAGAAAACAACTACACTTGCTGACAATTGTGAAACGGAAGAATTGGTATCAGAAAACAATGCAATCATGATGTACAATCCGCTGATAGAAGGATGAAAAATATCGTTTTTATTTTGTTATCGCTCATCACACAATGTGCTGTTGGACAGAAGAGTAAGACGTATCTATTCGTGGGGACTTATACGGATGGGATATCGGGCGAGGGAATATACGTTTATGAGTTTAACCCGAAGAGTGGTCATCTGAAGAAAGTATCGTCTGGAGAGGGTCTTGTCAACCCTTCATTTCTCACTATTTCCTTGAATGGAAATTTCATCTACGCCTGTACTGATACAAAATTGCCCCATTCCGGTAGTGTATCTGCGTTTAAGTTTGATAGCACAACGGGTTCTATCACATTTATAAATAAGCAAAATAGTGGTGGCGAAAATCCGGTTTTTCTTACCGCGAGCAAGAACAATGAAATTGTTATCAATGCAAATTACACAGAAGGTACAGTTACTACCTTTACCACGAATCCTGATGGTAGCTTAAATCCTTTTGGACAGTTAATTCGGTTCGAAGGCAGTGGCATTAACACTCGAAGGCAAGACAAGTCACACATTCATGCTGCGGTTTTTTCGCCTGATTATGAATATGTATTTTTCCCCGATTTGGGAGCTGATAAAATTCACGTTTATCAATTCGATCCAAACCAATTGGAACCGCTGATATCTCGGCAGGATAGGAATTATTCTGCATCACCTGGAAGTGGTCCACGACATTTCGAGTTCCATCCAAACCAGCAATTTGCCTATTGTATTGAAGAGCTCAGCGGAACGGTAACTGCTTTTCGGTATGCATCAGGCGTATTAGACAGCTTTCAAACGATTTTTTCTTATTCCAAAATGCAGGATGAATTTAACAGTGCGGATATTCATATATCGCCGGATGGAAGGTACTTATATGCTTCTAATCGGTGGGAAAATGAAAATACTATTTCCATTTTCTCCATTGATATCGAAAGCGGAAGATTGACATTGGTTGGTCACCAATTCACTTTTGGTGATCATCCGAGAAATTTCACGTTGGATCCTACCGGTAACTTTCTCATTGTTGCGAATCAGGTGACCAATAATATTGTTGTTTTTAAAAGAGACATCAAATCTGGATTGCTAAAGAGGACGGGAAAAGTAATTCACGTCCCAAGTCCATCCTGTTTAAAAATGAGGGTTTATGGTCGTTGATGATGATTTTTAAATTCTGCAGACTAGAAAAATATGAATAAGAAACTCTTTAAGACTGCATTACCTATTTTGGTTATTGGTATTTTAATGATGCCTTTGTTTATAAAATTCAATAATTGCATCAAGTACAAGGACATTAATAATAGTGACTCAATACAAGTGAATTTTGATAAAAAGGAAGCTGCAAATTTTCAAAAAAGAAGGGAAAGAAGAAGACAGGAATATGAAGATAGTTTGGCTCTTGATGAGGTATTAAAAGACGCAGTGAAAATGGCAAATCAGAATATCGCTAAGAATAAATTCATTAAGAATTTTCAAGTTTCTCCGGATAGTATTCCAGTGAGTGTAGAAATAAATATTGACTATCATTTTACTCAAACAAATCGGCATCTGATAATTAGGAGAATGGAGCCGAGCATGGTTTATATAGATATCTATTCGAAAGGTGATAGTCAGTTTGAAAAAGTCGTCTCATATGAAATATGGGCATTGACACATGTAAATGACACAATTCAAGACATTAATGGTGATGGCATGAAAGATTTTGTTGTGAACTGGTATGGATCAAATGGCTGTTGCCTCAAAGCATTTAGCAATGTTTTTTTATTGCGTCAGGATCAAAAAGCATTTTCAAAGAGCTTTGAATTTATTAATCCCACTTTTTCACCTAAAGAGAATATAATTAGGGGCGTATGTTATGGTTTTCCAGGCGAAACAGAAATGTATAAATATAGGTGGAATGGCGAAAACGTTGAAATTGTTGAATATGTATTCTATGAAAGAAACACGAAAGGAAAAACGGGTAAAGTAATAGTTTCTACTGCACGACTTAACGAGGATAAATTTAAAATATTGAAAGTGCTAAATTCGGCACCCGATGAATACAAGAAAATTTATGGCTATAGTTGGTTTACTGGTTTAGGATATGAATAATAAATCTCGGAAAGTAAAAAATTGGGTATTACTCATTGTCGTTTTTTTAACATTCGTTATTCGGGTAGAAGGACAAGCCCTCATTAGCAACGACGTTACGTTTATCCAGGGGGATAGCAGCTATGTTGTAAATGCATTCAGTGATACAATTGAAATGGAAAGAAAGCCGTTTTCAATTCGGTATTTTGGGAAGCGGTATAATCCGGAACAGAAGCAGTTTTATGCAGCGCAAATTGCAGTATTGGGAAATCTCAAGGATATTGGGCTGTTGACAGTGGGTATGTCAACAAGTAAAACTACATATTTTGAACCGGGTTCTGGTTTTGCCGCAGGAAATAATGGGTACGATGATACCCTCCTTGTAACAGCTACCGGGCATTATTATTTGTTCTATGAAACTGAAACAGATAAACGGGTAAATTTGATTTCAAAAAAGGCAAATATCCTCGAACTTGAATGGAACATTTCAGGATTCGATTTAAGCGAAACGACAGATCGTTCATTCAGCCGAATGAAAAAATCCACCCTTTATTTCGCCATTCTTTTCGACAGAAACTTAGATGAAATCATCGATGAGGGCGAACTGAAAGTTGTGACGGTGAACTTCAAATCTTAATGATTCTGTTACTAGGTTGTAGATCGCACCTTGCTGTAGTTTTGGGATCCTTTATATTTATAAAATAGGCAACAAATTACAATACATGGAAATGAAAAGAATCATCAAAGCAACTTCCAAGGCACTTGGCGTTTTCATGATATTTATCGTCTTGTACTTTGTTGCGGCATTTGTCCTGTCATCGGTTCCGGTGAATGCTGACATTAAACCCTGTGAAAAGGATGCGGTAGAAATCTACATTTTAACAAATGGGGTGCATACAGACCTGGTGCTTCCGTATCGAAATCAATACATGGATTGGCGTAAATGGGTCAATCCATCGCACACCAAATCGGGCGATAGCAATGTGGCGAATGTGGCTTTCGGTTGGGGCGATAAAGGGTTTTATTTGGAGACCAAAACGTGGGATGAATTGAAATTTAGTACTGCATTTAAGGCCGTATTTCACCTCGGTTCCTCGGCGATGCATGTATCGTTTCACAAAAAATTACGCGAGACTGCATCGTGCAGAAAAATCTGTGTGAGCAAGGAAAGTTATCTCAAATTGGTGGCGTTTATCTCCCAGCGTTTTGATACAGATTCAACGGGTTTGCCTCGACAAATTGTGGGTGCGTCATTTACCAACCACGATGCGTTTTACGAGGCCAAAGGCAAATACAGCTTGTTCTA
>JAHEMQ010000102.1 GCA_024643555.1 Crocinitomicaceae bacterium | reverse complement strand
CCGTTACTTTCCACAACCTCCCGAAAGGGAAATACGCTGTTTGCATCTATTTGGACGAGAACAACAACAATCAATGCGACAAGAATTTTTTTGGTATTCCCACGGAGAAATTTGCTTTTTCGAACAATGTCCGTCCAATGCTCTCCATTCCTTCCTTCGAATCGTGTTCCATTCATTTAACTGAAAACAAATCCATCGTGATTCGATCGGATTACTAATTTAACGGAATGAAATTCATCCATTTTCTGTTCCTACTCACCTGTAGCCTGAAACTTCAGGCCCAAGATTACCGCATACATTTTATACAGGACGGCAAAGAAATCCTACCAATTGCTGAACACCTTACCTTAGCCAAAAAACCATTCCAAATTCAAGTGGAATTGCTAAAGGCAGATGGTGTATTTGGAAATTGTTCCTGGAGTGATTCCTTGTTCCGCATTCCACTCCAGCAAGCGTTGCCGGAAACAGAATTAATCCAATGGAAAATTGCCGTGGAACCGGAAAACAATACAGACAAGGATATGATTGTTTCGAAGTCGAGTTATTTCTATTGGTTTTACAATCCAAAAATCGATACGTGGCATCGCTTCGACCCCAATCCAGTGGTGGAAAAAGGACGTGTCCTTGGAACGAAAAGCATTTCCAGTTTGTTCCTTTCAGAAAACGACAACACGGAAACATCAAGCTTAGATTTACATCATGTGAATCAACCCTTGTATTTACTGTTCTTTCTAATGGACAAGAAAAATGAGAAAGTAATTCAGCGCCAACGTTTTCAGATAGATTGGCAGTAATTAGCGGTACTTCTCAAAAATCATCCTCATACCATTTTGCATACTAGGAAAATGTCCTTGATCATAAACCAATGTTCCATTTACCCACGTTTTATCGATACATGAACGGAAGGTTTTTCCTTCAAATGGCGACCACTGACACTGATAATGCAATTGATTTTTATCCACCAAAGTGTTCTTTTGTAAATCGATGAGTACCAAATCCGCATAATATCCTTCACGCAAGTATCCCCGGTCGGGAATTCGGTAGAGCTCTGCCACGTGATGACTTGTATTTTCGACCAATTTCTCCAAACTCAGCTGTGCATCGTGATACAGCTCCAACAAGGCCAATAAGGCATGTTGAACAAGTGGACCTCCTGATTTCGCTTCAAAGTAATTCCCAGTTTTTTCTTCCCAGGTGTGTGGAGCATGATCCGTCGCAATGATATCCAAACGATTTTCTTGCAGCGCTTTTAGTAATTCAGATGTATCCTCTTTTGTTTTGATAGACGGATTCCATTTTATTCGATTTCCAAGGGATGCATAATCCCCTTCATTGAAAAATAAATGATGTACACATGCTTCCGCAGTGATGCGCTTTTGACGAATGTGCTGTGAAGATTCAAAAAGTTGTGCTTCTGCTCCGGTTGAAATATGGAAAAAATGAAGCCGAACATTGGATTTTTTCGCTAATTCCAGCACGCGTTTCGTCGCCGTTACACACGCTTCGCTTGTTCGTATATTGGTGTGATACGCGGGTGGAATATCCGAACCATAAATTTTCCGATATTTTTGAGTTTGCGCATGAATGATGGCATCATCCTCGGAGTGTAAAGCGATCAAGGAAGAGGAACGGGCAAAGAGTTGTTCTAAAAAGTCTGGATAGTTCGCCAATATACCCTCTTCATCGTTGAAATACAAACCGTCATCCGTAATTCCACAGACTTTTTCATTGTCAATTTTCAAGGCTTCCTCCAAGTTGTTTTTTGAAATCCCCATAAAAAAAGAGTAATTAGCAAGTGATGTCCGATTCGCTAAGCGGTACTTTTCCTCCAGCAATTCCAAACTCAAGGTATTCGGTATGGTATTGGGCATGTCCATAAAGGAAGTGATTCCACCGGCAACAGCGGCTCTCGATTCCGAATAAATCGTCGCCTTGTGGGTTAATCCAGGGTCTCTGAAATGCACTTGATCATCGATCATGCCCGGAATAAGTAGCTTACCTTCCCCGTCGACCTCTAGGACTTTTTGACGTTGATCGACACTCAATTGTTTTCCTATTTTCTCAATGCGGTGATTGGATATCAGCACATCAGAAATACTCATTTTTCCTTCGTTGACCAATGTGGTGTTTTTAATCAAGGTTTTCATGCTACTACATTTATGGATTACAAAAAGAACAGAACATCGGATCTTCGCATGTTCGATGATCCTTCCTTGGTTTCTCCTCTGAATGCTGGCATTTTTGACAGGCAAAGCGTTCCAATCGAATCGAATCCGTGGGCATGCAACAGAGCGAACATGGTAGTCCCGGAACTTGCTCAACGACATCAAATCCAGGCGTCTGACAAGTAGGACAAGTCACTTTCATTTTTTCGATTAATTTTTCACATACCTCTTGAATGACCTTCATTCTTGTTGGATTGCGCATGGCACGCATATCGGTTTCCGCATAAACGGAACCGTAGGTTTGTTGACATGTTTCGAATTGATGGCGCAATTCATCCACTGTTCGCGCATCTTTGTAAGCTTGGTAAAAGTTTGCTGATTGGTCTTTCAAAATAATGCCTTGATTTGGAAACTGAACCTCATCGACAAAAGCCATTAAGGCATGTAAATCGGGCAACTCACGTCCCTGAAAATTTGTTTCCGTCACCAAGCATTTCGCCATGAATTCGAGTTCATTTTTTTGATCGATCAAGAGGATGATTTCCTCATGCGCTGAAAGTCCAAGTAGAAATGGATGTGCTCCAAAGGATCCTTCTGTGGCAATTCCGAGCTCACACTTTGCTAGTTTCATTCCTTCGAGACACTTTTGACGCAAGGTTTCCATGGGACTCAAGGTCCGATCGATTTCTCCAGAAAAGGTTCCGAAACGATCGGTATTCATTTGTTCGTTCAAGATCAACTGAATACCTAATTCTTTTTTCAATAACGGTGCAATGACTGCCTCTTTTCCATGCATGGAAGCAAGTACTACTTTTCTACCAGTGAAGAGTTGCATTTGGACTTATGGGATTAATCGAGCCAAGGAAAATTCATAAGACAAGGCTGCCTGCTGACATTTGGTCAACACTTCCAAGTATTTCAATTTGGCTTGAATGTAGGCCAATTCGCGCGCATTCACCAAGAAAAGTGAACTTTCTCCCTGATCAAACATCTGCTTTTCGGCTTCGAACAAGGTCTTAGCGTCTTGTACCGACAGCTGATAAATCTGCACTTGCGTTTGCGCATTCAAATAATCGTTTTGTGCTTGCTGAATTTTGGAGGCAATGTACACTTGGTTCGATGCCAAATTCAATTGTTCCTCCTGCACTTTCAATTGGGCCAAGGCTAAATCGCCACGTTCTTTGCGTAGTAAAATGGGCATTTCAAATTGAACTCCAATTTTGTTATTGTTCGGAGAGAAACTATACAGTGGATTATAGTTGATGGGCTCGTTAATCACCTGGTAATTCAGATTAAGAACTGGTTTCAACTGTTCTTTTTTCAGTTTTTGATCTATTTCCAAGGATTTAATCTTTAAGTCGTTCATCTTTAAATAGGGATGATGCGCAAGCAAAGAATCCAACTCAAGGGACGTTGGGAAGCGAGTCAAGGGAAGTGTCGTTTCACTTTCTTCCATGGGCAAGCTGTTGGACAATAATTCCAGTGGCTCTTGTTGTTCATTCCACAAATAAGTGGAGATTTTCACACGTGCATTTTGCACTTCTGTTTCGTAGCTTTTCCAAAGCGCCTCGCGGTATTGCAACTGAATTCGCGCTTCCACGGTATCGATGAACGGACGATCACCACCTTCCGCGGCTAATTTCACAGCGCGAAAACGGTTCAAGGCCAATTGGTAAGACTCACGCAGGACACCTTCCGAATGATGCATTAAAAACCAATTCCAATAGGCATAACCCGATTCGTAGACCAGTTGATTCAACATCATCACTTGCTCGTAGCTTGTGCTTTCTTGGTAAATTTTCGCTTTAAACAATTCCGCACGACGCTGATCCATCAAGAGCCCTTGTCCAAGTGAAAGCGAAACACCGCCGTAGAAAAGTCCCCCGTATGGCGTTTTATTTTCCGGATTAATGAAGTTTCCACGGTTCGACTCGAACCCTGACTTTAACTGAATTCCATACCAGGTTGGAATCGACATTCCCGCATTCATTTTTTGGTAATAGGAACTATTCGCAAAGTTTTTCTCGCCGTAATCGGTAAAGACTTTCGGGTCAAAACCTCCCTTGGACTTCAACACTTGACGCTCCCCCATTTCCAATTTTAATCCCGCTTGTTTTGCCAAGGGATGAAACTGAAGGATTTGTGCATAAAATTGCTCATCGCTCATGATTTGAGCGGAAAATTTGGAGGCCATGAGGAATCCAAAAACGAAAAAGACAACACTTCTCATTTTTTTGGTTTTTCTGTTTTTTTCACCGCATAGAAATCTGGTGGAAATCCGTTAATCTTTCGCCATAGTTCATAACCAACCGCCACTTCATTCAAGAGAATCATCGCCTTCGACCCTCCCCCTACGCGCAAGGCTTTCGGCCATGGTTTGTCGCCCTGATCTGGTGCAATCAAGACACGAAAGGTTCCATCCTCGCTTGCAAAATTATCGATGGCAAAAATGTGTCCTCCGAAGGTTCCAAAACTCGTACTCGGCCAACCCGAAAACACCAATGCCGGCCATCCGTCGAACTGCACACGTACTTTTTGACCTTTTTGCAGCAAAGGCAAGTCGATGGGTTTCACGTACATTTCCACCGCTAAATCATAGTTGATTGGCATGATGGTCGCAATCGACTCTCCTTGTTTGATGGTTTCTCCAATGCCACTGGAAAGTACTTTCGTCACGATGCCATCTTGTGGCGCGAGCACATAGTACATGCCATTACGTATCGCGTAGTTCGCAGATTGACTTTGAAGCTTGATGACATCCACTTCAGTGTCGTACAAACTAGACAAGGTTGCAAATTTATCCGATTCCGCTTTTGCAATTTCATCCTTGTATTTCGCCTGAATGGACTGATATTCAACGCGAGCGTCGATGATGTCGTTCGCACTTTGCAAGTACTTTTGCTGCGCGCTGATTTGACTTGCTTGAGCACGTTGATAGACTAGTTTTCTCGATTCCAATTCCGTCAAGGATTTTAGGTTATCCTTGTACAGCTTTTCGAAACGCTCCAATTGTTGTTCCGCAATGCGTGTATTGATTTGCGCCGTATGGTATTCCATACTATCTGTTTTTAGTTTCAGTTGCGCTTGATTCAATTTAATTTTCGCTTGTTGCAACTTGAGTTTATTGGCTTCATTCAAGGCATCGATGCGGTTATCCATAGCCACAATTTTATCGCTGTAGGAGGCAACAGACAATTCCTTGCTTTTCAATTGCTTGTTGGTTCGACCAATTAAATTCGGATCCAAATAACTGTCCTTGATTTCCGAAAGAAACAAAATCGTGTCCCCTTTCTTCACTTGATCCCCATCCTTGACAAACCATTTTTCAATGCGTCCCGGGATAATCGATTGAATGGTTTGTGGACGTTGTTCCGGACGTAAAGTCACTAGTTTCCCATTCGAACGAACGTTTTGAGTCCAAGGAAGAAAAAGAAATCCCACCAACAAAACAAAAATAAGCGTGATGGATTTGCGCAATTTTGTTGCAGACTTGTTCCCTTCCACTCGGGAAAGCGAACTCAGCTTGTTGACTGAAAGTTGCTGTTTGTTTTTTGAAATATTTAACATGAGGATACCAGTTTCAAATAAGATGAATAATCTCCGTCGAAGCAAATGCTACCTTGTTCAAAAACAAGGATGCGCTGACAGCGCTGCAGTACT
>JAHEMQ010000058.1:5008-30355 GCA_024643555.1 Crocinitomicaceae bacterium | reverse complement strand
TGGCGGAAAAGCATGCGGAAGTGATCCAAAACATTGAAAAAGTCATGCTTGTTCTTGAAGCAAAACAACATCAATTGATGGAGTTTGGAGATCAAGCGAGTTATGAATGGATGATTCAAAATGGCGTTCAAGCAAGTTCGATGACGGCTGCGACGAATGCAGCAACAGTTGGCGGGACAACAGCACCAGTTCCATTTGCCATGACGACGGTAACGACCATGAATCAACGATTCCCAGATCATCCGATCAATGTAGCTTTGCCGAATGGACTCATCTTCCGCGTACAAGTGGGTGCTTTTAGAAAACCTGTTCCAAATCAACTTTTCCGAGAGTTTGGACCAGTTTCGGGTGAGGTATTGAACAACGGATTAACGTGTTATTTAGCAGGATACTTCAATGGTTCAACGGATGCGATTCAAGCGAGAACGAATATTCGTCGTTTGGGCTATGCAGATGCGTTCATCGTTGCCTACTGCGACGGAAAACGCATGTCCTTCAACGAAGGCAAATTGATGGAAGCGAACGGGACTTGTCGCAAGCAATCTTCGGAGGAATTGCAATTGGCATTGAATGAACTATTGCGTACACAAACCGCTACTTCGAATTCAGATAGTAATCAACCTCCTGTTGCTTCTCCTGATCCCAATAGCACCGAAGCTAATTTAGATTTATATTATACAGTTCAAGTGGCAGTTTATAACAAAGCATTGACCTCGGATAATATTCAGGGCATTGGTGAGTTATTGGTGACCAAAACAGAAAAGGGTCAATTCCGTTATTCATCTGGAGAATTTACCAGTTTTGCCGATGCACGTCAACGTAAAAATGAAGTCGTTGGGAAAGGAATCCCAGATGCTTATGTCGTGGCCTACTATCGTGGAAAACGCATCTCCATCGGTGAAGCAAATCAATTATTAGCGGCTGGGGTCAAACCGAAAAAACGTGGTGAAGTTTCCCTTCCTAATGAAACAGTCTTTGCCAATCAAACAGTGGTTCCTGTGGAGGTGCCAAAGCTGACTCCAATAGTGAAAAGAGATTCCCTTGTTCAATATGAATTCCGAGTGGACGAATCCGAATATTTAGCGCAATTATCAAGATTCAATCGTGTTGGAACCTTTACCTATCAAGCAGCCAAAAACCGCATTGTCTCTCCAAAATATCTATTGGATTCCTTGACCGTGAATCAACAGTTGTATTTGGCAGATATGAAGCGTATAAAGGACAAGCAAAGCAAAGTAAAATCAATTGAAGTCGAGATGGTGTCCACTCAACTCAGGGGAGATTTTTACGATTGGTTATTGCGTGAGAACATCAGTTACGATGCACATAAAAAAGATGAGGTTTGGATTTTCCACTTTTATCCGGAAAATGAAATACAAATAGAACAATTAAAGGCTGTTTCGACCTTTGTTAAATGGAAATTTACGAATGAATAATATGAGTGTAGTAGAACCTAAGGAGCGTGTAAAACGCAAAGAACAAACCGAAGACGAAAGAGGACTAATACTATTTAATGATGACGTCAATTCGTTTGATCATGTGATCACATGTTTAATGCGCATTTGTAAGCACGATATGGTACAAGCTGAACAGTGTGCATGGATTGTTCATACAAATGGAAAATGCTTAGTAAAAACGGGGTCGTTTGATGAACTTCAATCGATGTGTCTTCGATTATTGAATCAAGGATTAAGTGCTAAAGTAGATTAAGATGAAAATTACGTTTCAATCCAAAGGATCCTTAATCCTTACGCTACTGTGCGTGCTTGGAAGCATGGCGGTCATGACAAAAGTCTCATTTGCGCAGCTATTCATACTCAATGGGGAAGCGCAATTTTCAAATTGGACCTGGTATGTGAGCTTTTTGGGCTATGTTTTCGGACATGCTTCACTGGATCATTTATTGGGAAATATGTCTCTTTTGTTGATTTTGGGTCCAATCATCGAGTTGAAATTTGGAACGCAACGTTTTCTGTGGATGACCATTATTACCGCAATAGTCACTGGAATCTTACATGTGTTGCTGTGGGATAATTCCTTACTCGGTTTCAGTGGTGTTGTGTTCATGTACATTGTACTTTCCACATTATTGAACATCCGCAACCGCGAAATTCCATTTACATTTATCCTTGTGCTTGTTTTGTATTTTGGAATGGAAATTCTGGCTTCTCTAAAGGAAACACAGGTTTCTCATTTTGCTCATTTATTTGGAGGAGCAATGGGGGCTTTTTGGGGATTCAATAAAGGAAAACTCTAAGGGCGAATCGTCTGAATGAAGAATTTTTCAATCGTTTCGTATCGACCATTCGGTGTTGGACTTAAAGCAGGTGATGCTACTAAGGTCAAGTTTGGGTCGAACAGTAAGTAAAGTGGATAACTATTGATCTCTAAGTTTTTCCAAATTTCATGATCATTATTCAATGGGAATTTATCCCAAGTCAATGCATCCAAGTTGCGTTGTTCTGATTTGCTATAATTTGCTTTGGCAGGATAAATCGTGACAAATTGAAAGGTGTTCCCGTATTTACTTTGTAATTTCTTTAGGGCAGCTATTTCCGTGATGCATTGCTCGTTTCCGGGATCAAAAACATGAAGGTAAACCCATTTTCCTTTGTATTGATAAAAGTGCTTTGTAGGTGATAAAAGATAGTCAAGAGCGTTCATGCCAATTTGCATGCGATTGAAATCCCCCATTAAATTTCGGGCAATATAGCGGTGTTCGTTGACTGTACTACTTTGTGCAATGCCACTCAATAACTCAAAAATTATGGCGCGATCTAGGTAACCTTGATTGAAGGATTCTTTGCAAGTTAAAAGGGTAACAAATTCTGCACGTTTTCTGGTTTGAATCGCTGGATCTAAAGTCAAAGCATCTAACAAACTAGCAAGGGAAGCATTTTTCAAGGCACTTTCCACTTTTTTCTTGATGTCTGGGTCCAACTGATAGAAGTACTTTTCATAAAACAATTGGGCAAAAGCAATGTAGGTCGGATTCTTAAATTGGATACTATCCTCAGCTAAATAAAAATCAAATTTGTCGCTTTTCGATGGCCCACCAATGATGTTAAAATTATCCACCGTGATTCCTACGGAGTATTTCACGTAATTCAAGAAAAACGGGTCATTTTCCTCTTCCGAAAATTGGGCAGTTTCATTTTTAAAGGCGCGCACTTTCGCAATAAACTCTTCCGGATGCACATCTTTTAATTGGTAGATCTCGGCAATGCTTTCATCCATCCATGCCTCGAAACCAAGTATTTTGTAATTAATATCCTGTTTATTTAAGCGAAGGAAAAGCATTTCAATTTCCTTGTTTCGTTCTAAGGAACCAATAAATTCTTCTGGAGCTGGTAACTCGATAAAATAGGTGGTTTTTGGTTGAATGTACAGCCAGGAATAATAATTGGCACCGCGAAGGATGATTTTTTCAATTTCTGTTGAAACAAAATTAAACTCAAATACATCGTTCGTGTCCACTTTCGCGCGTCCAATTTCCACCTCTGATTCACTGATGAAATCAGAAACACGGTAAGCGCGAATTTCCTCCGTTTTCCAATTCGAAATACCACGCAACAAGGTTTGACCCTGTAACTTAGTCCAAGCATTCAGAAAAAGGAAAAAAAGAAGGAAGAAACCTGTTTTTAACATGGAACTATTTAACGAGTAACTGTGTAGATGTTACAAACGGAGAAATGTCTGCATGATTCTGGTGCATTTCACGAATAATCGAGGAATTAATGGCGCTGTGTTCTTGACTGGTTAAAAAGAATACGGTTTCAATCCCGGAAATGGCATGATTCATATGCCCAATGGTTTTCTCATACTCAAAGTCCTTAGAGTCACGTAGCCCACGAATGATGTGCGACGCTTCGATGTCCTTGCAGAAGTCCACGGTTAATTTCTGGTATGTTTTTACACTGACAGCGGAATGTGCGGCAAAAAGTTCGGCAATGTGATGAATGCGACTGTCGATGGAAAAATAACTTTGTTTTTTGCTATTGATCCCAATTCCAATGACGATTTCATCGAACACTTCGAGCGCTTTTAAAACAACGGCCTCATGACCTTTGGTGAATGGGTCAAACGACCCCGGAAACAATCCTTTACGCTTCATCACTTAAAAAACTAAAATGTACATTACCAAAGTTACGAGAAAAGCTGAATTGTGGAAGTCCCTCCAAATTCGTTTGTTTCCCGTGCTCTACGATTAAAAGTCCCCCCGGTTTCAATAAGTTCTTTTCAAAAATGGTTTGAATGAGTTCCTCGTGAAAGTTCAAGTGAAACGGTGGATCGGTGAAAATTAAGTCGTACTGTACGTTTTGTGCATTGCGACAATAGACCACACAGTCGGACTTATACGCTTGCATTTGAGCTTCGATTTTAAGTTCACGAATGTTCCCTTTCAAGTATTGAACACAACGTGGATGACTGTCAATTGCTAATAAATGTTTTACACCGCGAGAGACAAATTCGAAGGAAATGTTTCCTGTTCCGGCACATAAATCCAATACCTCCATATCCTCCAAATCTACTCTGTTTTCAAGTACATTGAAGAGTCCTTCCTTCGCGAAGTCGGTTGTTGGACGTGAAGGAAAATTCGGCGGAGTAGCGAAACGCTTTCCTTTTAAGAAACCTCGGATGATGCGCACAAAATGGATTTTTGGTAAGCTGCTTGAGAATAGAAATGTGTTTCGAATTCACTGAAATCCTTGAATTGCTTCCAAAGTGACTCAAACGTTTCTTGATCGAAGGAAGAACCTGCCGGATAAACGTGTAAGGCATTGACGGTTGGCAAATTCATTTTCTGTTGATTCGCGAGAATAAAATATAGAATGTCTGTAGTGCCATGAAATTCCGAAGGAAGACACAACTGAAGTTGTTTGTTTTGTTTCACCGAAAGAAGGAAAGAACTTTCTTGGATTAATAAATATACATTGTTTGCTTCGTTTCCTGAAAATTGTTTTTTCAAACACAGCGATACCAATGAGGGTACATGTGCAAGAAACAAAGTACTCGTTGCCATTTCCTTCAACCACTTTGGAACCGTGTAAATCAAGACTGCCTGAAACGAGTGAAGTTTTTCAAATTGCAGCACTTGGTCATTTGCTAATTTGCCAAAGTTTAATTCGTAATACGTCTGAAGTTCTGTTTCAAGGAAAATGCTTTCTGGAATCAGGGTGAAATCTGTTCCATACCAAGAAATCCCTTTCAAGCTTGATTCAGACATAGCTTTGCGGATTTGTTCTTTCATTTCTTCTAAAGAGAATGGGCGCTTCATATCATAGGAAATGCGTTTTTCTTGACAATCACCGTTTACATCCTCCAATAAAATTAGAAGTTGCTGGTCATTAAAGTCAAGAAATAGTTTGTTTTCCATGCGTCTCGTTACTCTTTGAATCATTATGCGCACCTTTTTAAAAGGAATGCAGATAAATCAAGCTTTACAAAGCTACAATATTTAACTTTATACCGGAACCTTCTGAAAGGAAAAAAGCAGGTGTAATTTCGAGTGAAATGGATCAACGAGAAGAAAACTATATGAATGCCGTTCGTGCCAATTTTGGATTTGAGTTTACCTCGGATCAGGATGCTGCGTTGCGTGCTTTTTATTCTTTTTTTAACGATGTTCATGGAAGAAAAGTATGGCAGCTTTCGGGTTTCGCAGGAACCGGGAAATCGAGCATGGTATCGGCTTTGGTAAAAACCTTAAAGCAAGAAAAAATTGGATTTAAACTATTGGCTCCAACAGGTCGTGCGGCGAAAGTGTTGTCCAATTTTGCTGGATATCCTGCAAGCACCATTCATAAGCAAATTTACTTTTCGGGTAATGAACTGACCAATGCGAAAATTACTCCGGCGAAGAACCTGTTCAAAAACACGCTGTTTTTTGTAGATGAATCCTCAATGATTAGTAATGAATCCGAATTTGAAGGACCGAACGTGTTGACAGATTTGATGAATTATGTTTTTCAAGGCGTCAATTGTCATCTTATTTTTATCGGTGACTTAGGACAGTTACCACCCGTTGGTCAAGAAGAATCCATCGCCTTAAATACGGAGGCTTTTCAAGCAATGTTCCCAAGCGTAAAGGTTTTTGCGAGTCAATTGATGGAAGTGGTACGCGTTCAAGAACATTCCGCCATTTTAAAGAACGCCACTTTTATTCGTGAACAGGAAAATTACGTCCTTCCCTTCATTACTGAAATTGATGGACAAAGTACCTTTCGATGCGAGGGCAATGAATTTCAGGAGTGGATCGAATCTTCGATCGATCGAGTAGGAGTAGAGGATACGATTGTGTTGACTTTGTCAAACAAACGCGCGAATCAATGGAATCAGGAGATACGCAAACGACTTTTTTACCGCGAGGACGTGCTCGAGAAAGGTGACCTATTAATGATTGTCAAAAACAATTATTTTTGGTTAGATCCATCGTCCGTCATGGGTTTCATTGCAAATGGCGAGTTGGCTCGCGTTGAACGTGTCCGCAAAGTGGAACAACAATATGGCTTTGAATTTGTACATGTGGACCTCAGTTTTGTAGATTATCCGGAAGTACCAAGTATTACAGTGCTTGTGCACACCGCTAGTTTAACGGAAGAATCCCCCAGTTTGAAGCGCGATAAATTAAGTCAGTTGTTTTATGCCATTGAAAAGGATTTTAGTGAGGAACGTGTGAAAAACAAACGGTATCAAAAAATCATGAAATCACCCTATTTCAATGCCTTACAAATCAAATATGCACATGCAGTGACGGTTCACAAAGCGCAGGGTGGACAATGGAAACATGTGTACATTGATTATGGATTTATTCCAGAGGAAATGCAAACGAAAAATTACTTGCGTTGGTTGTATACCTCCGTGACGCGCGCCACAGAGAAACTGACCTTTTTAAACTTTCCTAAAGATGCCTTTCGCCAATTAATCGATGCTTAGGTTTCCCCAAGATTTCAATGCTTTGCGTTGATGTTGGTTCAACTCATCCAATCGTTTTACTGTATGCGTCAGATAGAAGAATCTGTTCACTTCAGGCAATGTTTTTTCCATGAGTCTGCCATTTCGGTGAATCAACAAGGTCTTTGTGTTTGAGTCGTGGAATGAAAGCCACTGATCCAAATTGTTTTGCAATCGAATCTGATTGACGCCAATGATTTCATCGTTGATGGCCAATCCACCAAGATCCGCTGGAGAACCAGGATAGATACTTGTAATTTGAGCGTCAGAACCTTTCGGAAGTACTTTCATCCCCAATTTCGCCTCGGAATAACTCGCGGAAGGAACTTGTTTGATTTCTAGTCCAAAAAACTCACATGCCTCTACTAAAATCGATTCATAGGGCTCCGTTCCAAAAATAAAGCGTTGGAAAAAGTCCTCAAAGGAAATGCCACTTACGTTTTCTAAGATTCGTTGGTAGTCTTGCCAAGTGTAACCAATTCCTTTCACCGCGAAATCAAAGTACAAGCGTTTCATGACTTCTTGAATGCCATGTTTGTACTTTGTCGCTTGTTGAATCTTCATGTCGCAAACGAATGCGAGTAAACAGCCTTCTGTGTAAATGGATACCTTACGACCTGGTGCTCCTGGCGTATAACCATCTAGCCAGGTGTCGTAAGAGGAGTCCGCTACGGAGTAATTGAAGCGCCCAGGATTGTCGAAATGCTTTTGCAGTTGTTTCCCGAGTTCCACTAAATATTGGTCCAAAGTAAAGACACCGCTTTTGAGTAAGTATAAATCACCGAGATACGTCGTCACGCCTTCATACACAAAGCCTGAAACCGAATAATTCTCCGCTTTAAAATCGTACGGTTGCATTTCTGCCGGTCGGATACTTTTCACGTTCCACACATGGTATAATTCGTGAGAAGAAACACCTAACAGTTCCTTGTATAAGTTTCCAAAAACGTCATAACTTGGACCAAGCGTAATGACAGTACTTTCTAAATGTTCCACGCCATGATAGGCGGCGTATGGCAAGGAATGGATGAGAAAATGAAAATCCTGAACGGGAAACTCGGTGAAATCCTCGATTTGTGCACGAGTGAATTTTTCAAAATCCATTAATACTTGCTCCCATGGAACAAACGATTGATGGTTGAACCATATGTGAAAATGGTAACCATTTACCTCGTATGAATTTTTCTGAAGACCAGCCGAAGAAATAAATGGACTGTCTGCAAGCTTGTCAAAGTTTGCCACATGACAGCCATTGTTTTCAAACGGAAGTGCACTAGCGATTTTCCAATGAGCAGGGAGCTCTAATCGCAAGTCGTAGCCATGAGACTCATCTGAAAATAAAAAACAATTGACTGGATTGATGTACAATTGTTGATCATCTAAGTAACTTGAACCTGCGTTTAATTCTGCGGCGTAATAACTATATTCCACTCGAACACTGTTCGTTTCCGCAGTGGGTATTTGCCACGTGTCTTTGTTGGATTTTTCAAAGCTAAGTGCTTTATTTTGATCGTCAAAAACCCGGAATCCTTTGATGTTTTTCGCAAAGTTACCGAGTTCGTACCTACCTGGGCGCCATGACGCCAAGTGCAAGGTGAGGTGTGTATCCGTTGACGGGAAAGTCGCTGAAAATTGGATGTAACGCTGTTGAGCGTTGACACAAGAAATTCGGTATGGAATCACCTCGGACATTACGCGTATAATTCTTGTTGGAGTTGTGTGATTTTATCGTCTGCTAAGTACTCATCAAAGGTCATCATTTTGTCAATGATTCCATTTGGTGTGATTTCGATAATGCGATTTGCTACGGTATTCACCAATTCGTGGTCATGCGAAGTGAAAAGCAAGGTCCCTTGGAATTCCTTCATGGCGTTGTTTAATGCCGTAATCGATTCCAAGTCCAAGTGATTCGTTGGTTCATCCATCAGTAATAAGTTCGCTTTGGCTAACATCATTTTGGACAACATACAACGCACTTTTTCACCTCCAGATAAAACAGTCGCGTGTTTCATGGCTTCTTCACCAGTGAACAACATACGTCCTAAAAAGGTACGTAAATACACTTCTTCACGCTCTTCATCGGTTTGTGCGTATTGACGCAGCCAATCGATTAACGAAATTTTAGAATCAAAATAATGGTGATTGTCATTTGGTAAATATGCAGTGGTAATCGTTGTTCCATAAAGGAAATCACCTTTGTCTGCTTTCATGTTTCCTGTCAGGATCTCAAAAAATGCCGTAAGAGCCACGGAGTCTTTCGATACAAATGCAATTTTATCACCTTTATTGACGGTGATGTTCATGTCTGTAATAAGGGTTTTTCCATCTACGCTTTTCGACAAATGTTCGATGTTCAAAATTTGATTTCCAGCATCGCGGTCTTGGTGGAAGGTAATTCCTGGATACCTTCTAGATGAAGGTTGTATTTCTTCTAAATCCAGGTTGTCGAGCATTTTACGACGACTAGTTGCTTGTTTGGATTTGGATGCATTCGCAGAAAATCGGGCGATAAAGTCCAACAATTCTTTTTTCTTATCCTCAGCTTTTTTGTTTTTATCTGAACGCTGTCTGGAAGCCAATTGTGAAGATTGATACCAGAACGAGTAGTTTCCAGTAAACATGTTGATTTTACTATAGTCGATGTCACAAATGTGTGTACATACCGTATCCAAAAAGTGACGGTCATGCGATACTACGATGACGGTATTTCTAAAATCCAAGAGGAAATCTTCTAACCAAGAAATGGTTTTCAAGTCCAAGTCATTCGTTGGCTCATCGAGGATCAATACATCAGGATTCCCAAAAAGCGCTTGAGCCAATAGGACACGAACTTTTAAGTCATTCGAAAGTTCTTCCATCAATAAGTAATGTTTGGACTCGTCGATTCCAAGATTACTTAGAAGCGTTGCCGCATCGGTTTCTGCATTCCATCCTTCCAAATCTGCAAATTCACCTTCCAATTCAGCTGTTTTCATTCCATCTGCATCGGAGAAATCTTCCTTGGCATACAAGGCATCTTTTTCCACCATGATTTCATACAGTCGTTTGTGACCCATGATAACGGTTTGCAAAACCTGTACTTTGTCAAATTCAAAGTGATTTTGTTTCAAGAAGGCCATGCGCTTTCCTGGTTCAAGTTCTACGCGACCTGTTGTGGGATCTTGGTCACCTGTTAAAATCTTTAAAAAGGTAGATTTTCCGGCTCCATTCGCACCAATGACACCATAACAGTTGCCATTGACAAATTTCACATTTACTTCATCAAAAAGTACGCGTTTTCCGAATTGGAGGGATAGGTTGTTTACACTTAACATGCTTCAAATTTTGCGCAAAGATACGCAAAAGAAATCAGCTATTCGAACAGCAATAAACGAAGGCTGGAGGAAAGTTAAAAGCAGCGTAATTTATCGACACATGTTTGAAAATGCGTTGAAAATGTTTTTTGGATTGTAAGGTGTATTGAAATTGGATGAAGGTTCCAGTTGGTGTTAAGCAATCGGTCACCGCATTCATGATGTCAATGCGCAGGTCTTTAGGAAAATTAGTCAAGGGAAGGGAAGAAACCACGCAATCTGCTTTTTCGAATCCAAGGTCCTGAAGAATTTTCCCTAAATCACTCGCGGAGCCATGTACGATGTGACAATGTTCATTTGTCACTTTAGCTGAAAGGTTTTGATAGAAAACATCATTTAATTCGATCACCACCAAGTGCGTGTCTGGCGCTAATTTCTCGATGATCTTTTCCGTGAAAATTCCTGTGCCAGGTCCAAGTTCGACGATAACCTTAGCGTTTTGAAAAGGGATGTTATGCAGCATTTTTTTTGCTAAAAAACGAGAGCTCGGAATCAATGAACCCACCATTTTATTTTGCTTAAAAAACTCTTGTATGAAGGACTTTTTCGACATTACGCTTGTTGAATACATGCTTGTGCACCGTGAATAATGCCAAGAACTTTTCCCTTCATTGTTTGGTTCTTAAAAGGACTGAATCTTTGGTGTTGAGACTCGATTGACCATTCGAAGTTTACACTCGGATCAAAGATGCTCAAATCAGCACGTGTTCCTTCTTCGATGGATGCCTGATGAATTTCAGCAATGTTTCGACTTCGTTCGCTCAACGCTGCTACTAGTGTTTCTAAATCAGATTCTTTTGAGCTGTTCAAAGCTGCAAAAACAGTTTCCAATTGAGGTGCTCCGAAATTTGCGAGGTCAAATTCCAATTCTTTTTCTTCTGCATCAGCTGGACGATGGTCCGAAACAATCGTGTCGATGGTTCCATCCTTGAGTCCTTCCCATAACGCGATTCGGTCCGATTCTTTTCGAAGAACCGGCAAGACTTTGAGGTGTGAATTAAAGTCCAACATCGCTTGTTCCGTAAAACAAAGGTTCATCACATGTACATCTGCAGTAACTTGTAATCCTCGTTTTTTTGCTTCTTTCACCAAACAGACACTTTCTGCAGTGGAAAGTCCACTCAAGTGTAGTGTTCCTTCGGTGTATTCTACCAATCGTAAATTGCGTTCTATTTCAATGATTTCTGCAATCGCTGCATCTGCCTTTAACCCGGTTCGAGTGGATGCTTCGCCTTCATTTACGAGTCCTTTTCCAGCCAACGATTCATTGCGACTAAAGGTCATTACTTTTCCACCAAAGTTCTTCGTGTATAATAAGGCGCGGTACATGATGCCTGCAGAAACGGAATGCGTATCGTCAGTAAATACGTTCGCTCCCATCTGAAACATGTCGTAAAGCTCCGCTAATTCTTCTCCTTTTAATCCTTTTGTCAATGCTCCTAGCGCGTGAATTTGAGTACAGTGTCCTTCGGCTTTTTGATAGAGGTAAGCAATTTGGGATTTTCCATCGATACATGGCTGTGTCCCTGGTACCACGTGCACATGTGTGTATCCACCGATAGAAGCTGCATCGAGTCCACTTTGAACGGTTTCTTTGTGCTCCATCCCTGGGTCGCAAAAATCTGCTTTCAAATCCACCCAACCCATGGAGACATGTAGGTCTGCGGAACCCATTTCAATGGCATCCGCATCTTGAATGGAAGGAGCAATTTGTTGAATGTTTCCATCGACCACTAAGATATCCATGCGTTTTCCGTGGTGGGAAGACGTTTGATTGATGATTTTTGCGTTTTTTAACAGGATTTTCATTTCCAAAATTTTATCAAGGCCATTTCTGAAAGAACGAAGAGTAAGCCGAGTACTAAAAAGATTCGCCAGTATTCCAAAGGCTTATCGATTTCAATCTCTGCTAAACTTTGTCCATCTTTGACCGTGTTAAATGTACAATTTTTTATGCCTCGTTCGTTTAATCCTTTTAGAATTTCATCTTCCGATTGCTGCTTCATGAGGGATTCTTTACGATCGTAATTCACTGCAAGTAATCCTAGAGTGTCCTCATTTTGAATGGAATAAACGCCAGCTTTTAAGCGTTCAATCGCTTCCATTCCAGCAATGGAAATTTTTGTTTTTCCATTCAAGTTTTGAGTGCTTGGAATAAAAGAGAATTTACCGTTTTTCAATTCGATGGGTTTTTCTGTGCTGACCTCTTTGCGAATCGGAATGTTTGCATCTAAACCAATTGTGGCGAACAAGGGGAAGTTTTGCGAAGCAAATTCACCAGCCCTGAGAAGTAGGGTAGGAAAAATAGCATTTCCAGTAAAGTTCCCGAAATCATCTTGAAGCGCAGTGCTGAGAAGGAAAGACTGTGTTCCTGCACGGACAAACAATGGAGCGTCGTTTCGAAAGCGAAGAAGAGGGAAGCTGCTGGATTGTATGTCTGCTCCAATTCGGTAGGCTTTCTTGACATTGGGTAAATTCAACTCTTGGTTTTCCTTTTCGAAAACTCCTACAAAAAATGGATCCTTGTATTGGATTTGGTTGATTTTAAGTCCATCCGACATCAGCTCGCCCAAGCGCGGCAATTGAATACCTGAAAGTAAATTGTTGTAATTGGATAAGTTGATGCGCTCACCTGGAATGACAAAAACCGCCCCGCCTTTTTCATGGAATTCCGTTAAATCACCACTTAATCCCGAGGGGATTTCATTTAATCCATTCAACACAACTAAGTCACTTTTTTCTAATAAATCTTTGGTGTAATTGACATTTGCCATCGAATTGCTGTGATAAAAAGGCTCTACAGCGAATACCTGAGCAACTTTTGAACTAGCTGATTCGCCATTGAGAATCAATACTTCTGCATTTTTTGCAACGTTGTAGGAAAAGTAAAAATCATCATCCCAATACAGTTGCTTATCGCTAATGCTCACCATTCCAGTCTTGAACCCTGTGCCTTTTTCTGTAAATGGAAAACTGGTGGTTCTTTTTTCATTCGGTGCGATGTCCAAAAACATGGTGCGTTTCTGTTTCCCGATGCGGGCGTCTAATTCTAGGTTCACGCGCTCAGATTTAGAATCATTGTGCAAGCGAACAAAAAGTTCGTTCGGTTCTCCGTTCTTGTGAACAGGGGTCGCAAACCAAATTGAGTCGATGTATAAATTCCCGGGGTCTTGAGCAATAAATTGAAAGGTATAGTAATTCGATTTTTCATCAGCTTCCAATTTGTCCAATAAAAAGGAATTCGATTGAAAGTCGGATAGTAAAACAATTTGACGTGTTTTAAGTCGTTCTACCTCGTTGTTTTCTTTGTCTAAAAAATTCTTTTGCCACTTAATGACTTCATCCATGTTTCGACGAATGGAAGTGGGCTCAATTTTATCAATGTAAGCTAAGGCTTCGATTTTAGTCAGTAGACGCTGTTCAACACCGTCCATTTTATTCGTAAAGACCAACACGCGCGTCTCAATTGGTGTTTTGGACAACATGCGTTTTGCCATTTCTCGCGCTTCAGAAAGTAGTTCACCTTCCTCGCCAATCGCGGTCATTGAAAATGAATTGTCGATATAGATCGCTAACACGTTTTTCCCGCCTTTGGAAGCAGCATCGCTCAATGGTATGATGGGCATCGCAAAGGCAAAGACAATCAAGATCAAAGCCAAACAGCGACAAAGTAATACCAGAAGATGTCGAAGTTTTTGTGTGGATTTGTTTTCTTGCTCAATGAAACGAATAAATTTAAGAGAAGAAAAGTAAAGTACCTTTTGACGGCGAAAATGAAAAAGGTGAATAATGATTGGAACCAGTAAGAGCGAAAGAAGCCAGAGCCGTTCTGGATGTATAAATTCCATGTTTCAAAAGTAAGAAAATAAATCCATTAATTCAGTGCTGAAGAATGTCTTTTGCAATCAATTTTGCTTGTGATCGGAGTTCACCAATGGCCGTACTTTCCCAAAAAGTTCCTTTGCATAAATTGCCCATGGCATAAATCGGGACCTTAGATTTACCTCGTGCAATGTGTCTTTTTGGATCGATGAGAATTCCTTGTTGAACTTCATCTGGGAGAATCCATTCATTTGTTAGGAATTGTTGAATTGTTGGATTGGACATTTGTTCGATGGATATTTCTGGACCAGTGCAATTGATGAACAAAGAGCATCGAATTGTCTGATCTCCACCTTCAGCAGTATATCGAATCAGTAATTTGCCGTCTTGAAGTTCAGTTTCTAAGAGTTTACCGGCAAGAACATGCAAGTTTCCATTTGCTTTTTCGGAAGTAATTTGTTGTGCGATTTCGGTCGGAATCCGATGACGAACCGTTCCCCAGCGGTGACGTAAATGTTTTAAGAAGAAGTGCTTTTCAGCTGATGAAAATTCTTGCCACCACATAGCCATGAAAGGTCGACAAGCATCAATTCGATTTAAAAAATGGCCGAGTGATTCCGTTTTGCGCTTCCTGTTAAAATAGGAGAGGAGTTCCAGCAAACTCGTTTTGTTTGGAAGGATGATGTCCGTTTGTACACTGGTTGCATTGGGATGACTCAGCATTTGAAATCCGTGTCGTGAAAGCGCAATGATTTGTTGCGTTGCACCGCGCTTTCGTAAATTCAACACCGTGTCAACCATCGTGAGTCCATTGCCTAGAATAAAAATGGGGTCTTTTGAATCGGGGACAACGAATTGGCTATTCCATGGATTCTCAAGGAATAAGGACGAAGATCGTACACCTTCCGAAATGACCTGTGGAATGCTCGGAAGCTCATTGCCCGTCGCGAGCACGATGTGGGAATAATCAGGGGGATCGACAAAAGCACCTTCTTTCACGATCAGTGTAATTGGAACTTTTGTGGAACGATGTAATGTTTCTTTCCAAAGATGTTGCAAGTATTTTCCATAGATGTAGCGTGGACAAAACGAACTTGGATCGACATGTTCTGGAAAATGTTCCTGCAGAAAACGTATAAAATGATCTTTGTCGTCGGGAAAAGCGCTCATGTTTGCACTGCGAACGTTTAATAACAAATCTGGATTTTGCTCCGAATATGCTGGTCCTGTTGCAATCGTTTTGCCTAAGTGAAACAGTTCTATTGTGCCATTAAATCCTTGGTCCATCAATTGACGAACAACCATGGTTCCTGAGAATCCAGCTCCAATGACAGCGATTTTTTTAGGCATAAAAAAACTGCCCGATTTCGGGCAGCCTCCTTTTATTTATTACAAAATACTTATTGTTGTTTTAATGCATCCAAGCGTTTTTTATACTCTTGACCTTTTTCGATGCGTCCAAGCTTCGTATTGGTTTTGTATAAAATGTCCAAAATGGATTTTTCATTTGGATTTTTCTCGATGTATTTCTCCAATGGTACTAAGGCCAAGGTAAATAATTCGTTCGCTCTTTTTTCCAACTCTTTCGCCTTTGGATCCTTCATGTCCAAATTCATGGCTGCTGTTCTCGTTTCTGCTGCCCAGTTGTAGTAGTGCGCTCCTAATTGATACAACGCCTCATTGTATTCCGGGTCAATCGAAATTGCTTTTGAAAGTGCTTCTGCTGCTTTATCATTTTGCTTTAATTCAATGTAAGAAGTCCCGAGAATGTAGTACAATTGTTTGTTGTTCGCATCAATCGAAAGTGCTTTGTTAATGTAGACTTCGGTATTGGCAACATCTCCTTTTTGTAAATAAATGTTCACCATGGAAATCAAGGCGTCGATATTGTTAGGGAAAACTTCCAACAAACTGTTTACGGCTTCTACTGCTTTGTCAAATTCTTTGGCATCGATTAATTTGTCTACATAATTATTCAAACTCAAAGTCGCATTTACTTCCGCATCTTTGTACTCCTCGTTCAGGAAGGTGCGTAAATAATAAGAAACCAAAAACGCATTTAATGCTTCGTCGTATTTTTTGTTTGTGTAAGCCTCCAAACCTTGGTTGAACATCAAGTCAGAACGGAAGGACATAAACGTTTGCGCATCGGAAGTCCATGTTTTCTTCGGGTCTTCCAATACTTTTTTGAAAGAGGCTTTTGAAATTGTTTCATACTCCTTCATTTTTGCTTCGTCCAATGGAACCTTCGCTGCATCCATCGTCGCCACTTCGATTAAGCTATAGTAAATCTCAGCACGATACAGGTGCATTTTGAAGTCCTCTGCTGTTTCAGGGTTTACCGCAGCCAAATCGATGAATTTACGCGCTTCCTCTACCGTTTTTTTGGATGGCTCGATTCCGTTCGTCATCGGGTTGTACTTTTTGTAAGTCATTATGGCGTCGGTCACATTTTTTTTCTGTGCAAACGATCCAAAAGTCAGGGCAGAAAATGCGATTACTGCCGTTAGTTTCATGAAGTTTCGTTTCATATCTTCTTGTTTGATATTTACAATAATATTAAGCTTCGTCCCCTGTTTCAATTTCTGTGCCAGAATCAGCTGTTTCATCCGTCAACGGAATATCAGCGCCTTCGATCACTTCAATGTCTTCGTCTTCGTCCTCTGTTCGTGGAACGCGAGCAATCGCTGCAATTTCAGCATTCGCTCTCAGGTTGATTAAGCGAACTCCTTGTGCTGCTCTTCCCATCGTGCGGATGGTGTCCACGTGCATGCGAATCGTTACACCAGATTTCGTGATGATCATTAAGTCGTCTTCGTCAAATACATTCTGAATAGAAAGCAGTTTTCCAGTTTTATCCGTAATGTTCAATGTTTTCACTCCTTTTCCACCACGGTTAGTGATGCGGTAAACTGGTTCTTTGTCTTCAGGATCGTTCAAGAAAGTACGTTTTCCATATCCTTTTTCCGAAACAACTAAAATCGTTGAGAAAATATCCTCAACGCAAATCATTCCAATTACGCAGTCGTCGTCGCTTGTTAAAGTAACCCCGCGAACTCCAGAGGCATTTCTACCCATTGGACGAACGGTTGATTCGTTAAAGCGAATGGCGCGTCCTGAACTTGTTGCTAAAACGATTTCGTTAGTCCCATTTGTTAATTTTGCTTCTAACAATTCATCGTTCTCACGGATTCCGATCGCGTTAATACCATTCGAGCGTGGACGAGAGTAAGCTTCCAAAGATGTTTTCTTAATGACACCTTGTTTCGTACACATCACGATGAAGTTATTTTCAACGTAATCTTTATCTGTTAAGTCAAGAACTTTTACGTAAGCTTTTACTTTGTCATCTTGCGGAATGTTGATCAAGTTTTGAATCGCTCTTCCTTTCGATGTTTTATTTCCTTCTGGAATTTCATACACACGCATCCAGAAACATCTTCCTTTTTCTGTAAAGATCAATAAGTAATTGTGGTTGGTAGCAACGAACAAGTGCTCCAAGAAATCTTGGTCACGCGTCGCAGATCCTTTCGATCCCATTCCACCTCTGTTTTGAACTTTGTATTCCGCTAAGTTGGTACGTTTAATGTATCCAGCGTGAGAAATCGTTACGACCACCTCTTCATCTGCGATTAAATCTTCCATGCGCATTTCGCTCGCAGAATATTCAATGCGGGAACGACGCTCATCGCCGTATTTGTCACGCATTTCATTTAATTCATCCTTGATGATTTGCATGCGTCGATCCTCGTTTGCTAAAATGTCTTTTAGGTCCGTGATTAATTTCATTAATTCATCGAATTCCGCACGCAATTTGTCTTGCTCTAGTCCTGTCAATTGACGCAAACGCATGTCAACAATGGCACGTGTTTGAATTTCGGATAAACCAAAACGAACCGACAAGCGTTCCCTCGCTTCATCAGGGCTCGATGATGATTTAATGATTTCAATCACCTCATCGATGTTATCCGATGCAATGATAAGGCCTTCTAAAATGTGTGCACGTTCCTCGGCTTTTCTTAAGTCAAATTTCGTTCGACGAATCACTACTTCATGACGGAATTCAACGAATTCTTGAATTAAGTCACGTAATGCCATCATGCGCGGACGTCCAGCAACCAAACAAATGTTGTTTACAGAGAACGACGTTTGCAGGGCTGTGAATTTGTACAATTTATTTAAGACAACATTTGCAATTGCATCGCGTTTGATTTCAAACACAATGCGCATACCGTTACGGTCGGACTCGTCACGCAAGTCAGAGATCCCTTCGATTTTTTTATCGTTCACCAACTCAGCGATCTTTTTGATCATCTCCGCTTTGTTGACTTGGTAGGGAATTTCCGTAACAATGATTTGTTCTCTTCCGTTTTCTTCTTCAATTTCCGCTTTTCCGCGAATTACGATGCGGCCACGACCCGTTAATAGGGCATCGCGCACACCTTCGTATCCGTAAATAATACCTCCCGTTGGGAAGTCAGGAGCTTTTACAAATTGCAACAACTCTTCTCCGGTAATTTCTTTGTTGTCCACATAAGCGATGATTCCATCAATCACCTCTGTCAGGTTATGTGGAGCCATGTTCGTCGCCATTCCGACAGCAATACCCGCTGCACCATTTATTAAAAGGTTCGGGATTTTAGTTGGAAGTACACTTGGTTCCTCTAAACTGTCATCGAAGTTCGGAGTGAAATCCACTGTTTCTTTCTCCAAATCGCCCAACATTTCTTCGGCGATTTTCCGCAAACGTGCTTCGGTGTAACGCATTGCCGCTGGACTATCTCCATCGACTGAACCAAAGTTTCCTTGTCCATCTACCAATGGATAACGCAAGGACCAAGGTTGAGCCATACGTACCATTGTGTCGTATACGGAACTATCACCATGCGGATGGTATTTACCGAGCACTTCACCTACGATTCTCGCAGATTTTTTATAAGGTCGATTCGAATAAACACCAAGGTCTTGCATTCCATACAAAACTCTTCTATGTACCGGTTTGAATCCATCCCGCACATCAGGTAAGGCACGTGAAACAATAACAGACATCGAATAATCGATGTACGCTGATTTCATTTCATCCTCAATGTTTATCTGAATAATTTTTTCTCCTTCAGCCATGTTTATTGATAATTAAATTCTGCTTGTCAATTTAAGCATTCAAAATTAATGAAATAAGGATGCTGAACTAGGCGCTTCAGCTAATTTTACTAACAAAATCAATGCATAAATTGTGAATAATTAACAGCCGTTGCGAAATATAAAAGTTATATTTGTATTGCTTAAAAAGTGAACACATGGAAGCGAAATTTTCACCGCGCGTCAAGGATTTAATCAGCTACAGTCGAGATGAGGCTGTGCGTTTGATGAATGAATTCGTTGGTGCCGAACATTTATTGTTGGGATTAATTCGCTTGAACGAGGGGACAGGAGTTCATATTTTACAAGAATTCAACCTGGATCTGAATCAAGTGAAGTCGGAAGTAGAGCATATTCTCACGAAATCTTCCGTTACCTATATCGCCAATCTCAATTTACCTTTATTAAAACAAACCGAAAACATCATTAAACAATCCTATTTAGAGGCGAAGGAATTCAAGTCACCTATTATCGGAACAGAACATTTGCTGCTGACCATTCTGCGCAATGAAGACTGTGTTGCTTGTCAGGTCCTTAATAAATATGGTGTGATGTACGAAAATGCACGAGACGAATACGAAGTTATGTTAGAAGAACGCAAACAACCAAGAGCTGAATTTCCGAGCAATAGTGGCGGAAATGAAGAAGAAGAAAACTACGGAGGAACGCCACGCAAACCGGCTGACCCGAAATCTAAAACCCCCGTATTGGATAATTTTGGGCGGGATTTGACCAAAATGGCTGAGGCGGGAAAATTAGATCCGATTGTTGGACGTGAGAAAGAAATTGAACGCGTGAGTCAGATTCTGTCCCGTCGTAAAAAGAACAATCCGATATTAATAGGGGAGCCAGGAGTGGGTAAAAGTGCGATAGCGGAAGGACTCGCCTTGCGCATTGTCCAACGCAAAGTTTCACGCATCCTTTTTAACAAACGTATTGTTTCCTTGGACCTCGCTTCTTTGGTTGCGGGAACAAAATACCGCGGACAATTTGAGGAACGTATGAAGGCTGTGATGCAGGAGATTGAAAAAAATCCGGACATCATTTTGTTCATCGATGAAATCCACACCATTATTGGTGCAGGTGGTGCGAGCGGATCCTTAGATGCCTCAAACATGTTTAAGCCAGCGTTGGCGCGTGGAGAGATGCAAGCGATTGGAGCAACGACTTTGGATGAATACCGTCAGTACATTGAAAAAGATGGAGCCTTAGAACGTCGCTTCCAAAAAGTCATCATTGAGCCAACTTCGGTGGACGAAACCATTCAAATTTTGAATAACATTAAAGAACGATACGAAGAACATCACTCGGTGACCTACACGCCGGAAGCCATTGCTTCTTGTGTGAAATTAACGGAGCGTTACATCACGGACCGACACCTTCCAGATAAAGCGATTGATGCCATGGATGAGGTGGGGTCTCGTGTGCACATCACCAATATTAATGTGCCGCAAGAAATTGTGGACATTGAAGCGAAGATTGAGGGGTTGAAAGAACAAAAAGCGGAAGTGATTCGCTCTCAACAATACGAAAAAGCGGCTGAGTTGCGCGATAACGAGCGTAAACTTCAAGAACAATTGGAAGCAGCGAAAACGAAATGGGAAGAAGAATCTAAAAATAACCGTGTGGTTGTAACGGAAGAACACGTAGCGGAAGTGGTTTCCATGATGTGTGGTATTCCAGTGACCAAAGTTTCGGAATCCGAAATGGGCAAATTGGTGAAAATGGCGGAAACCATTCGTGGAAAAGTCATTGGACAAGATGAGGCTGTAGATAAAGTTGTAAAGGCTATTCAGCGCAACCGTGCAGGATTGAAAGATCCAAACAAACCAATTGGATCCTTCTTTTTCTTAGGCCCGACAGGTGTCGGAAAAACACAATTAGCGAAAGTACTTGCGAAGAATTTATTTGACTCAGAAGATGCTTTGATTCGCATCGATATGTCCGAATACATGGAGAAATTCTCCATTTCGCGCTTGGTTGGAGCGCCTCCGGGATATGTTGGTTACGAAGAAGGTGGACAATTAACCGAAAAGGTTCGGCGTAAACCATATGCCATTATCTTATTGGATGAAATCGAAAAAGCGCATCCAGATGTCTTTAACTTGTTGTTGCAGGTGTTGGATGATGGACACATGACCGACGGACTTGGTCGTAAAATTGATTTCAAGAATACCATCCTAATCATGACATCGAACATTGGTGCGCGTCAACTGGCTGATTTTGGAACAGGTGTTGGTTTCGGGACAAAATCCCAAGAAGAAGCGAAAGAAGCGAATTCGAAGTTGGTCATTCAAAATGCCTTGCGTAAAGCATTTTCTCCAGAGTTCTTGAATCGTGTGGATGACATGATCATGTTCAAGTCATTGAGTCGTGAGGACATTCACAAAATCATTGACATTGAGTTAGAGAAATTGCATGCGCGCATCAAAGGGATGGGGTATTTCGTGGAAAGCACTGAAAAGGCGAAAGATTTCATCTTGGATAAAGGTTACGATGAGAAATTTGGAGCGCGTCCAATGAAACGAGCGATTCAAAAATTCATTGAAGATCCGCTCGCAGAAGAAATTATCAATGCGAATTTGAAAGAAGGTGATACCATTTTATTGGACCATGAAGATGGAAAGGATGAATTGAAAGTCACCATTAAAAAACCAAAGGCAACGAAGAAAAGTGCTACTGGTGACTCTGAAACAAAAGAAGGATAAAATTCAAAAAAAAAGCGAGTGAAAACTCGCTTTTTCTATTTAGAATAATGAACGTTGAAGAAGCCTTAGTCGCTCGGTTTCAAGAGCCAAAATTTACAGAATGGCATCAGTATTTTGTTGCCCATCCGGAGTTTATTCCAGATTTAGTCGCCTTGGCAATTGGAACTAAAAAAGCGCCTTTACCAGCGCATGCCTCATGGTTGTTGATTCATCTTGCCAAAGCGGATTGGACCTTGTTGTCATCCTACGAACATGCGTTTATCGATCATTTTCTCGTTTCAACGAATCAATCTATTTTACGCAATTTATTGGTGACATTATTGGAATTCCCTTTGACAAATTATCGAGAAGGTGAATTTTTAGATGCCTTGATTGCGCACGTGAAAAACGAAGGAAACAAAGTTGCTCTGCGCGTTTATGCCTTGTATAAACTGACAGTGTTTGCTGAGCGCTATCCCGAAATAATCACTGAGTTAGATGCAGTGGTTCAACTCGTTCAGGCGAATCCAATCTCACCTGCGATGAAAGTGGGCATTCGAAATTATGAAAAAACGGTTTCGAAGTTTCGAATTTCCTAATGCTTGAAAATCACTTCTTCGTTTGGAACACGCATTCTTGGCCCCCAAATTCCAGGCTCGGTTCCAAGTCCGACCGAAATAATCATATTGATTTCTGCACCTCTCGGAAGATTCAATGCTTTCTTTACGCGTTTTTCATCGAATCCTTCCATCGGACAGGTATGAAATCCTTCAGCAGCGATGGATAACATGAACGTTTGAGCTGCTAGGGCACAAGACTTGTGAACACCTACGCGTTGGTTGGAACTGCCGCCCGTTCGAAAAAAGGGTTTGCTCAATCCAGCGAAGAAACTAATGCTGCGACGAATCAAACTCATGAATCCAAAAGGATCGTTAGAGTAGAGAAGTGGCATGACTTTTCCGTAGTAATTCATGCCCATTTTCTGTGCCTTGTCTGGTTCGCCAACAATAGTCGATTTTACCATGTCCAAATTCCATTTTGCACGACTTTTCCATTTGTCCTTGCGGGTCACAAACACCACCATGTGTTGCGCGGTCTTAGCGGCACTTTGACCCAAACATAAAGGTACAAAAGTCTCCAGCATCTCCTTGGAATGTATCCAATGGAATTCCCAAAGTTGCATGTTGCTACTGTTCGGCGAAAGAATGGCACGTTCGATACTCGTTTGAATCACTTCGTTTGGAACGGGAGTATTTGCGTCAAATTTGCGATTGGAACGTCTAAATTCGATGATGCGTTGAAATTCTGTGTTCATAGGTTAATGTGCTAATGTGCTAATATGCTAATGTGCTAATGTGCTAATATGCTAATGTGCTAATGTGCTAATATGCTAATATGCTAATGTGCTAGTTTGCTAATGTGCTAATAGGTTCATTGGTTTTTGTGGGTAGTTTAATCGTTTATTCCACTTACTGAATAGCCTTGTTTTCTCAACAACTCAAGTACGCCATTTGTTCCACCGAGGTGTCCGGCTCCTACTGCAATAAACGTGGCCTCTTTACCAATTTGATTCTCAATAACTGGTATCCAATTGGCATTGCGAACATCCAAAAACCAATGATTGAATTCGGGAAGCATATCCGTTTCGGATGCAATCATTGTATACAAACCGTTAATGTCTTCTTTTTCATACAGTTGAAATAGGACATCGAACTCCGACATATCTGAAAAGTCATCCATGAATTGCACTTGGTCTTTGATGCTGATGCGATCAATGGTTTCCATTTGATACATGATTGTTTCAAGTCCAATTAGTGGTTTTTTGTACTTTTTAGCTAGTTTGTCGAACTCCATTTCGAATGACTTTTGCTTGCCGATTTTTTCTTGAAGGACGACAGAGCTAAAGAAAAAAGGTTTCATGTGGGCGTATTGGTCAAACTTTGATTCTTTCCACAATAGGGAATCCATGCAATAGGATTTTACACGGGTATAAGCAGAATCAGTCATGAAATCCTTCAAAGTGCCACCGTTCGGAATGATGGTCATTTTCGCTAATTCGATTTTTTGAGACATCGTCATGTCAATTTCTATTTCGAGTGCAATGGTCGCACAGGATTTAAGGGCGTCCATGACTTTTTTTGGCATTTCAAAATCCTCTTTCGGCATGGTATGAATGGTGCCAAAAATATAAGAATCCTGTTTCAAGCCATTCCCTGAAATACGATACAACAATTGTGCATTCGTATAATTTCCAAGAAGGAAAAAGTTCATCAGAACGAAAAGACGGTAGATTAATTTCATGAGTTAGGATTAGTGCGACAAATTTACGTTGAAAATGGACGCCGAATGGATTTTACTGACAACTTTTCAAAGAAAGGCAGAAACTTGCTGACACCTTGACTTAATTTTCACAATGGTCTTATCTTTGCGAACCCAAAAGCGAATTAAAATTTCAGAATATGTCAGAAGAGAAGGACGATTTAAATACGGATCAAACACAAGGTCAACAAGAAGAAACTACGGAATCAAACGATGTGAGGGTAGAGGAAGGAACGGAAGAGACTCCGAAAGAGGCGACTCCTGAAGAAAAATATGCTGAATTGAACGATCGTTTTTTACGTTTGTATGCTGAATTCGAAAACTATAGAAGACGTACCAATGAGGAGCGTTTGCAGTTGATTGCCACGGCAAATAAGGATTTAATTCATAAATTGCTTCCTGTGATGGATAACTTTGAGCGTGCTATTGTGAATAATGAAAAATTAGAAGACGTCGATAGTATCAAAGAAGGATTTCACTTGATCTTTAACTTGTTTAAAGGTGTTCTCGATTCCAAAGGATTGAAAGCAATGGAAGCGAAAGGTGCTGCGTTCGATATTGATTTACATGAGGCGATTGCAAACATACCTGCTCCAGACAAAAAGATGATTGGAAAAGTCATTGAAGACGTTGAAAAAGGATATTATTTAAACGATAAAGTGATTCGTTTTGCGAAAGTAGTCGTAGGACAATAACCGGACCCACATTATGAGTCAAAAAAGAGATTATTACGAAGTTCTAGGCGTTGCCAAAAATGCCGATGAAGCGGAAATCAAAAAAGCATACCGCAAATTAGCTATTAAGTATCACCCGGATAAAAATCCAGATGATGCCACTGCGGAAGATAAGTTCAAAGAGGCAGCAGAAGCATACGAAGTGTTGAGCAACAGTGAAAAACGTGCGCAATACGACCGCTTTGGTCATGCAGGTATGGGTGGACAAGGAGGCTTTGGTGGAGGCATGAACATGGACGATATCTTCTCGCAATTTGGAGATATTTTCGGTGGTGCCTTTGGCGGAAGTTTCGGTGGTAGTCGAAGCGGGGGAGGGTCTCGCACTGTCCGCGGAACGAA